>NZ_JBEZFD010000010.1:0-177741 GCF_040649235.1 Spirillospora sp. NPDC049024
AGCGGATGATGCGCGACGCCAAGATCACCCAGATCTACGAGGGCACCAACCAGATCCAGCGCATGGTCATGGCCCGCCAGCTCCTCAAGTAGCGCGGTCCCGAAGCAGCGCGGTCCCGAAGCAGCGCGGCCTCGATGCAGCGCGGCCTTGAAGCAGCGCGGCCTTGACGCAGTGCGCGGGACGGCCGTCGGGGCGGGCCGTGCGGCCCGCCCCCTCGGCTCCGGCTCGCCGGTGCGAGCGGCTCGCCTGGGCGGAAGGCTCAGGCGTGTGAGATGTCGAGGATGACGCTGCCGTCCTTGCCCCGGTGCGGGCGCAGCGTGATGCCGTTGTAGGTGCCGGAGCTGGGCCCGTCCGTGTCGAGCGAGGCGGTCAGCGTCCCCTGGCGGCCGCGGGCGGTGAAGGTCAGCCGGCGGCCCTCGATCTTGATGTGCAGCGGGGCCATCCCGTACTTCTTGTCGAACGTGATCGTCTGGCCGTCCTTGACCTCGACCTGGCACTGCGCGTCCTCGCACGCCTCCAGGTCGGTGCCGTCCTCGGCCTCCGACTTCGGCTCGGGCTTGCCCTTCGGCTTGTGCTTGGACTTGTGCTTCGGCGGCGACTTCGGCGCCTCGGCCTCCGGGGCCTCCGCCTCGTCCGCCCGCGGCTTGGGGTCCGCCGACCTCGGGCGGGGCGCCGCGTTCTCCGACGACCCGTCGGACGACGGGTTCAGGCCGTATGCCGGATTGATGTCGTATGCCGGGTTTGTATCGAGGTTCGGGGCCGGCGGGGCCGGCGGCGGCGCGGTCTGCGGGCCGCTCGCGGCGGCGACGCCGGTGAGGGCGACCGAGATCGCGGCGGTCGCGGTGAGCAGTCCGGGAATCCTTGTGGACATTTCTCTGCACTCCTGACGAGGTCGGAACTCTGTTCACTGTCGCCCGGGCGCCACTCACTGTAGCAGAGTGATCACTTAGCGTGTTGGTCCAGCTCAGAGGCCGAGTTCAGTCGGACGGGCGCTCGTCCACGAGAAGGGTCTGCAGGACGCCGCCGAGCTCGCCGGAGCGGTCGGCGAGCGTGCCCCGGCACAGCGCGCTGCCGCCCGGGGCGGCGTCCAGCGACGCGTCGAGGCAGAGCCACTCGCCGACGGGGTCGCGGTGCAGTGCCACGGTCACGTCGGTGTTGATGATCAGCCATTTGGCCAGGTCGAGCTGGCTGCCGATGCCGGAGGCGCTGTCGGCGAGCGTCAGCGCGCGGACGAGGGGGGTGTCGGCCTCGCCGGCCACCAGGGGGATCCGCGAGCGCGCCCAGACCGTCCCCGGGCCGGGCTCGCCGAAGGCGCCGCGGACGAGCCGCCACTC
Source organism: Spirillospora sp. NPDC049024 (assembly GCF_040649235.1). NCBI lineage: Bacteria > Bacillati > Actinomycetota > Actinomycetes > Streptosporangiales > Thermomonosporaceae > Spirillospora > Spirillospora sp. NPDC049024. Next base: position 1,335 of record NZ_JBEZFD010000010.1, read on the forward strand.
CATCGCGGACAGGTAGCCGTCCATGTGCACGTCCGGCCATTCCCCGAACGGCCGCGGCGTCTCGGGCAGCGGCGGCGGCGTCGGCGCGTGCGCGACCGGCTCCAGCCGCGCGGGGGCCGCCATGATCCGCCAGGCGGAGGCGCGGACGACCGTCCGCCCCTCATGCGCGATCTCGCCTTCGAGGAAGGCGACCCTCCTGCCGGGACGGACCACGCGCACGCTGACGTCCAGTTCCGCCACGGGCACCGGGTTGAGGATCTCGACGGTCACCCGCGCGACGCGGCCGCCGGGGACGGGGTCGTGCCGCTCGAAGGCCCGCCCGATGAGGGCCGACACCGGCCCCCCGTGCTGCAGCCCCGGCGACCAGGGCCCGGCCGTGGCGGGCGTGCCGGCGAACCGCCCCTCGCCGGCCGGCTCGTAGAAGGCCCCGGCCGGCACGTCCTCGCCCATGCTGCTTCCTCCCCGCCCGTGACTAGAAAAGCATTCTAGAAGGCGAGGTGGCCGCGGGGACGGCGCCGGGCCGGCGGGCCGCTCAGCCGCAGAGCTTCTGGGTGGCCGTGCCGGTCTCGATCGCCGAGCCCGGCGACGGCGACGCGCTCGGGGACTCCTTCACCTTTACGTCCTTCACGCCGGCCCAGCCGGACCCGTCCCAGTCCGCGCCGACCATCACCTGGATCTGGGAGCCGAGCGAGGAGACCTTTTTCAGCTTGGCGTCCGGGATCGCGGCCGCGAGGGTCTTGGCCGAGTCCTCCCGCTTCGGCCCGTACAGGATCTGGGTCGTCTGCTGCCCGCGCCGCGCCACGCCCGGCGCGACGCTCACCTTGAAGCCCGCCTTGCGGAGCTGGCCGCCCGCCTGGGTCGCGAGGCCGCGGGTGCCGATCGCGTTGAGGACCCGGACGGAGATCTCGTCCGGCGGCACCGTCAGCTCGTCCTCGGCCTTCTTCGTCGGCGTGGCGCTCGGCTTGGGGCTCTCCGCCGCGAGCGGCTGGTCGCGGCGGAGCCGGGTGAACAGGTCGCGCGCCTTGTGCTGGTCCCACTGGACGGTCGACTGCGGCGACGGCGAGTTCCACAGCACGGCGTTGTAGCCCGGGTTCGACAGCGGCACCTTCGCGAACGTGAGGTCGTCGGTCGACAGGTTCTTCATCTGGTCGGCGAGCCCGGGCAGGTTGTCGGCGAGCTTCTCGTCCACGCGCAGCGACTTCAGCGAGGCGTTGAGGAACTTCGTGGACTTGACCGGGTCGCCGAGCGTCCTGGTCGACAGCGCCTGCTTCATCATCGACGCGATGAACTGCTGCTGCCGGTCGATGCGGCCGAGGTCGCTGCCGCCCGTCAGCGAGTAGCGGGCGCGGGCGAACGCGAGCGCCTTCAGGCCGTCCACGTGCGACTTGCCGGCGGGGAGCCGCAGGCCGCTCTTCTTGTCGTCGATGGCCTGCTCGGTGCACACGTCCACGCCGCCGAGCGCGTCCACCATGTGCACGAACCCGTAGAAGTTCACCTCGACGTAGTGGTCGATGGACACGCCGGTCGCCTGCTTGACCGTGCTGACGGTGAGGTCGGGCCCCCCGAACTGGTAGGCCCAGGTGAGCTTGCCGGGACGCGCCGGGACCCGCGTCCCCTTGGCGCCCTCCGACCCGTTCGACTTGTGCCCGGGGATCGTCACGTAGGAGTCGCGCGGCAGGCTCACCACCGACACGCTGTCGTGGTCGCGGGACACGTGCACCAGCATCATCGTGTCGGAGCGCTCGCCCGGCTCGTGCCCGAGCTTGGCCGCCTTCTGCTGCTCCTTGGTCAGCCCCTGGCGCCGGTCGACGCCCGCCACCAGGATCGTCATCGCGCCCTTCGGCGTGTCCTTGCCCTTGCCGAGGCCGCCGACCGACACCTTGTCGATCATGCCGGTGACGTAGTTCTGGAACGCCCACGCCCCGCCCGAGGTGAGCAGGACGAACGCCGACGCCGTCCCGGTGAGGGTGAGGAAGCGCTTCTGCCGCCGCGCGCTCACCGCCGCCCGCGGGCTCAGCCCCCGGCCCGGCCGGCGCGGCCCGCGCGGGCTCTCCACCGGGACCCGGGGAGCGGGCATCCCGTCGATGGTCACGCCTTCGATGTCGCCGTCGTCGTCGGCCGCGTGGGCGCCCGGACGAGGCCGGAAGTAGCGCTCCAGGGGGTCCGCGTCGCCGCGGCCCGAGTCCTGCCCGTCTGCCATGCCGGCCGCCGCCTCCCGATGATCACGTGCTGACGCGAGTCCACACCACTCTAAAGTGGGGGACACCCGTCCGTTCGCTACCTGGACGTCGTGTCCTTGCAGTAACGTGGCGCCGTCTTGACCACACCCCGGCGGCCCGCACGCAAACCTGGGTGGCGTGGGCTGCGTCAGACAAGCGAGCAAGAGAGAGGAAGGGGCGCCTCACTCCGGTCCGCCGGACGGGTGCGCCCGCGAGCCCACATGAATTCGTCTCCCCATGCCCAGCGCGCCATGAACCAGGAAACCCGCTACGCCGTGAAGCCCCTTCCCGACTCCGGTCAGCGCACGTGGCCCGCCGTCTCGGTCGTGATGCCCGTCCTCAACGAGGAGCGCCACCTGACCGACGCCGTGCGCCGCATCCTCGGCCAGGACTACCCCGGCGAGCTGGAGCTCGTGCTCGCCATCGGGCCGTCCCGCGACCGCACCGAGGAGATCGCGCGCAAGCTCGCCACCGAGGACCCGCGCGTCATCGTCGTCGCGAACCCGACCGGGCGCACCCCGCAGGGCCTCAACATCGCGATCAAGGCGTCGCAGTACTCGATCATCGTCCGGGTGGACGGGCACTCGCTGCTGCCCGCCGACTACGTGCGGGCCGCCGTCGAGACGATGGAGGAGACCGGCGCCGACAACGTCGGCGGGATCATGGCGGCCGAGGGCGTCACCCCGTTCGAGAAGGCCGTGGCGCGCGCGATGACCTCCAAGCTCGGCGTCGGCAACGCCCGCTTCCACACCGGCGGCGAGGCGGGCGAGGTGGAGACCGTCTACCTCGGCACGTTCCGCCGCAGCGCGCTCGACCGCGTCGGCGGCTACGACGAGACGTTCACCCGCGCGCAGGACTGGGAGATGAACCACCGCATCCGGCAGACCGGCGGCCGGATCTACTTCACGCCCCGGATGCGCGTCACCTACCGGCCCCGGCCCAACCTGCGGGCCCTCGCCAAGCAGTACTTCCACACCGGGCGCTGGCGGCGCGTCGTGGGGCGCGAGCACCAGGGCACGCTGAACCTGCGCTACCTCGCCCCGCCGATCGCCGTCGTGGCGATGGCGGCGGGCGCGGTCGCGGGGCTGTTCGGGTTCTGGCCGGGCTGGATCCTGCCCGGCGGGTACGCGGCCGCGATGATCGCCGGCGCCGCCGTGGAGGGGCGCGGGCTGCCGCTGTCGGCCTGGATCCGGCTCCCGCTCGTGTTCGCCACCATGCACGTGACCTGGGGCGTCGGGTTCCTGACCAGCCCGCCGCGGCTCGGCCAGCCCGCCCCGGTCAAGCCCGGCGAATCCATTCAGTAGCGGGACAGAAATACACGATCACCCCCGAACCCCCGTGGTGCCGGGCACGTCCGACCGTTAGGTTTGGCGGGATCTCGCCCGTCGCTGTTCGGAGGTGTCCATGTCCAACGGAGCACGCCACGGCCTCGGGGTGCTGATCGGGCTCGTGGTGACCCCGGTGGTCGCGCTGAGCCTGTGCTACAGCACGACCGGGTTCAACCGGATGTTCCAGTTCTACCGCCTGCACAGCGGCGACCGGTGGGTCAGCACCGGGCTGGTCCTCCTGGCGGCGGTGCTGGTCGGCGCGGTGGCGGGGTCACGCCTCTCGCCGCTCGCCTCGCTCGTCCCGGGCGTCGTCTACACGGCGGTCGGCCTCGCCTGGGCGGTGTCCCCGACCTGGGCGGTCGAGCACTCCGGCCGCGAATCGATGCGCGACGCGGCGCTTTCCGGGTTCCGCTCGCTGCCCGGCAAGATCCAGTTCGGCTACATGACGCTCGGCCCCTACGGGGTCTTCCTGCTGCTGGGCGTCGCGCTCCTGGTCGCCTCGCTCGCGCCCTCGCGGTGGAAGTCCCGGAAGGCGGCCGCCGCCGCACCGCAGTTCGGCGGCCCGCCGCCCGCACCGATGGGTCCGCCGCCCATGCACGGCGGTCCGGCGCCCATGGGGGCGCCCCAGCAGCCTCCCGCGCCGGGGCAGTCCCCGTCCTGGCAGAGCCCGCCGCAGTACGGGCAGCCGGCCGGCTCCAACCCGCCTCCGCTGCCGCCTGCCCGGTCCGGCGAGGACCGGCCGTCCGAGCCGCCCGCCAAGAGCGGCTCGGAGGACGACGAGCCGCCGGGCGAGTGGACGCAGATGTACGGCGGCAACCGCCCGAGCTGACTCCCCGCCGCCCGGGCCGTCGCCGGCCGCTGTCCGGCGCGGTCGTCAGGCGCGGTCGTCAGGCGGGGGCGTCGGCCCCGGGCGCGGCCGCCGACGGCTGGACGGCCGCGAGCACGCCGGGGACGTCGTTGACCACCATCGCGTCGAACCCGGCCTCCGCGTACGTCGGGGCGGCCTCGGCGGACGGGCACCAGGCGATCGCCTCCAGGCCCGCCTTGTGCGCGATGTCCACGCAGTGCTCCAGCGGCCGCAGCCGCGTGTCGGGGTGCTCGATGCCGCACGACCCGGTGTGCACGGCCACGACGTCCATGCCGAGGCCCGCCGCGGCCGGGACGGCGTGCCACAGCGGGAACCGCAGCCACGTCAGCAGCCCGAGCGGGACGCCGGGGACCTCCTCCCGCAGGAACATCAGCAGCGACGGGTCGAACGAGGTGACGAGCAGCCGGCGCCGCTTCGCCTCCCGCCTCAGCACCGGCGCCAGCAGCGCCCCCGTGCGGCGGGACGGCTCGTCCAGCGCGTCCTCCAGGACGGTCTTCACGTCCACGTCCACCGCCACGTCCGCCGGCAGCGCGTCGAAGATCTCGGTGAGCCGCGGCAGGCCGCTCGCGGTCGCGGGCAGGTCGACCAGGTGGTCGCCGTCCACGGTCGTCGGGTCGTGCCGCAGCACGAGGACGTCGTCGGCGGTCCGCGTCACGTCGATCTCGACCCAGGACAGGCCCGCGTCGACCGCGGCGAGCATCGAGGGCAGCGTGTTCTCGGCGACGGGCTCCTGCGCCCCGGGCGGGGTGATCTCGCCCGAGCCGAGGCCGCGGTGGCCGATGACGGTGGGGGTGTTCTCGAAGATCAAGGTGCTTCCTCGCTGGCGAGATGTTCGGCGATGACGGCGTCGAGCGGCTGGGTGACCTTGAGGTTGCGCTCGCTGCCCGCGACGACCCGGATCGGGACGTCCGGCAGGTAGCGGTGCACGATCCCGCAGTCGTCGGTGGCGCGCAGGTCCGGGTCGGCGAGGGCGAGCTCGTAGGCCTTGCGGATCGTGCCGAGCCGGAACCCCTGCGGCGTCTGGAACCGGCTCAGCGTCTCGCGCGGAGGCATCGACGCGACCGTCCCGTCCTCGACCACCACGATCGTGTCGGCCGAGGGCACGCCGACCGCGACGGCCTCGCAGTCGTCCAGCGCGTCCAGCACGCGGTCGATGACCGGGCGGTCGACGAAGGGGCGGGCCGCGTCGTGGAACAGGACGCGGACGTCGTCGGGGCGGTCGTCCAGCAGGCGCAGCGCCGCCACCGTGGACGCGGTCCGGGTCGCGCCGCCCTCGATCACCGCCGCCGTCTTGCGGAACGGCGCGGCGATCACGGCGGCCTCGCGCAGGTGCCCGGCCGCCATCACGACCACGACCTCGCCGATCCCCGGATGCGCGTCGAACGCCCCGATCGCGTGCGCCAGGATCGGCCGCCCGCCGACCTCCATGAGCTGTTTGGGGCGCCCGGCGCCCATGCGCTCGCCGACCCCGCCGGCGAGCACCACCGCAACCGTCCGCGTCGCCATCTCTCTCCGGGATTCTCTGACTCCGTGTATCGGAGCCACTACGCTTTGCACTTACTCCGCTTCTCCGACCGGCCCGGAGGCACCGATGGATCAGGCGCCCGCGCGTGAGCGGCCGGTCACGCTCAACGTACCGGACCACCCCGCGGTCGCCCGCCCGGATCGAGAGGCCGCCCACGTCGTGGACTCTGTGGACCCCGTCGACGCCGCGGACCCCCTCGACGACGAGGGAGCGCGGCCGCGCGGTCGCGCCGAGCCCGGTGAGGGCCTCGTCGCCGGCTACGTGACCGGTCCCTGCGGCGCGCTCGTCGCCCGGTGGGCCGACGAGCGCGGGCTCAGCGCCGGCGCCGTGTCGGCGTCCTCGCTCGCACTCGCGGGTTTGGCGGCGGTGTGGTTCTCCGACGGCGCGCGCCACGGGCTCGTCGCGGGGGCGCTGCTGCTGGCCGCCTCGCTCGTCCTCGGGCAGGCCGGCGCGGTCCTCGGCCGCCGGGCGAGCCCGTTCGCCGTCCGGCCGGACGCCGTCCTCGACCGGGTCAAGGAGCTCGCCGTCTACGCGGGCCTGGCGGTCGGCGCCGCCGGTGCCGCCGGTGCCGCCGGGGAGGCCTCCGCGGAGGACGCGTGGTGGCTCGCGGTGGGCGCGGCGGCGCTGCTGGCCGTCCGCCACACGGTCTCGGCCTCCTACTCGGCGAGCAGGCCCGCGCGCCGCTCCCGCCCGTCCCGGCGAGGTACTTCCCCGCGCGGCGCGTCCCAGCGGGGCAGGGCCGCACGGCGCGCCGCCAAGAGCCTCCGGCTGCCGCTCGGCGAGCGGTTCGCGCTGATCTCGCTCACCGCGGCCCTCGCCGACGCGCGGCTGACGTTCGCCGCCCTGCTCGCATGGGGGTCGGCCGCCGCCGCGGCGACCCTGGCCGGGCGGGTGGCGAGGTCGCTCACGCCATGACGGCGGTGCGGGTGTACCGCGACGACGGTCCGCTGTCGCGCGCCCTCGGGCGCACGGCGGGCGGACGGCTCCCGCCGCTGCCGTTCACCGTGCTGGCGGCGGCGGCGACCGGCGTCCTGCTCGCGGTCGGGCCCCAGCCCGGGACGCGGATCGGCCCCGAACCGGCGGTGTTCGCCCCGCTCGTCGTGCTGCTGCTGGCCGGACCCGCGTCCGACCACCCGCACACCGGGCGGCTGGACTGGCTGGTTCCGCCCATTCTGCGCGGGATCGAGTATGGTTACCTCGCCGTGTTGGGGGATGCGCGGGCAGTTCCGGTGCCGCTCGTCTACGTGCTGCTCACGGTTCTCGCGCTCCACCACTACGACGCCGCCTACCGCACCCGCCAGGGGCGCCGGCCGCCGCGGTGGGTCCGCCTCGCCGGGCTCGGCTGGGAGGGCCGGATGCTGTTCACGGCCTTCGCCGGGCTGCTCGCGCCGCTTCCGTTCGCGTACGCGGCGCTGGCCGCCTACCTTGGCGTGTTGTCCGGCGGAGAGAGCGCCGCCACGTGGGCGCGGCACGGCCGCGCCGGCGGAGTGATGGTCGACCTGACGAAGAAGTTGTCCGAGGGTGTGGGGGACGGGCCCCACGGCGAGAGGGAGAAGAGAGCATGATCGGCATGGTGCTGGCGGCGGGCGCGGGCCGGAGGCTGCGGCCGTACACCGACACCCTCCCCAAGGCCCTGGTCCCCGTGGACGGCGAGACCACCATCCTCGACATCGCCCTCGGCAACCTCGCCGAGGTCGGGCTGACCGACGTCGTCATCGTCGTCGGCTACTGCGCGGACGCCGTGCACGACCGCAAGGCCGCCCTCGAGGAGCGGTACGGCGTGTCGCTCACGCTCGTCCACAACGACAAGGCCGAGGAGTGGAACAACGCCTACTCCATGTGGCTCGCTCGGCAGTACTTCACCAAGGGCGTCCTGATGGTCAACGGCGACACGGTCCACCCGGTGGGCGTCGAGAAGACACTATTGGCGAACCGCGGACCGGACATCCTCCTGGCGGTGGACGACGTGAAAACTCTCGCCGACGAGGAGATGAAGGTGATCCTCGACGGTGAGGGCCACCTGAAGACCATCACCAAGCTCATGGACCCCGCCACCGCGAACGGCGAGTACATCGGCGCCACCCTGATCGAGCCCGCCGCGGCCGGGCCCCTGGCCGACGCGCTCAAGGCCACCTGGGAGCGCGACCCCGACCTCTACTACGAGGACGGCTACCAGGAGCTCGTGAACCGCGGCGGCCGCATCGGCGTCGCGCCGATCGGCGAGGTCGACTGGGTCGAGGTCGACGACCACGACGACCTGGAGAAGGCCCGCCGGATCGCCAAGGGCTACTGACCGCACGGCACGAACCGACCTCAGGCCGGCACGACGCGAGGAGGCCCATGCCCCTGCTGACGCGGATGCTGAACGCGCCGCTCTCCATCGACGTGCGGCGCGGCGCCGTGGCGAGCCTCGGCGAGCTGCTCGCCGACAGGCGGATCGTCACCGAGGGGCGCGTCGCGATCGCCGTCGGCCCCGGCCAGGGCGACCAGATCGCCGAGCACGTCCGGCCGTCCCTGTCGTCCTGCGAGGTGTTCCACGTCGAGGGCGGCACCGTGGAGGCGGCGGTCAGCCTGGGCTCCCGGCTGCGCGCCGGGTCCTACGAGGCGGTCGTCGGCATCGGCGGCGGCCGGACGATCGACGCCACCAAGTACGCGGCGACGCTGTCGGGCATCCCGATGGTGTCGGTCGCCACGAACCTGTCGCACGACGGCATCTGCTCGCCGGTCGCCTCCCTCGTCCACGACAAGGGCAAGGGCTCGTTCGGCGTCGTGATGCCGCTGGCGATGATCGTCGACCTCGACTACGTGCACGCGGCGCCCGACCGGCTCGTCCGCGCCGGGATCGGCGACGTGGTGAGCAACTTCTCCGCCGTGGAGGACTGGCTCCTCGCCGCCGACGAGTGCGGCGAGCGGGTCGACCGGATGGCGCTCACCGTGGCGCGCACCGCCGCCGAGGCCCTGCTGCACCAGCCCGGCACCATCGACTCGGACCGGTTCCTCACCGTCCTCGCCGAGGGGCTCGTGCTGTCGGGGATGGCGATGGCGTTCGCGGGCGACTCCCGCCCGGCGTCCGGCGGCGACCACGAGATCCTGCACGCCATCGACCAGCTCTTCCCGGACACCGGCAACCACGGCGAGCTCGCCGGCATCGGCGCCGCGTTCTGCTACCACCTGCGCGCCACCCGGCTCGGCGCGGGGGAGGACCGGCTCGAAGAGATCCTCGCCTGCCTCGGCCGGCACGGGCTGCCCCGCTTCCCGGCCGACGTCGGGCTGACCGCCGAGCAGTTCGCGGAGGCGGTGCAGTACGCCCCGCACACCCGGCCCGGCCGCTATACGATCTTGGAACACCTCAGCCTCGACGAGGGCGAGACCCGCAAGGCGGTGCACGAGTATGTCCAGGCCCATGGAGGCTGAGCTGTCCGGGCAGAACCCTTCCACGCAGCCCCCCGGCTCCCCCGAGCGACCCGGCGCCGCCGAGCCGCCCGGCGCCGCGGAGCCGCCCGGTGACGACCACCGGCCGCACCGCAAGGGCGCGAAGGTCGCCGACATCCGCCGGTACGGCCAGCCGCCCGGCCTGAAGGACCGGCGCAACGAGGAGCACTGGGCCGGCCGCCTCTACATGCGCGACCTGTCCCCGTACTTCGCGTGGATCTCGCTGCGCCTCGGGTTCAGCCCCAACCAGCTGACCTACCTGATGATGCTCAGCGGCGTCCTCGCCGGCGTCGCGGTGTCGCTGCCCGCCGACCCGCTGTGGACGGCGCTCGCCGGCGCGTTCCTCATCCAGGTCTACCTGCTGCTCGACTGCGTCGACGGCGAGGTCGCCCGCTACCTGAGGCAGACGTCGGTCGCCGGGGTGTTCCTCGACCGGATCGGCCACTACCTCTCCGAGGTGTCGCTGCTCGCCGGGCTCGGCTTCATGGCGCAGGGCGGCTGGGAGAACGGCGGCTGGGTCGAGCTCGGCCTGCTCGCCGCGCTCGGCGCCGCGCTGATCAAGGCGGAGACCGACAACGTCGTCGTCGCCCGCGCCAAGTCCGGGCTGCCCGCCGACCCGACCGGCGGCGACCGCGCGCTGCGCCCCCGCTCCACCGGCATCGCGCTGGCCCGGCAGGCGGCGTCCATGCTGCGCTTCCACCGCATCATCGGCGCGGTCGAGCTGTCGCTGCTGATCCTCGCCGCCGCCGTGATCGACAGGCTGACCGGCGCGGACGACCCGGTCGCGGTCCGCGTCCTGATGGTCGCGGTCGCCGCCGTCGCCGTCGTGCAGACCCTGCTGCACCTGGTCAGCATCCTGGCCTCCCGGAGGCTGAAGTGAAACTGTCCGTCGTCGTCCTCACCATGGGCAACCGGCCCGAGGAGCTGGCCCGCGCCGTCCGCAGCGCCCTGGAGCAGGAGCACGTGGACGTCGAGGTCGTCCTCGTCGGCAACGGCGTCGACCCCGTCGGCGCGGCGGCGGGCGCGCCGCCGTTCGACGACGAGCGCGTCAAGACCCTCAGCCTGCCGAAGAACCTCGGCATCCCCGGCGGCCGCAACCGGGGCGTGGAGGCGTCCTGCGGCGACGTCATCCTGTTCCTGGACGACGACGGCTGGTACCGCTCGCCCCGCCTCGGCGCCCACCTGCGCGACCGGTTCTCCGCCGAACCCGACCTCGGTGTCGTCTCGTTCCGCGTCCGCGACCCCGAGGGCGGGCGCGGCGAGCGCCGGCACGTGCCCCGGCTGCGCGCGGGCGACCCGGAGCGCTCGTCCGCCGCCACCACGTTCCTCGGCGGCGCCTGCGCGATCCGCCGCGCCGCGTTCGACGCCGGCGGCGGCCTCCCGGAGGACTTCTTCTACGCCCACGAGGAGACCGACCTCGCCTGGCAGATCCTCAACGCCGGCTACCGCATCGTCTACGACGCCTCGGCGGTGATGTTCCACCCCGCCGTCCTGCCGACCCGGCACGCCATGTTCTACCGCTACAACGCCCGCAACCGCGTCTGGCTGGCCCGCCGCAACCTGCCGTGGCCGCTGGCGCTCACCTACCTCGCCGTCTGGGTCGGCATGACCGTCCTCCGCGAGCGCAAGCCGAGCGCCCTCAAGCCCTGGTTCAAGGGCTTCCTGGAAGGCTGGCGCAAACCAGCGGGCCCCCGCCGCCCCATCTCCTACCGCACCGCCTGGCGCATGACCCGAACAGGCCGCCCCCCGATTATCTAGGGGGTTGTGACGGCGGCGAGGATGAGGTGGGTCAGTTCGGCGGTTATGGCGTCGAGGGGGACGTCCTGGTCGCGGGCGGACCAGTGGTGGACGAGGTTGTTCACGGCGCCGATGACGGCGATCATCGTGAGGCGGTGGTCGCGGTCGACGGCCTCGCCGCGGGCGGCGGCCTCGCGGATCATGGCGAGCATCGCGTCCTCCCACCGGCCGCGCCAGCGGAGGCGGTGCCCCTCCAGGCCGGCGCTGACGCCGATCACCTCGACGAACGCGATGCGCGCCCAGCGCGGGTCGCTCGCGGTGACGGTGACGAACGCGCGGACCGCGCGCTCCACGCGGGTCGCCAGGTCGGCGCCCGCCGCCTGCGCGTACGCGGCGGCCACGGCCTCGGCGGCGCGGTCGTTGACGGTGCGGTGCAGGGTGGTGAGCAGCTCCTCGCGCCCGGAGAACTCCTCGTAGAAGTTGCGGGTCGAGACGCTCGCCGTCGCGCACAGCCGCTCGATGGACGTCGCCGCGTAGCCGCGCGTCCCGAACAGTTCGAGCCCGGCGGCCAGCAGGCGCTCGCGCCGCTCCGCGCGGCGCTCCTCGGCCGACCGGCCTGCGTAGCTGCGCCTGGGTGCGGGATTGCGGCCGCTCATCGGTCTCCGTTCACCCGTGCGGATGGGGCAGCGTCAGCCTAACCCCGAGCGGATCGGGCGGCGTCGGCTCCGACCCCGAGCGGAACGGGGCGCAGGGGTGCTCAGCCGGTGAGCAGGGCGTCCTTCCACTCCGGGTCGGCGGTGAGGACGGTCAGGCGCTGCGTCGCGCGCGACACCGCCACGTACAGCACGCGCAGGCCGCGCGGGGACTGGGCGGCGACGGTCTCGGGCGCCACGATCACCGCCGCGTCGAACTCCAGGCCCTTGGCCTCCAAGACGTCCAGGACCTGGACGCGCTCGGGCAGGCCCGCGCCGAGCCGGTCGCGGTCGGCGGGGCCCCAGGCCGTGGCGGGCTCGCCGAACAGCGCGGCCTGGGCGCCGGACTCCTCCAGGGAGAGCGGGACGATCAGGCCGATGGTGCCCTCGACCTGGCCGAGCAGCTCCTCGACGGCGGCGCGGGCGGCGGAGCCGAGACCGGATTCCGGGACGACCCGGACGACGGGCTCGAGCCCCGACGTGCGGACGGCGCGGGCCGGTCTCGCCTCCGGCAGCGCGCGGGCGAGCACCCGCGCGGAGACCGCCGCGATCTCGGTGGAGTTGCGGTAGTTCGTGGTCAGCTCGTACTCGTGCCGGGCGCGCGGCGGGGGCGCCTTGCGGGTCCGGCGGCGGCCCCGGGACGCGGGGCGCTCGCCGCCGAGCGCGGCCTCCATCGCGCGCCGGGCGGCGGCGAGGTCCTCCCAGGCGCTCTGGGCCGGGTCCTCGACGATCGTCCAGCTCGCCTGGCGGCCGCGGCGGCCGAGCATCCGCCACTGCATGGGGGACAGGTCCTGCGCCTCGTCGACGACGAGGTGCGCGTACTCGGGGCGGTCCTCCACCACGCCGTCGTCGACCCGGCGCGAGCGCTCCAGCCGCTCGATGGACGTGGTGAGCTCCTGCATCTCCGGCTCCCACGTCTCGTCCACGACCTCCTCGCCGGTGAGGATGTTGACGCCGTCCACCACGAACGGGTCGTCCTCGGACGGGGCCTTGCGGCGGCGGGACGGGCGGGGCGGGGAGCCGAGCAGCGCGTCGATCTCGTCCAGCAGGGCGACGTCCTGGTAGCTGAGCGGCGCGTCCTCCCCGGCCCAGGACGCGGCGACCGGCTCGACGTCGGCGCGGTCGAGGTCGCGTCCGGCGGCGCGGCGCAGCCGGGCCGGGTCGCCGAGCGAGCGCAGCACGTCCAGCGGGCGCCGGATCGGCCACCAGGCGACGAGGAAGTCGGTGAAGGCGCGCTGCTCGCGGACCCGCGCGTCGAACTGGGCGCGCTTGGGGTCGCCGTTCCCGTTCCCGCCGGCGTGGCCGCGCGCCGGCTCCTCGTCGAGGGAGGCGAGGCCGTCGGCGGCGAGGATCGCGTTCCACAGGCCCGCCTCGGCGCCCTCCTCGGCCTCGGCGGCCTCGGGGCCCCCGACCTCGCCGAAGCGGCGCCAGAGGGCGTCCAGGAGCATCTCCGCGGCCCGGCCGCGCGCGGCGTTCACGCTGCCGCGGCTGCGCCGGTGGACCTCGTTCCTGATGCGGTCGAGGCGGGCGCGGTCGAGCGAGACGACGACGCCCTTGAACACGACGCGCAGCTCCTCGGGGGCGCCGGGCGCGTGGTCGGCGACGGCGCGCCGCAGCACCGCCGCCATCGCCTCGGAGCCCTTGACGCGGGCGAGCCGCGGCGGGTCGTGGACGGTCGCGGCGGCGCCCTCGACGAGGTCGCCGAGGGAGCGGAGCGTCGCCGAGCCCTCGCCGAGCGACGGCAGCACCCGCTCGATGTAGGCGGTGAACCGGCGGTTCGGGCCGACGACGAGGACGCCGCGCGAGCCGAACCGGCGGCGGTGCCGGAACAGCAGGTAGGCGACGCGGTGCAGCGCGACGGCGGTCTTGCCGGTGCCGGGGGCGCCGCGCACCAGGACGGTGCCGTCGGCGGGGGCGCGGATCACCTCGTCCTGCTCCCGCTGGATGGTCGCCACGATGTCGCGCATGGCGCCCTCGCGGGTGCGGGCGAGCGAGGCGAGGAACGCGCCGTCGCCGACGACGGTCATCCCCTCGGAGGCCTCCGGGTCGAGCAGGTCGTCCTCCAGGTCGACCACGGTGTGGCCGCGGGAGTGCAGGACGCGGCGGCGCACGACGCCGCGCGGGTCCTCGGGGGTGGCGCGGTAGAAGTCCTCGGCGGCGGGCGCCCGCCAGTCGATGACGAGGGAGTCGTGCTCGCTGGTGCGGACGCCGACGCGGCCGATGTAGCGGACCTCGCGGGAGGCCAGGTCGAGCCGGCCGAACACCAGGCCGTCGTCGGCGATGTCGAGGGCCTGGACGCGCAGCGCCGCCTGGTGGACCATCGCGTCCCGGTCCACGAGCGAGCCCTTGGTGCCGGCGAGCGACTGGCGGTAGCCCTCGCGGATCATGGCCTGGGCGTCCGCGCGCATCTCCTCCAGCCGCGCGTAGGCGGTGTCGACGTAGCGCTGCTCGGCGGCGATCTCCCGATCCTTCACCGTGCCGCCGGGACCGGTCGGCCGCCCGTTGGCCTGGGACGACATGCAGGCTGCTCCTCGCGCGTGGGTCGGGCCGGGGACGTCCCGGCACCTCGAAGGCGAAGAGACAGCTTATGCGGTCCCGCCGACGTTCAGCGTCGGGCGAGCGCCGGGAGGAGCGCCCGGCGGGCCGGCCCGACCCGTACGTGGACGTCCGCGGCGGGACGCGCCAGCGAGCGGTCCATGGCGTCGAGGACGGGGCCGTGCGGCGTCCCGGCCGCCGCGTGGACGCAGCGCAGCGCCACGCCCCGCCCGCCGTGCTCGGCGAACAGCGCGTCGGCGTAGGCGGCCACTGCGGCGGCGGACGGGCTCTCCGGCGGGCCCGAGGCGCCCGGGCAGAGGAACAGCTCCCCGGCGCGGCGCTCCAGCATGCCCGGCAGCGTCGCCCGGACGATGTGGACGGCGCCGAGGACGTTCGTCCGCAGGACGTGCTCCACCTCGTGGAGCGGCTGCGCGAGCACCGGCCCGGCCGACGCGGCCGACGCGGCGTGGACGACGCGGTGCACGGGGCCGGTCATCGCCAGCACCTCGGCGACGGCGCCGGGGTCGGTGACGTCGCACACCCGCACGTGGGTGTTGGGGGAGCGGTGCGCCGTCTTGGCGAGACCGAGTTCGTCCACGTCCACCGCGACGACGTCCCACGCCGCCGCGGCCAGCCGCCGCGCCGCCGCGGCGCCGAGCCCGCGCGCGGCGCCGGTCACCAGCGCCGTCCGCCTCACGTGCGCACCTCCTCGGCGCCCTGGAAGACCATCTGCAGATGCCCGACGGTGCTGGTGGTCAGCGCCCGCGCCCGGTCGAGCCCGAGGCCGCGCAGCTCGTCGGCCACCGGGTGGTCGCCCAGGACGACCTTCGCGCCGCCCGGCCGGGTCCGGACATCGGACGGTGTGAGCGTCCACGGGGTCCGGCGCGTCACGCCGTCCAGGCAGGAGTAGGCGTCGACGCTCGGGGCGCCCGCCCCGGACGGCATCGGCAGGCCCGGCCGGACCGCCACCTCGATCACCGTCCGCCCGCCGATCCGCACCGCGCAGCGCTTCACGCGCCCGGCGAGGTCCATGGGGATGTCGGCGATCTCCTTGGGGAAGCCCCAGATCGTCCGTCCGGCCTCCAGCGTGAACTCCTGGTTGACCGGCAGCCAGTGGATGAAAGCCCCGATCCCGCGCAGCCGTCCGAGCACCCCCTGCGGCGGCGCCGCGCCGGGCGGGCGCACCAGGAAGGCGACGGCGAACTCGTGGTAGGGGCCGAGGTCCCCGTCCGCGTACCGGACGAAGGCCAGCGAGCAGATGGCCCGGCCTGGCAGCGGCTCGGCGACGTCGAGCCCGGAGTAGGCGATGACGTCCCGGGCCGCGCCGGCGGGCACGGCGAACATGGCCGAGGCGACGGCGGCGTCGCGGATCCGCACCGGGAGGGTGACCCGCTCCCCCTGGATCGCGTGCGCCTGGGCGGTGGTTGTCACACCGCTAAGTAGAACAGGTTCTCGTTTTGCTGCCAAGGACCGACCCGCGGACCGCGGCGGTCAGCCCTTCTCGAGGGCCGTCCGCATCCGGTCGAGGGTGGCGCGCATGCCCTTGCGGTTGACCTCGGCGCGCCCCTCGGCCGGGACGCCGGTGAAGACCTTGCCGAGCAGCGAGACGAACGCCGCGCCGCGGTGGTCGCGGCGCTGGTCCTCCCAGTACTCGGTGAGCCGGGTCCGGGGCGCGGCCGGGTCCTGCGTGACGTCCTCGAACCGGTAGCCCCACAGGGCCACGGGGATCCCGAAGCTCGACACCCGGAAGGCGAACACCTCCCCGGGGACCGCCGCGCTCACCTGGCACGTGGTGAACCACACGCGCCAGCCGGCGCGGTTGAACCCGACGAACCTCGTCCCCGGCCGGATCGCGCGCCCGCGCACCCAGGTCGCGAACACCTCCGGGCTCCAGTCGCCCATCCGCCGCGGATCCGCGACCGCCGCGTAGACGTCCCGCACCGGCGCGGCGACGACCACGCTCTCCTCGACGACCCACTCGCGTTCCATGGCCCGCATCCTCCCACTACATGACCGGCGGGTCACTGGAGGTGGGCGAAATGCCGCCTCCAGTCCGCGTACCAGGCCCGGAACCAGGGCTCGGGCTCGGCCAGCGGGACGATGTAGGTCAGGGTCTCGGCGTAGTAGCGGCGCTGGAAGTCCGGCGGCATCGCGTCGAGGGTCTGCACGTTGCTGGCGCGGTCGGCGAGCTTGACCAGGACCGCCTCGCGCGGGGCGTCCCGCAGGCGCCGCAGGTAGGCGGCCTTGGCGGCGCGCTTGGCCTGGCGTCCGGCCCCGCCGGCGGGCGGCTTGGTGACCCAGTCGACCAGCTCGGTCACCTCCGGGCCGAACTCGGCCTCCACGTCGGCGAGGGAGGCGGGCGTGTCCTCCACGACGTCGTGCAGGACCGCGGCGGACAGGACGGCGGACGCCGTCACCCCCGCCCCGCGCACGAGCACTTCGAGGGCCTCCAGCAGGTGCTCGACGTAGGGGGCGCCGGTCGGCCGCCGCTGGTCGCCGTGCCAGCGGACGGCGGCGGAGACGGCCCGGTCCAGGCCGTCCAGGTCCACGTCCGCACCGGACGCGGTGATGTCCGCCCGGGCCGTCTCCCAGGCGTGCCAGCGGGTGAAGACCTCCACGGGTCGCTCCGTTCTTTCCGGCCGTGTCGCGCGGGAGCCTCGCACAGGGCATGGTGGGTGTCGTCCTTTTGAGCACAGTCCTTGTCAGTACGGTACGTGGGGGAGGCGGCGCGGTCGTGGTCGGGAGCCGGCAGCGGCCTGAGGGCCGACCGGAGTCCGTGGGCAGGGTCCGCGTCGCGCTCGGGCTGCTGTCCGGGGTCGTCGCCGTCGCGCTCTGCGTCGTCCTCGTCGACACCTACGTCCTGCGCGCCGAGTGGTGGCAGGTCCGCCACACCGTGACCGGGGCGCCCGTGGCGCCGCAGAGCGAGGCGGGCCCGCCGCCGGGCCCGCTCGCGGTGAGCTGGGAGCGGACGACGCGGGCGCACCGCGGTTCCGTCGCCGGCTACGACGGCGTCGCCTACCAGGTCGCGCGGGGACAGGTCGTGACGGCGTCCGGGCACGGGATCGAGGTGCGGGACGCGCGCACCGGCGCCGCGCGCTGGAGCTACCGCCGCGCCGGGTGGTCCCTGCTCGGCTGGACGTCCACGGGGTCGCGCGTCGTCGCCTACTTCGAGCGGGACGGCGACCGCGGCGACCGGGCGCTCATCGCGTTCGACGCGCTGTCGGGCGGGCTGCTGTGGCGGCGCGAGGACGAGCGGCCCGCCGCGGTCTCCCGCACCACGCTGCGCTGGCCCGCCGGGTCCGACGTGCTGCTCACCACCGACGAGGGGCGCCGGACGCTCTTCGGGGTCTCGGCCGTGACGGGGAACCGGGTGTGGCGGCTGGCCCTGCCGCGCGGCTGCCGCCTGTTCGAGGGCGGGGCGCACCCGTCCGACGGCAGGGAGGACCTCGCCGCGCTGGGCCTGCGCTGCGCGGACTCCCGCGGCGATCGCGGCGGCGACCCGGGCGGCGACACGGGGCACCGCAGCCGGCTGCTGGCTGTCGATCCCACGAAGGGCCTCGTGCGCTGGGACCGGCGGCTCGGCTCCCGGGAGTCCCCCGAGGTGTCGATGCTGGAGGGCGTGACGCTCGTCTCGGACGGGACGGCCCTGCGCGCGTTCGACGACGGCGGCCGCCAGTTCGGCGCCTGGAAGGGCGACGGCGTGTGCGGCGACCTGATGTGCCCGGGCGTGCTGGCGGCGGGCCGGCTCGTGGTCGTCTACCACCCGGACGGGACCGGCCCCGAAGAGGACGGCCCTGACGGAAGCGGCACAGGGGAGAACGGCACCGAGGAGAAGAGCACCGAAGGGGACGGCGCCGACGAGGCCCGCATGGAGGCGGTGGACGTGCGCTCCGGGCGGGTCGAGTGGGGCCGCGACGTGCCCGCCTACGCCGCGCTCGCGCAGGCCGGCGGTCAGGTGTTCGCGCTGCGCCCCCGGCTTTCGGACCGCCTGCTGCCCGCGGGGGTCGACATCGTCGCGCCCGGTGACGGGAGCACCACGACCGCGCCCGCCCCCTTCTCGATGGACCCGGACCTGCCGGGCGTCCGGCCGTGGCTGGCGGCCGCGGGCGGGCTGCTGTACGCGGCGCTCCCGCAGGCGGCGCCGCGCCCGGACGGCGGGGCCCGGCTGGTCGCCCTGCGCGGCGGGCTCACCGGCACCGGGCCGCCGGAACTCGGCGGCGTGCCGGAGGAGGACTGGCCGGACGCGTGCGCCCTGCTCAAGAAGCCCGACCTGGCGGCGGTGCGGATGGCCGGCCACGCGCCCGAGCCGAGCCGCGCGGCCGTCGGGACGGTGCGCCTCCCGCACCCGGTGTCCTGCACGTACGAGCCCCGCGGCGGGCGGGCGCGGGCCGGCGGGCGGAAGTCCCCCGAGCCGAAGCCGAGCGCGACGGGCTCGGCGTCGCCGCGTCCCTCGGCGGGGCAGGAGGCCGTCCCGAACTCCGGCAAGGACGGCCCGCGAGAGGACGATCCGAAGAAGAGCGGCTCGAAGACGGACGGGCCGGACCCGGACGGCGGCCAGGAGGCGGTGGTCACCGGTCTCACGGTGAGCGTCCGCTGGGTCGCCGACACCGACGAGGCGGCGTCGCGGATGCTGGGGACGCTCCAGGCCGCGCAGGCGCAGGTCAGGCGGCGCCGCGACATCGGCGGCGACGAGGCCTACGAGATCGGCCCGACCGCGGGGATGATCGCGCTGCGGGTGGGCCGGTGCGTCGTGATGGTCGAGGCGAACCGGCCGCCGGGCGCCGCCGCCCGCATCGCCCGCTCGGTCGCCTACCGCCTGCGCCACATGTCCGAGTCCGGCTCCTGAACGCGGCCGGGCGGCCGCGGGCCCGGGCGGCTCAGAACTCGGGGACGGGCTCCGGCTCCGGTTCCGGGGCGACCAGGGAGGAGCGGCCCGCCCACGCCTCCAGTTGGGCGACGAACCGTTCGGCGTGGACGGGCCAGTGGAACCGCTCGCGGGCGGCCTCGTAGCCGCGCTTGCCGAGCCCCGCGCGCAGGCCGGGGTCGTCCCGCAGCCGCAGGACGGCCTTGGCGGCGGCCTCCGGCGCCTCGAACGGGACGATCAGCCCGCAGTCGGCGGGCTCGATGATCTCCACGGCGGGCGGGTTCGGCGTGCTGATCACCGGGATGCCGCGGGCCATGTACTCGACGACCTTCGTCGGCATCGAGTGCCGGTAGTTCGGCTCGTCGTGCAGCAGCGCCAGCCCGGCCATCGCGCCCTCGGCGATGCGCAGCGCCCGGTCGTTCGGGACGAACCCGTACCAGCGGACGATCCCCTCGCGCTGCGCGTCCCGCAGCGCGCCCCGGACGTCGGCGTCGGCCGCGCCGATCAGCTCCACCAGCACGCCCTCGGCGGCCAGGGTCCGGGCCATCTCGATCATGTCGAGGGCGCCGCGCGCCCGCGACAGCTGCCCGACGTAGACGGCGCGGCGGCCGTCCGGCGGTCCGGGCGGCACGTCGGAGACGTAGGTGGTGTTGGGCACGACCGGGTGCTCCCCGCGGAACCGGGCCCGGTAGCCCTCCTCGGCGAGCAGCAGCCGGTGCCGCCGCTCGCTGCGCCGCTCCAGATGGTGGACGGCCGGGCGCAGCAGGGGACGGGCCGGCCCGGGCACCCAGCCCTTGGCGGAGAGGGCGGCGGCGGTGTCCTCGTGGACGTCCCAGACGACCGTCCGCCCCTGCACCTCGCGGGGCAGCGACACCAGCAGCTCGGGGTCGTGCAGGAGGATGACGTCGGCGTACGCGGCGTGCTCGGCGAGCGCGCGGTGGGCGGCGCGCAGGGCCCGGATCCGGCGCCGTCCGGTGGCGCGCGGGACGTCCACCGGGCTGATGTGCCGCCACGGGGTCGCGTTGCACGCCCGGAACGGGGCGATGTACGTGACCTCGTGACCGGCGTCGAGGAGGGCGCGTATCTGCCGGTGCAGAATGCGCGCGTCCTCGGGGTGGTGCACGACCGTGCAAACGCAGACCCGCATCACACTCACTCCGCAATGTCCGAATCGACCATCACCGGTGATTCTTGGTCCCGGATGGAAATTGCCGATGAATTCCGGCTGGCCTGGGCATGGACGCTGCCGGGCGACTCGTCCTTGACTGATAGGGCCGTCCGCCGGTCAGGGACGTTCCGGCGGACGGGAAACCCCTGTCAAAGAATCCCGCCCGCCGGAGAAGTCCGCTTGCCCTGGAAGTCTCGGCGGTGCAAAGAGGCTCGAAGGCGCCGGAGAACTCGATGTCGAGAAAGCCTCGGCGCCACCGATGCTCAGAGGAGCTCGACGGTGTCCTGCTGGACGTTGCGGGTCCGGCCGCGGGTGTCGAACAGCAGCCGCGCGTGCCGGGACAGCGTCGCCGCGTCGTAGGCGGCGTGGTCGGCCAGGACGATCGCCAAGTCGGACGCCTCCAGCGCGGCGACCAGGTCGTCCCCGGCCGACGGCACCGGCGCGCCGTCCACCTCCCACGAGGCGACGAACGGGTCGTGGAACGACAGGTCGGCGCCGAGGCGGGCCAGCCGCCGCGCCACGGGGCGCGCCGGCGACTCGCGCTGGTCGGCGATGTCGGCCTTGTAGGTGACGCCGAGCAGCAGGACCCGGGCGCCCTTGAGCGCGCGGCCCTCCCGGTTGAGGAGCTGCTGGGCGCGTTCCGCCACATAGCGGGGCATCCGGTCGTTGATCTCCTGGGCCAGCTCGACGAACCGGAACGGGTAGCCCAGCGAGCGGACCTTGTAGGACAGGTAGTTCGGGTCGATCGGGATGCAGTGCCCGCCGACGCCCGGCCCCGGGCGGAACGCCTGGAAGCCGAACGGCTTGGTGGCCGCGCAGTCGATGGCGTCCCACAGGTCGATGCCGAGCTCGTTGCAGAACACCGCCATCTCGTTGACCAGCGCGATGTTGACGTGCCGGTAGGTGTTCTCCAGCAGCTTGGCCATCTCGGCCTCGCGCGTCCCCTTGGCCTCCACGACCCGGTCGACGAACTTGCCGTAGAACGACGACGCCGCCGACGCGCAGGCCGGCGTCAGCCCGCCGACGATCTTCGGGGTGTTGCGGACGCCGTAGACGGGGTTGCCGGGGTCGATCCGCTCCGGCGAGAACGCCAGGTGGAACTCCTCCCCGGCGACCAGGCCGGACGTCTCCAGGATCGGCCGGACGACCTCCTCGGTGGTGCCCGGGTAGGTGGTCGACTCCAGCACCACCAGCGTCCCGGGCTCCAGGTGCCGGGCGACGGTCTCGGCCGCGCCGCGCACCGCGGTCAGGTCCGGGCCGCCCTCGGGCGAGAGCGGCGTCGGGACGCAGATGACCACGGTGCGGGCGCCGTCCAGGACGTCCTCGTGCAGGCTCGGGGCGAACCCCGCCTGCAGCATCTTCTCGACCTCGGCCGGCGACACGTCGTCGACGTGCGACAGCCCGGCCTTGAGGCCGGCGACCACGCGCGCGTCGAGGTCGAGCCCGCCGACCCGCAGGCCGGCCCGGCAGGCCTCCCGCACGAGCGGCAGTCCCACGTAGCCGAGTCCGATGACCACGAGATCCACGCGGCCGGCTCCCTTCGATCCATGTGCTTGGCGTATCTGTGTGCTGGGCGTGTCTATGTGCTCTGGTGGAGAGCGAAGCGGTATGCGGCCCGGTATCCGGCCGTCACGGCGCGCCAGGTGCGTTCCGCCGCGACCCATTCACGGGCCGACCGCCCGATTTTCTGTCTCCTTTCGGGACTGTAAGCCAGGTCTTCCAGACAATTCGCCCAGGCTTCCGGGTCTTCCGGAACTGTTAACGCCCCCGTCACGCCCGGTTCCACGATTTCGCGGAGAGCCTTGACATCACTGGCTATAACGGGGATTCCCCCCGCCATGGCCTCGATCGGTTTCAGAGGCGTCACCAACTGGCACACCCGGTCCGCCCGGCGCGGAACCGCGAAGACATCGAGGACGGCGTGGTAACGGCGAACGGACTCCATCGGCACCCGGCCGGTGAACACGGCGTGGACGCCGCGTTCGGCCGCGCGCCGTTCGAGCGCGCCGCGCTCCGGGCCGTCCCCGACGAGCAGCAGCGTGACCGGGGCGCCGCGCCCGCGCAGCAGGGCGGCCGCGTCGATGAGCGTGTCGATGCCCTCGTAGCCGTAGAACGACGACGTGAGGCCCACGACCGTGGCGCCGGGGTCGATCCCCAGGCGTTCGCGCAGGTCCGAGGCGTCCGGGAGCGGTTCGAGGAACGCCTCGTCCACACCGTTCGGCACCGTGAAGATCTTCTCCTCGGGGACGCCGCGGGACGCGATCTCCGCCCGCATCGCCTCGCCGAGCGTGACGACCGCGTCCGCCTCGGCCATCCGGCGGGTCTCCAGCTCGCGGGTCAGCCGGTAGAACTCGTCGTCCTCGCGGTGCGCGGGATCGCGGGAGAGCCAGGAGTCCTCCAGGAAGCCGCGCACCTCGTAGACGACGGGGAGGCCGTGGCGGTGGCCGAGCTCCAGCGCGACGGCCGCGTTCAGGTGGTTGCTGACCGCGTGCAGGACGGACGGCCGCAGCTCCCGGACCAGCCGTCCGGCGAGGTCGGCGCTCTTCGCCACCGCGTCCAGCGGATCGGCCTGCGGGAACCAGGGCAGCAGCCGGTGGTACGGGACGCCGTCGACGTCCACGCGCGCCCGCGCGTCGCCGAGGCCCTGGCTGAGCGGGTATCCGAGCCGGGTCACGATGTGGGGTTCGACGCCCGTCTCGCGCAGGGCGAGGGCGATCCGGTGCGTCCGCACGGTGTAGCCCGCGTTCGTGCGCGGCAAAGCGTTGGTCACGAACTGCAGGACCACCCCGTGATCCACGGCGCCGCCCTGCGCGGAGCCGTCCTGGAGCGTCCGGCGCGCCCGCGCGGGCTGGGCGAGCAGGAGCCGCAGGTCCCGGGTCTCGCGCTGGACGTCCCGCGGCTTCGGGACGACGAGGCGGGAGCGCCGCAGCCGCGCGCCGAGCGGGGTCCGGGCGGCCAGCCGCACGGCGAGCCTGGACGCCCGCCCCGGATCGTCGCGGAGCTGGCGCCAGGCGAGTCCGGCCAGGTAGACGGTCTTCTTCACGGGTTCGTCGGGCACAAGGCCGGACGGTAGGCAACTCCGATGAACAGAAGGGAAATCGTGTTGGCACCCATCGTGCACGTCCTCGGGGCGCGACCCAATTTCGTCAAGGCGGCGCCGGTGATCTCGGCGCTCGCCGCGGCGGGCGCCGAGCAGGCGGTGATCCACACCGGCCAGCACTACGACGCGCGGATGTCGGAGGTCTTCTTCGACCAGCTGGGCCTGCCCGAGCCCGACGTCAACCTCGGCGTCGGGTCGGGCGGGCACGCCGAGCAGACCGCCGCGCTCATGATCGGGCTGGAGAAGGAGTTCACGGGCCGTTCACCCGCGCTCGTCATCGTGTACGGCGACGTGAACTCGACGATCGCCGCCGCCCTCGTCGCGGCCAAGCTGCACATCCCGGTCGCCCATGTGGAGGCCGGGCTGCGCAGCTTCGACATGACCATGCCGGAGGAGGTCAACCGCAGGGTGACCGACCAGCTCTCGGCGCTGTGCCTGGTCACGAGCCCGGAGGCCATCGGCCACCTGGCCGCCGAGGGCGTCCCGGTGGAGCGGGCCCACCTGGTCGGCAACCCGATGATCGACACGCTGCTGGCCAACCTGGACCAGTTCGACACGGCCGCCGTGCGGGCGGCGCACGGGCTGCCGGAGCGGTACGTCCTCGCGACCATGCACCGCCCCGCGAACGTCGACGCGCCGGAGACGGCCGCGGCGCTCGTCCGGCACCTGCACGGCGTCGCCGACCTCGCCGACCTGGTCATCCCCGTCCACCCGCGCGGGCGGGCGAACCTGCTGGCCGCCGGGCTGGACGACCACGACCGGGTGCACATTCTGGAGCCGCTGGGGTACATCGACTTCATCGCGGCCGTGCGGGGCGCGGCGGCGGTCGTCACCGACTCGGGGGGTCTCCAGGAGGAGACGACGATCCTCGGGGTGCCGTGCCTGACCGTCCGCCCCAACACCGAACGGCCGATCACGATCACCCACGGCACGAACCGGCTCGTCACGTTCGAGGAGCTGGTGCCGGGGGTCCGCAAGTGCCTGGAAGGGGGATCGGCGAGCGGGACGGCCGCGGCGCCGGGCGCGCGGGCGGGCGGGCGCAGGCCGCCGCTGTGGGACGGCCACGCCGGTCCCCGCATCGCCGATGTGATCATGGAGTTCCTGGGTGAGTGACGAGGAGACGAACGCCAAGGCCAACCAGCGGATCGGGCGGCTGAGGTCCGCGCTGCGCGAGCGCGAGGCGCGCATCGACGAGCTGGAGCGGCGGCTCGCCGCGCTGGAGGCCTCGACGGCCGTCCAGTTCGGGCGGCTGGTCGCCGGCGCCGCGCGCGACCCGAAGCGCGGCAAGCGGCTGCCGCGGGAGCTGTACCGGCTCTGGCGCAAGCGGAGCGCCCCCGTCTCGGCGGCGGCGCGCTCCACCGGCGGCGGGTCCCAGCCGGACCGCGTGGACCGGCCGGAGGACCGCCTGCTCGTCGCGGGCCCGTCCGACGTCCCGGTCATCGCGGGCGTGCTCGCGCCCGGCACGGCCGCCGTCCTCGCCGAGCACGCCAAGGTCGTCGCCCTTTACCCGCACGACGCCGCGATCGCCCTCGAAGCCGCCGACGTGGACGCGCTCGTGGTGGACGCGGCGGCCGGCGAGCCCGGCGGCCCCTGGGCCTACCTGGGCGTCCCCGGCATGTACGACCGCGATCTGGCGCTGCACCGGATCCGCCGGATCGCCGCGGCCCGCTCGCTCCCGCTCGTCCTGTGGGGCGAGGCGCCGCCCGCCACCCTGGCGTCCCTGCGCTGGGACGCGACCGCCACCGCGCCCGCCGCGCTCATCGAGCTCCTCGAACCGGCGCCTTCGCGGCAGGACGCGGAGGGGCGTCCCGCCACGAGGAGCCCGGCCCGTTGAAAGGAACCACCGTGCGACCACGCGCCCTCGTCTACGGCGACGTCGACCTGAACATGATCGACGGATCGGCCATCTGGGCCCAGGGCATGGTGCAGGCCCTGGCCCGCGCCGGCTGCGAGGTGACCCTGGTCCTGAAGGCTCCCGTCCGGACCGGCCGGCTCGTCGACCCGCTCCGCGCGCTGCCCGGCGTCACCGTCCGCAGCCCGCACGCCGAGGGGCTGTTCGACGGCCCCGCCGGCATGTCGCCCCGGCAGGCCGCCGAGGTCCTCGCCCGCGTCGACGAGGAGGCCCCGTACGACCTCGTCGTCGTGCGCGGCCGCCACCTCGTCGGCAAGCTCGCCGCGGGCCCCCTGGCCGGGCGGCTCTGGACGTACCTGACCGACGTGCCCCAGTCGGCGGCGGAGTTCACCGCCGCGGCCAAGGGCGACCTGCGCCGGATCGCGGACGCCTCCCGCGTCCTGCTCTGCCAGACCGAGGAGCTGCGCGGGTTCCTGGAGAGCGCCGTCCCGGCCACGGCCGGCAAGAGCGTGCTGTTCCCGCCGGTGGTCGTGCTCCCGGACGGCCTGGAGACGCGCCGCCCCGGCCCTCCGGGCCACCCGCTCCGCCTCGTCTACACCGGCAAGTTCGCGCCGCGCTGGAACACCTACGAGATGACGTCCCTCCCGCGCCTGCTGGCCATGCGCGGCGTGGACGCCGAGCTGCACATGGTCGGGGACAAGATCCACGACGACCCGGCCGACCCCGGCTTCGCGGCCCGGATGAGGACCGCGCTGGAGACGGGCGAGGGCGTGGTGTGGCACGGCGGCCACCCGCGGGCCGAGGCGATGCGGCTGACCGCCGGCTGCGACGTGGGCCTGTCCTGGCGCGACGCCTCCATGGACACGAGCCTGGAGCTGTCCACGAAGGTCCTGGAGTGCGGGACGCTCGGCGTCCCGGTCGTCCTCAACCGCACCCCCATGCACGAGCGGCTCCTCGGCGCCGACTACCCCCTGTTCGCCGCCACCGAGGACGACGTCCTCGACGCGCTCACCCTCATCGGCAAGAACCCCGAGGTCTACACGCTCGCCGCCGACCGCTGCCGCGCGGCCGCCGCCGCGTTCAGCCTCGACGCGGCCGCCGCCCGCCTGCGCGACCACCTGGCGCAGGCGTTCCCGGAGCCGTCCGA
This sequence comes from Spirillospora sp. NPDC049024, assembly GCF_040649235.1. Taxonomy (NCBI): domain Bacteria; kingdom Bacillati; phylum Actinomycetota; class Actinomycetes; order Streptosporangiales; family Thermomonosporaceae; genus Spirillospora; species Spirillospora sp. NPDC049024. The sequence goes on from NZ_JBEZFD010000010.1 coordinate 27,802, forward strand.
CCGGGTCCTCGGTGTGAAGGGCCGCCGCCTGCGGGTGGGCGTGGCGGGCCACGACCTGAAGTTCTTCTCCCGCCTGCTGGACTACCTGCGCTCCCGCTCCGACCTGGAGGTCCAGGTCGACCACTGGGCCGCGCTGAAGGCCCACGACGAGGAGCGCAGCCAGGCCCTCGTCGACTGGGCGGACGTGATCGTCTGCGAATGGTGCGGCCCCAACGCCCTCTGGTACGCCCGGCGCAAGCGCCCGGACCAGCGCCTCGTCGTGCGCCTGCACCGCTTCGAGCTGTACGCCGGCTGGCCGAAGCAGCTCGACATCGGCGCCGTCGACCAGGTCGTCTGCGTCAGCCCCCACTACAACGAGCTGACCCGCGAGATCACCGGCTGGCCCGCCGGGAAGGTCGTCACGATCCCGAACTGGGTGGACGACGCGCAACTCGACCGCGACAAGCTCCCCGGCGCCGAGCACCACCTCGGGATGATCGGCATCGCCCCGTCCCGCAAGCGCCTGGACCTGGCCCTCGACGTCGTCGAGGAGCTCCGCCGCGACGACCCCCGCTTCACCCTCTTCGTCAAGTCCAAGCTCCCGTGGGAGTACTGGTGGATCTGGCAGAAGGACGAGGAGCGGGCCCACTACGAGGAGGTCTTCCGCCGCATCCGCCGCTCCCGCGTCCTCTCCGGCGGCGTCGTGTTCGACTCCTACGGCCGCGACGTGGCCTCCTGGCTGCGCCGCATCGGCTGGGTCCTGTCCACCAGCGACGACGAGAGCTTCCACCTGGCCCCCGCCGAGGGCATGGCCTCGGGGGCCGTTCCGGCCCTGCTTCCCTGGCCTGGCGCGGACACCATCTACGACCGCCGCTGGATCCACGACGACACGTCCGCCATGGCCGCCTCCATCGCCACCACGGTCTCCCTGGGCCGCTGGCAGGAGGACGCCGAGCTGGCCCGCACCCAGGTGAAGAGCGCCTACGGCCTGGAGGGGGTCTGCCGCCAGTGGACGGACCTCCTCACCGGCTAGGCGCGCTCAACCGGCCTCGGCGGGACGGGGGACACCGGCGTACGGGGGAAGGGTGAACCACGTCGGGACGCCGCGGCGCAGACGCTCGGGCCCTTCCAGCTCGACCGTCCCCGCGCGCAGCGCGTCGGCCCAGGCGAGGTCACCGCGCCAGATCCGCACCAGGGCGCGCAGGGGAGCGGTCACCGTCACGGAGACCTCGTGGCCGGGGTCGTGGTCGCAGACGTCGGTGGCGTCCCCGGTCAGGACAAGCCACCAGTGGCGGTCGGCGGCCGGGACGTCCGGGAAGCGGAACATGACCACGGTCCTGCCTTCCGGGACCGCGGCGGGATCGACGTTCCGCCGCATGTCCCAGAGGAGGAGTTTCGGGTCGAGGTCGCGTTCGCCCAGCTCGCCGATCCAGCGCACGCCCCAGACGGCGAGGGCCTCGGCCACCGGGCGGAGCTCCTCGCCCGCCGGGGTCAGGACGTAGCGGTCGTCCCGCTTCTCCACGATCCCGGCGCGGACGAGCTGGCTCAGCCGCTTGGCCAGCAGGGTGGGCGACATGCGCGGCACGCCGCGCCGCACCTCGTTGAAGCGCTCGCTGCCCGCGAGCAGCTCCCGGACGATCAGCAGCGTCCAGCGCTCGTCGAGCAGCTCCATCGCCTTGGCGACGGGGCAGAACTGGTAGTAGGAAGCCCCCATAACGGGCAGGCTAGGCGGGCGACTCCCCGTCTGACCAGGGCTCGGTACAGATCCTGTACTAGGAGCGCGCCCGGCCGGTTCCTAACGTGGACCCCACGACACGAGGGGAGAAAAGTCATGGGGGACGCAGTGAAAGCCGCGCACCGGGCGATGTGGGCGACGGGCGACTACCCGGCGCTGGCGGACGAGGTGATCCCTGATCTGGGGGCGGAACTGGTCCGCGCCGCCGGGATCGGGCGCGGGCAGCGGGTGCTGGACGTCGCGGCGGGGGCAGGCAACGCCGCCATCGCGGCGGCGCTGGCGGGGGCGGACGTGGTCGCCAGCGACCTGACGCCCGAACTGCTCGACGCCGGGAAGGCGGCCGCGGCAGGGCTCGGCGCGAAGCTGGAGTGGCAGGTGGCCGACGCGGAGGCGCTGCCGTACGCGGACGGGGAGTTCGACGCGGTGCTGTCCTGCGTGGGCGCCATGTTCGCCCCGCACCACGAGGCCACCGCGGCCGAACTGGTGCGCGTCTGCCGGCCGGGCGGCACGATCGGGCTGCTCAACTGGACGCCGGAGGGCTTCATCGGCCGGATGTTCGGCGTGATGAAGCCGTACGCGCCGCCGCCCCCGCCCGGGGCGCAGCCGCCGCCGCTGTGGGGGAACCCGGAGCACGTCCAGGCGCTGTTCGGCGAGCACGTCGCGGAGGTCGGCTTCCGGCGGGAGGCGCTGCGCGTCGACCTGTTCGAGAAGCCGGGCGACTTCCGCGACTACTTCAAGAGCCGCTACGGGCCCACGATCAGCGTCTACAACCGCATCGCGGACGACCCCGACAAGGTCGCCGCGCTGGACGAGGCCCTCGCCGACCTGGCCCGCGAACACGACCGCGGAGGGCCGACCCTGTCCATGGACTGGGAGTACCTCCTGGTGACCGCCCGCCGCGCGGGCTGAGGGGGCCGGGAGCCGCCTCCGAGGCGCCCGTCGCGCAGGGAACCGTTCCGGAAAGGTCCGATCCAGAGAGGCGATCCAAAGAGAAAGGTCCCCGCGGCCGTGCCGCGGGGACCTTTCCATGTCCGGGTCGGTGGGAAAAGCCGGGTCAGCCGGAGCTGCCGACCACGGCGCCGGCCTCGGCGGGCTCGGCGGGCAGCTCGGCGCGGTAGGTCTCGATCTTGGCGTTGAGCTTGGCGAGGCTGCGGCTGTAGTCGCGGCTGGACAGCCAGAACTTGTAGATGATGATCAGCTCGAAGGCCAGCAGGCCGACGCCGCTCAGGACCACCACGGGGATGATGGCGCCCGGCACGATCGCGGCGGCGATGGGGGCGACGATGAAGACGCCCATCTGGAACTCGATGCCGCTGATCAGGTGCGGGCGGATGCGGCCCGCCATGAGGACGTTGCGGATGCGGGCGTACCAGGGGAAGCGCTGGTTGAAGCCCGCCTGGAGGACGGCGATGTTGGGGTCGTCGCCGACGACGCGGTTCTCCGCGTCGGCCTCGGGGTCCTCGGTGAGCGCCTCGGCGGAGCGCAGGTCCTCGTCGGCGTCCGCGAGCTCGCCGTTGGCGCGGCGGGCCGCGAGTTCGAGGTTCCTGGCCTCCTCGCGGGCCGCGTTGAGGGTCGTCCGCATCTGCGAGCGGACCTTGTAGATCTCCAGCGCGTCCATGTAGCGCAGCATGTCGAGGAAGACGACGCCGAGCGCCGTCCAGACGTAGGCGACGTTGCCGGTGGCGGCGTACTGTCCGGCCATCAGGGCGATCGCGCAGGCGAGGACGCGGACGCGGTCGAAGATGTAGTCGAGCCAGGCGCCGAAGACCGAGCCGGTGCCCTTCAGCCGAGCGATCTTGCCGTCCATGCAGTCGAGCGTGAACGACAGGTGGTACAGCAGCGCGCCGGCGAGCAGCCACGGCCAGGACGCGACGGCGAAGCAGGCGCCGGCGGCGAGGCCGAGGACGAGCGCGCCGACGGTGAGCTGGTTCGGCGTCACGCGCGTCCGGTTGGCCGTGAACTTCACCAGCCTGGCGGCGAGCGGGTCGACCAGCAGCACGGTCCACCAGGCGTCACGCGCCTTGTACGTCCGTTGCCGAACGTCATCGAGCGTGAAGTTCGCCATGGGGTTCCTTTCGTTCGCGGAGCGGTCCGATGGTAGCGGCTGTCCGGTTCCGGTCACCGCTGATCTCCCGGATCGTGATCGTCCGGTCACATGACGATCAAATTCCGGGGTATGCGACGCGGGGTGCGTGTGCGTTCCGTCCTGCCTCACCTCCCCTTCTTCGGAGTGCTCGCGGTCGCGGTCTGGATCCGGGCCCTCGCCGTCCTCGCCTATCCCGCGCCGCTGTGGTTCGGCGACTCGCCCGGCTACCTGCGGGCCGCCGTCGAGTTCCGGCCCGATCCGACCCGCCCCAGTGGATATCCGATGCTGCTGTGGCTCCTCAAGCCGTTCCACAGTTTCACCGTGATGGTGTCCGTGCAGCACGCGATCGGGATCCTCACCGGCGTTCTGGTGTACGTCCTGGTCTGGCGTGCGGGGCGGGCGGCCCTGCCCGGCGCGGAGGCAGGAGGACGGCGAGCGTGGCTGCCCGGCGTGGTGGCGGCGCTCCTGACCGTCCCGGTGCTGGTCCCCGTGCACCAGGTCGCCCTGGAGCACATGCTCATGTCGGACTCGCTGTTCGCGTTCCTGCTGCTCGCCGCCGTCGCGGTCGTGCTGTGGCGGCGCCGCGCGACCTGGTGGCTCGGCGCGGCGGCGGGGATCCTCACGGCGGGGGCGGCCCTCACCCGGACGGCGGGCGTCCCCCTGATCGCCCTGATCCTGGCGGCGATGGCGATCAGGCGGGCCGGCTGGAGGACCTGCGCGGCGGCCGCGGCGGCGTTCGTCCTCCCGGTCGCCGGCTACGTCTTCTGGTTCCACGCGGAGTACGGCCAGTACAAGCTCGCCAAGGCCGACCAGGTGTTCCTGTACGGGCGCACCGCCGCGTTCGCCGACTGCCGGGTCATCAAGCCCCGGCCCGAGCTGGCGGTCATGTGCCCCAAGCGCAGCGACCCGCGGATCTCCAAGTCGTTCTCGGTGATGTGGACGCCCGACTCCCCGTTCCGCCGCATCCCCGGCTGGGTCTACGGCGACGAGGGCAACAGGCTCGCGGGCGAGTTCGCGTGGGCCGCGATCAAGGCGCAGCCCGCCGACTACGCGGAGGTCGTCGTCAGGGACACGCTGCGGTCGTTCGCCTGGCACCGGCAGCCGTACCCCACGCCGTGGACGTGGCTCCAGTACGAGTTCCCCGAGGGCGAGGCGTGGAGCGACAAGCAGGCCCGCCTTGCCCGGCACTACGGCCCGGACGGCGAGACCCGGGTCGTCCGGCCGTGGGCGGGGCAGGTCCTCGCCTACCAGGACCGCGTGGTCATGCCCGGCACGATCCTCGGCGTCCTGCTGCTCGGCGGGCTCGCCGCGGCCGCGCCGCACGCGCGTTCGGAGGGGCGGTGGCGTCCGTCCCGGGCCGTGCGGCACTGGGCGACGGGCCCGCTGCTCCCGTGGGGGACGAGCCTGGCGCTGCTGGTGGTCCCCGCCGCTACCGCAGACTTCGACTACCGCTACGTCCTGCCCGCCGTCCCGTTCGCGTGTGTCGCGCTCGGCCTGGCCCTGTTCCCGCCGCTCCGCCCGCCGCGGGTTCCCGCGCCGCGCGACGAGGACCGCCCGGCGCCCAAGGAGAAGGTCGACGCCTGAACCGCCCCGGAAGCCCGGGCCGTGCCGGACGCCGGATGCGCCGCCCGATGACTCCTACAGGCCTCGACCGGTCGTGCCGAAGACGCGGTCGACCGCACGGGACGCGGCATGCCCGTCGTCCAGAGGGCAGAAACGCGCCACGAAGTCCTTGTAGCGGTCGCGGTACTCGGCGGTGGCCGCCTCGACGTCGCGGACCGCGTCGACGAGGTCGCCGGAGGTCTCCAGGAGCGGCCCGGGGGCCTCGGCCTCGAAGTCGAAGTAGAAGCCGCGCAGCCGGTCGCGGTAGTCGGCCAGGTCGTAGGTGAAGAACAGCATGGGCCGGCCGGTGTTGGCGTAGTCGAACATCACCGACGAGTAGTCGCTGATCAGCATGTCGGAGATCAGGTACAGCTCGGTGATGTCGGGATAGGCCGACACGTCCCGGACGAAGCCGTGCTCGTCCTCGCGGACGCCGTCCACGACGTTGGTGTGCAGCCGGACGAGCAGGACGTGGTCGTCGCCGAGCGCGGCGCGGGCCCGCTCCAGGTCGATCCGCATGTCGAACTTGTAGCGGCCCCGGCTGTAGTACTGGTCGTCGCGCCACGTCGGCGCGTACAGCACGACCCGCTTGCCCTCGGGGATGCCGAGCCGGGCCCGGACCCGCCTGGCGACCGTCCCCGCCTCCGGGTTGTGCAGCAGGTCGTTGCGGGGGTAGCCGACCTCCAGCATCTCGCCCTTGAACGCGAACGCGCGGCGGAAGATCTCCGTGCTGAACGGGTTGGGGGACACCAGGTGGCTCCACTCGGGCACGGCGGGCCCGGTGTCCTTCGTCCGCGACTGGAGCGCCTTCTTCATGCCGGGCGCGTAGGCGAAGTGCACCTCCTTGATGTCGCCGCCGATCTTCTTCAGCGGCGTGCCGTGCCAGGTCTGCACGACGACCTGGTCCGGGTGCCGCCGGAACGCGTCGCCCAGCCGGTGGTTCGTCACGATGTAGCGGGACGTGGCGAGCGCCTCGTGCCACTCCCTTCCGTGGAGCCGGACGGCCCGCAGCGTGTCCGGCAGCTCCACCTGCGCGTCGTTGACCACCCAGAGCTGCTCCAGGTCCGAGCCGCGGCGCACCAGCTCCTCGTGGACGGCCTTCGGGCTGTCGGAGTACTGCCGCCCGCTGAAGCAGGAGAACAGGACCGCGTCGCGGAGCCCGTCGCGGTCGACGCGGCGGCGCGCCTCCTCCCGGTACCTGGTGCCGGCGCTCTTCTCCTCCGGCGACACGTCGCCCGTCACGGCGAGGGCGAGCAGCCCGTCGCGCGCCTCCAGCGCGTAGCCGCGCCGCGCGACCTCCAGCGGCTCGGGCAGGTCCCGCTGCGCCTCCGGCGACAGCCGGACGGTCAGCGCGCGGCCGCCCGGCGGCCGGAACAGTACGTCCCAGCGTCCGGGGCGCAGCGGCAGGACGCCCGCGACGCCGGGCACGGCCGCGACCGGGACCTCCGCGCGCAGCGCGCCGGACGCCGGGTCGGCGACGAGGTCGAACGCGTGCTCCTTGCGGTGCCATCGGCCGCGCAGCACGACCTGCCCGCTCCCGTGACGGCCCTCCGCGCGCGGGCCGTCCGTGAGCGCGGGGTGCGTCGCGGTCAGGACCAGGGTCCCGTCCGGCCGCCAGGCGCAGCCGTCGACGGCGAGCCGCGCCGTGGTGCGCCGGACGCGCAGGTAGCCGCCGGGCCCGCGGCCCGCGGCGACCTCCAGCGGGCCGAACGCGCGCTGGACGTCCGCGACCCCTTCGGCGAGCACCAGCGGCCGGCCCGCGGCGCGGACCGCCCAGTCGCGGGTGTCGTCGATCTCCTCCGGGGGCGGCGGGGCCCCGTCGAGGGACTCCGGGTCGACGCGGGCGGCGTACCGGCCGCCGGACGCGGTGACCGGGACGGCGATGCTCTCGTCGCCGAGCGCCAGCTCCAGCTCGCCCGGCGGCTCGTCCGCCTCCACCTCGATGACCAGCTCGCCGCCGTCCCAGCGCAGCCCGACGGCCGCCGTCCGGACCCGCTCGACCTCGATGACGAGGCGGTCGTCGTCGATCCGCGGGACGACGCGCACGCCGTCCGCGACGTAGCGGTACGGCGGGTGGGCCCCGGTGCCGGACCTGCCGCCGCGCAGCGGCCCCCGCCGGAACACGCCGGCGGCCAGCACCGACGCCTCGACGGTCCAGACGCCCTCGACCCACCGCCCGCGGTGGCGGAGCCGTCCGACGTCGAGGTCGAACGCGAAGCCGGACCAGCCGGACCGCTTGCCCGGCGCCGGCGTCTGCCGGGCCCGCGCGAGGAGCGCCCGTCCGGCCGACCGCAGCGTCATCGCCTTCACCGACGTCCAGCGGCGCCGCATGCCGACCGAGTTGATGTAGGCCTCGCCGGTGACGGTGAGCCGGTCGCCGTCCCAGCCGACCGCGTGGACCCGGCCCCGCATCCGCAGCTCGTCGCGGGCCCGGTAGACCTCGCGCGGGACGGCGACCTTGGGGTCCTTCCAGTACGGGTAGACGACGTACCGGCGCAGCGGGTCGCGGACGATCGCCGGGGAGGCCTTGCCCCGCTCGTAGCGGACGACCTTCACCAGCTCGGTGGTGTGGCCCGCGGCGGCGAGATGCCACTTCAGCCGGGTCAGCGCGGGCACGTCGGCGAGCAGCTTCGCGGGCAGCCCCGCCACGTGGCCGGCGGCCTGCGCGACGACCTGCTCGCGCTCGTCGGCGGGCAGGTCCGGCAGCGCGTCCAGGAACACCCGCAGCTCCTCGGCCGCCGCGAGCGCCTGGAGCCGCCGCCGCGACCGGGCGTGGCCGTGCTCGCCGAGCCAGGCGGCGGCGAGGGCGACGGCGGCGAACCCGTCCGCGATCTCCTGTGCCTCCGTCGTCGCCGGGAACCGCTCGCCCCGGCGGCGCAGGACGACGTCGGGCAGCACGTCGACGCCCGTCGCGAGGTGCAGTGCCTGGAGCGCGGGAAGCAGGTCCTCGTACCGGCCGAGGTCGGGGAACTCCAGCCCGTGCGACGTCCAGAACGACCGCCGGAACAGCTTCCCGGAGACGCCGCGTTCGCGGACGAGGTCGGGCGTGCGGCGCACGTCCGTGCCGGTGGCCGGCGGGAGGAACGGCTCGGCGGGGCGCCACGGGGCCGTCCGGTCCGTCCCGCGGCGTTCGGCCTCGCGGCCCACCGCGATGTCGGACCCGGACGACTCCAGCGCCTCGACCAGCGTCGCGGCGGCCTCCGCCGGCAGCTCGTCGCCGCCGTCCACGAACAGCAGGAAGTCGCCCTCGCTCTCGGCGGCGCCGAGGCCGCGCGCCGCGCCCCGGCTGGGCGCGCCCTCCCGGACGACGCGGAACCGCTCGTCGGGCAGGACGGCCCCGGCGGCGGCGCCGGCGCCGTCGTCCACCACCAGCACCCGCAGGCCGGTGTGCGACTGGGCGGCGATCGAGGCGAGGGTTCCGGCGAGCGACTCCCCGGCCCCGTGCGCGAGCACGACGACACTGACCCTGCTGGCGGACAAGCGACCCACTCCTTCGGGGGTGACCGGGCATGACGGGGCGGTCGCCGGACGCCGCCGCGGCGGCGTCCGGCCGCGCGGCCTACCGCGGCGGGTTCGGGACCTTCTCGCCGAGGAACATGCGGCGGACGGCGCGCTCGGCCGCCTGCCCGTCGTCCCACGGGCAGAACCGCGCGCGGAAGTCGGCGAGGTCCTTCGCCGCCGCGTCGCTCCACGCGGACCGGGACGTGAACGCCTCGACCAGTTCGGCCTCGGTGGTGGCGACGACGCCGGGCGGGGTCTCCGTCAGGTCGAAGTTGACCCCGCGGGTGAGCCGGTAGGTCTCCCAGTCGTTGGCGTAGATCACGATCGGCCGGTCGAGGTTGGCGTAGTCGAACATGACCGAGGAGTAGTCGGTGAGCAGCGCGTCCGAGGCGATCATGAGGTCCTCGACGGACGGGTGCCGGGACACGTCGATGACCCGGTCCTCCGGCCAGCCGAGGTCGGCCGCCATGTTCTTGATCTTGTAGTAGTAGTGCGCCCGCAGCAGCAGGACGTGCCCGTCGCCGAGCTGGTCCGCGACCCGCCCGATGTCGAACATGGGGGTGTAGCGGCGCTGGTAGTCGCGGTGCGTCGGCGCGTACAGGATCGCGGTCGCGCCGTCCGGGACGCCGAGCTCGGCGCGCAGCCGGGCGCGCTCGTCGCCGTCGGCACTGACGAGCCGGTCGTTGCGCGGGTAGCCGATCTCCAGCATCTCGTAGTCGCAGGGGAACCCGCGCTCCCACGCCTCGGTCGACAGCGGGTTGGACGAGACGAGGTAGTCCCAGCGGTCCGACCGGGCGATGAGGGCCTTGAAGTCCATGTCGTTGGCGCCGACCGGGTACTCCATCTGGTCGAGGCCCATCTTCTTCAGCGGCGTGCCGTGCTGCGTCATCATGTGGACCTGCCCCGGCCGCTTCACGTAGTTGTCGGGGAAGTTCACGTTGTTGACGAAGTACTTGGCGCGGGCCAGCGTCCGGTAGTACTCGGCGGAGCCGGCGACGACGAAGTCGACGCCCTCCGGCATCGTCCTGCGCGCGCGGGGCTTGACGATCCACACCGGGCGGATGTGCGGGGCCAGCTCCCTGACCTTCTCGTAGATCGCCGCCGGGTTGCAGGCGTACCCGCGGTACCAGTACGCGGCGAAGACGGCGAGGTCCTCCTCGACCGGGAGGCGCCGCTGCATCTGGTAGTAGCGCTCCTTGGCGAGCTCCTTGCCCAGCAGCACGCCGCGCTTGCGGATCTTGGCTGCCCTGCCGGCCCGGCTCCCGGCCTTGTCCTTGGCCTCGGCGGCCCGGACCCGCTCGTACCCGCGGAAGTCGCCCGCCTTGATCATCCGGTGCTTGTCGGCCAGGAACGGCTTGTCGTCCGGCGGGACGTGCCCGGCCGGCTCGTACTTGCCGTACGTCTTCGACATCTCCGCGAAGAAGCGGGCCTTCTCCGACTCGTGGACGCGGTCGGGCCGCTCCAGGATGACGAGCAGGTGCCAGATCGTCCGGTCGAACATCAGCGGGCGGAACGGGTCGGCCTTCGCCCCCATCCCGTCCATGAACTCGAAGATGCGGTCGTACTGCGCGAACGCGTCGAAGTGCTTCGCGCTCGCGGTCTTGGTGATCGCGCCGCGGCGGCGCTGCCGGTAGATGTAGCAGACCCGGTCCAGCAGGCTGAGCCGCTCGGCGGCCATCAGGATCGGGTAGGTGACGTTGACGTCCTCGTAGTAGCCGCCGCTGAAGCGCAGCCCGAGGTCGAGCAGGAACTCCCGGCGGATCGCCTTGTTCCACGCCGTCATCATCATCTCGAGGACGCTCTGCCGCTCGGCGAGGGTGAACACGTCCGGCGCGGGCGGCTCGCGGAACAGGTCGTTGATGATGCTGCGCTTGACCTTGCCGTTCCAGTAGGCCCGGGCGTAGTCGAACACCAGCACGTCGGGGCGGGTCTCGGCGAGGCGGTCGCAGATCGCGCGGACGGCGCCCTCGGTGGCGTAGTCGTCGCTGTCGAAGAACCAGACGTAGTCGCCCGTCGCCATGTCGAGGCCGATGTTGCGCGCGCGGCCGAGCCCGACGTTCTCGCCGAGATGCCGGACCTTGACGCGCGGGTCGCGCTCGGCGAACTCGTCGAGGATCTCACCGCAGCCGTCCGGTGAGCGGTCGTCGACGGCGATGACTTCGAGATTGGGGAGATCCGGGTCGAGGATGGAATCAAGGCATTGCCTGATGTACCCCTGCACTTTGTGCACGGGCACGATGACGCTCAAAGAGATGTCGTGATCAGAGCTCACGCGAAGGCCAATCAACTACTCGGTGATTCTGGACTATACCCACAGGTCAGCGTTGAACCTCAGGTCCTGGCGGGGGCGGGGCGGAGGAGCCGCCGCGCGTCGGGCTCGACGGCCCACCGGGTGCACCGCCGCACGGGGGCGGTGGCGAGGACGACGCCGAGCGCGGCGGCGGCCACGGTGACCGAGACGATGCCGAAGGGGTTGTGCAGGACCGGCTCGTCCAGCACGCCGGTGTAGTCGAACGACTTCATGACGAGCCCGTGCAGCAGGTACACGTACATCGTCCGCGTCCCCATCTCGGTGTACCAGGACCGGCCGCGCGGGACGCACGCGAGGAAGGCGGCGCCGAGGAGAACGGCGAAGGCGAGGGCCACGAGCCGCCACATCATGCCTTCGGCGGTGCCGAAGCCCATGGCCTCGTAGCCCTGGTTCCAGTAGAGGAGACCGCTGTCGATCCTGGGGACGACCGCGCCGAGCTCCCAGACGTAGGCGACGGGGAGGGCGGCGGCCAGCACGGCGAGCCCGGCCCACCGCGCCCGGTCGGCGCGAAGCCGGCGAACGTGCTCCGGGTCGACGGTCAGCCCGAGGACGAAGAGCGGCAGCAGCCCGGCCGTGCGGCTGAGCGTGGAGTCGGCGGTGAACGCCCAGCTCCCGCCGACGAGGCAGAACGCCACCGAGACGGCCACCGGGTGGCGCAGGTGCCCCCAGAGCGGGGCGCTCAGCCGCCAGAACACGAGCGCCACCAGGAACCACATGAGGAAATGCGGCCGGAACAGCTCGCTCAGCCGGAATTCGACCCCGTTGAGAAGGACCAATTGCGCCCGGTAGAGCAGGATGAAGATCACATAGGGGACGACCAGCGTGGGCAGGACGCTCCGGAACTTGTCCGTCGAACGCATGAATCCGCGCGAGAAATAGCCGGATACAAAGACGAAGACCGGCATGTGGAAGGCGTAGAGGACGACATACGCGGCGTGTGCCGCGCGGCTGTCGCCGAACTGGGACCAGAAGTGGCCGACCACGACCAGGACGGCCGTGAAGAACTTGGCGTTGTCGAAGTACGCGTCCCGCGCGCGCGGAGCGGGCTTCGGCGCCGCGGTGGGCATGGGGGGCGCGGCGGGCACAGGGGGTGCGGCGGGTATGGGAGGTGCGGTGGGCATGGGAGGTGCGGTGGGCACGGCTAGCGCACTGCCCGTGGCGGGGGGCGTACTGCCCGTGGCGGGAGGCGGCGTGGGGAGGACGTCGGTCATATCTCCGGGGGGTTCGGGCCTCAGGGGGAGCGGGCCGGGTGTTCAGCGGGAGCGCGCGGGCCTTCTCAGGGGGGTGAAGACCCACGTCATCTTCGGTTCCAGCGCCCAGCTCATCGTCCGGACGACGGGGGCGGAGCACAGGAACGTTCCGACCACCAGGGCGCCGGCGACCACGATGACGACCCCGAGCGGGGTGTGCATCCAGTCGGCGCCCCACCAGCCGGTGAAGTTGAGCAGCCGGGTGACGAACCCGTGCAGCAGGTAGGCGTAGAGCGTGTAGGCGCCGAGCTTGGTGTACCAGTGCTCCCGGCGCGGGACGAGGCTGAGGAACGCGGCGACGAGCACGACCGCGGCGGCGAACATCGCGAGCCGCATCAGGGTGCCGGCGAAGTTGCCGACGCCGAGCGCGAAGTGCGGGTGCTTCCAGTAGATCCAGTCCCGCGACATGTGGTTCATGACGAGGTAGGAGCCGGCGAGGCCGGCGGCGAGCACCACCGCGCCGATCGGCCGCGCGGCCGGCCGCTTCAGCAGCTCGAAGTGCGCGGGCTTCAGCGTGAGGCCGAGGACGTAGAAGGGCAGCAGCCCGATCACCCGGTGGATGTCGAACGTCCCGCCGAGGTCGCTCATGTACGACAGCAGCGCGAACACCGTCGCCACGGCGAGCGGCCAGCGGATCTGCTGCCAGACCGGCGTGGAGAGCCGCCACATGAACAGCGCGCACAGGAACCACGTCAGGTAGTACGGGTTCAGCAGGCTGATCTCGAGGTGGTTGCGGCCCGCGAGCCAGTCGTACAGCGAGTAGGCGAACTCGAACACCACGTACGGCACGCCGACGTTGGTGATGAGCTTGCGCGCCTTGCCGCCGGCGAACGTCCAGTTCCGGGAGAAGTAGCCGGTGATCACGATGAACAGCGGCATGTGGAACATGTAGACGAACAGGTAGAGCCCCTTGGCCATCGGGACGTTCAGCAGGTTGGCCAGGGAGTGTCCCGCCACCACCAGCAGGATCGCGAAGTACTTCGCGTTGTCGAAGAACGGGTCGCGCACCTTGCGCGCGGGGCCCCGCGGCGCCGACCCGCCGGAGGAGGCGGTGCCCGCGGATCCGGGCGCCCCCGCCGCGGGGGGCGCCGCCGGGTCCGTGGACGTCGGCCGTTCGTCTCGCTGTGCCGCGTCGGCCCCCGAGGGCCTGGTGGTGTAGGTCATACGGCTGCCCGGTCAGGTCTCCTTGCAGATGTCGTCGCTGGCGCGGATCTCACCCTGCTGCTTCGGGATGCCGCTGCCGGCGCTCTTGAGTTTCGTCCAGTCGCGTCCGACGACCAGGTCGACGACGCCCGGAGTGCCGCCCGTGGTGCGCGCCGCGGCCTGCGGGTTGCTCGGGATCAGCGCGGTCAGGGTCTGGGCCTGCTGGTCGGCACCGGAACCGTACATCACCTTGGTGACGGCGGTGGGGGAGGGGGCGTTCCCGCCGACCGTGACCTGGAAGCCCTGCGACTCCAGGTCGGTGGCGACGCGCCCGGCCTGCCCGTCGATGCCGCTGCCGTTGTAGACCCGCACGCGCACCTGGCTCGGCGGGATCTTCGTGGCGCCCGGCTTGGGCTCCTTCGGCACGGTCTTGTCGTTGCGGACGGCGGCGAAGAACGGCTGGGCGTTCGGGGTGAGCGCCACCCGGTTCGGGTCGAGCGGGTCGGGCCCGGAGGGGACGGTCACGAAGCGCAGCTTGCCGGAGGTCATGCCCTGCATCTCCTGGCCGATGTCCATCATGACCTGCGGCGTCAGCTCCTTGTCGGTGGTGAGCGACTTGGTCACGGCGTTCATCAGCTGGAGCATGCGCCGGGGGTTGCTGAGCACGCCCGCGCTCATCGCCTTGCTGGCGAGGGCGCCCATGAACTTCTGCTGGCGCTTGATGCGGTCGGTGTCGGAGCCGTCGCCGAGGCCGTGCCGCACGCGCACGTACGCCAGCGCCGTCTCACCCTTGATCACGTGCTTGCCCCTGCTCAGCTTGAGCTTGGACTTGGGGTCGTTGACGTCCTTCGGCAGGCACACCGGCACGCCGCCGACGGCGTTGGTGATGGACTTGAAGCCGTTGAAGTCGACCTGCATGAAGTGGTCGATGCGGATGTTGGAGATGCTCTCGATCGTCTTGATGACGCAGGCCGCGCCGCCGTTGCTGAACGCCGAGTTGATCTGCGCGCGGGTCTGGGCCGGGATCACCCCGCCCTTGCGGCTCTTGCAGGAGGGCATCCGGACCATCAGGTCGCGAGGGAAGCTGATGCCCATCGCCTGGCCGCCGCCGGGGGACAGGTGCAGCAGGATCATCGTGTCCGAGCGCGGCACCTCGTTCTTCAGCGAGCGGCCGTACTTGGCGTTCGCGCCCTCGCGGGTGTCGGACCCGAGCATCAGGATGTTCATCGCGCTGTTCAGCTTCTTCGGCCGGTTGGGGCCGAGCTGGGCGTTGACGTCCTCGTGCGAGATGTTCCCGAACGCCTGGCGGTACAGGCCGTACGCGGTGAGCGAACCGACCACCATGACCGCCGACAGTCCGATGCACACCCAGCCGAGGATGCGCCAGCCGCGTCGCGGCGCCGGCTGCGGGTCGGCGTCGTCGACGTACTCCATGTACATCGGGTTGCTGTTCATCGGCTCCGAGGTCCGGGGGTATGGGCGGTTCCGGGGGTCCGGGGGCCGTTCCCCGGCTGGGGGCGGCCCGTGGGCTCATGGTTCGAACGGACGGGACGAGGGCAAAGGGAAGCGTAGGTCAGGGGAGGCGGTACGGGGAGCCGGATTCCGCATTCGGTCCGGACGTACCGGCCACCACCGTCACATGCTCCAGGGTCAGGCGACGATCTAGGGCGGCTTTGTCAAAGTTTCGTTGGATTATGACGGAAGCACCCGAGGCTAGTGGTGCGAGAAGGCCGGTCAGTACCCCGTCGAGTGTGGCGAAGGACATGTCAACCAGGAGCCGGTCGCGGGCGTCCAGCTCCCATTTCTCAACGGCCCCGCGCGCCGCGCCCACCAGGTCCGCTCCGCTGAATGTGGTCTTTGTCACACTCAACGCGGGCGCCTCCGGGGCGACCCGCGGGCCGGTGAACCGGTCACCGTACGTGCGCACCTCCGCCGCGTAGTCGGTCACGCCGGGCGGGCAGTCGGCGAGCGGGCCGCCGAGCGCGTGCAGCGAGAGGCCGACGACCTCTTCGGCCCCTCCTGCGAGCACCTCGTCCGCGAGCACGTCGTCCAGCACCTCCTGCGCCGCCGCCAGGATGTACGGACCGGAGGCCTCTGCCGGTTCGGCGCCGCCCCTCCCGAACGCCTCCGGGTCGACCGGTTCGGCGACGAGCCCGGCCGACCAGCAGGCCATCAGCCACACCGCTGTCTGCCAGTGCGGCGGCAGGACCAGGACGACCCGGGTGCCCGGCTCGGCGGCGAGGCCGTCCACCAGGAAGTTGGCCGTCTTCGCCACCCAGTTGTCGAACGTCCGCGCGGACAGCTCGACGCGTTCGCCGCTCGCGTCGTCGTAGAAGGTGACCAGCGGTCGGGACGGGTCGCCGGCGACCCGCCGCCGCAGCAGCTCCGCGGGCGTGCCCGCGTCCCCGGCTTGTGCGCTCATGCTCCGAGCGTATGCCCGCATGATCGTCGTGGCGCCGCCACCGCCCCGGTGCCGCTACGCTCCGCACGGGTGAAGGACGCAACAGTGGCGGGCGCGCGCCGCGGAGGCGAGCCGCACGGCGCCGAGCAAGGCGACGGCGGGCACCGCGGCGCGGGAGCACGGGGCGGAACCATGGACGCTGGTCGGCTGCTCGCCCGGGCCACCGCGGCCCCGGCGCTGGTCGTCGTCGCGTGGCTGGCGGTGTCGCTGCCGCTGCTGATGGCGGGCGTCTTCCGCCCCGCCCCGGCGGTCGCGCTGTTCGTGCCCGTCGCGGCCCTGGTGCTGTGGCTCGGCCTGCGGTCCCGCCCCGGGGACGTTCCGGGCGGACGCTCGGAGGGCCCGCACGCGGGGCAGCGCTGGCCGGTGTGGTCGGTCTTCGCCGTCACCGCCGCGTTCCTGGTGCTCCAGATCGTCATGTGCTCGGAGCAGATCGTCGTCCGCCGCGACCCGGCGTCCTACGTCCAGTTCGCGACCTGGCTGGCCGAGCACGGGTCGCTGCCGATCCCGCTGATGGAGGGGGCGTTCGGGGGCGCGCACGGCGTCCTGCGCTTCGACAGCCCCGCCTTCTACCAGGACGGCGGGGCCGTCGTGCCGCAGTTCATGGCGGGATGGCCGCTGGTGCTGGCGCCCGCCGGATGGATCGGCGGCGCCCACGGGATGCTGCTCATGGCGCCGCTGCTCGGCGCGTGCTGCGTGCTGTCGTTCGCCGGGCTGGTCGCGCGCCTCGTCGGCCCCCGCTGGGCGCCCGCCGGGGCGCTGCTGCTCGCGCTGACGCTGCCGATGCTCTATGTCTCCCGCAACACGTTCAGCGAGCTGCCCGCCATCATCCTGCTGCTGGGCGGCCTGTCGCTGATGTACGACTCCCGCGAGGACGCCGGTGACGGCCGGGACGGGCGGGTCGCCGGCCCCAAGGCCTTCCTCGCCGGGGCGGCGCTCGGCCTGATCGTGCTCGTCCGCATCGACGGACTGCGGGACGTCCTGCCGGTGGTGGCGTTCGCGGGCCTGCTCATCGCGCGCAGGCGTGCGGCCGGGTACTGGACGGCCGGGGGTCTGCTGCTCGGCGCGGGCGCCGGGGTCGTCGAGGGCTTCACGATGTCCCGGCCCTACCTGTCCTACCTGCGGTCGTCGCTCGTCCCGCTGGCGGCCATCGCCGCGGCGGTGCTCGTCCTGACCGTCCTCATGGCGGCCGCGCTGCGGTGGGACCGGACGGGGACCCGGCTGCGCCGCGCCGGCGCGGCGGTCGCGCGCGGCCGGGCGCCCGGCGCCGGCGCCGTCCTCACCGTGCTGGTGCTGGTGGGCTTCGCGGTCCGGCCGCTGGTGCAGACCGTCCGCCGCCCGCCCGCGACCCGGGACGACGAGCTGAACGTCCGGTTCATCGAGATGGTCCAGAAGATCCAGCACCTTCCGGTGGACGGCACCCGGCAGTACTCCGAGCTGTCCCTGTACTGGGTCGTCTGGTACATCGGCGTCCCCGCGCTGCTGTTCGCGGCGGTGGGCGCGGCGCTGCTGGTGCGGCGGCTGCTGCGCGGGCAGTCGCCGGAATGGCTGCTGCCCTTCGCGATGGTCGTCTGGACGACCGCGCAGGTGCTGGTGCGGCCGGGCATCACCCCCGACCACCCGTGGGCGTCCCGCCGGCTGATCGGCCTCGTCATCCCCGGCGTGCTGCTGTTCACGGTGTTCGCCTCGGCCTGGGCCGTCCGGCGCGTCCGGCGGCTCGGGTACGGGCCGAAGGCGGCGCGGGCGTGCGCGGTCGCCGGCGTCGCGCTGATGCTCGTGCCGATCGTGCTGACGTCCGGCGGCTACCTGGTCACGCGCACGGAGCAGGGCGAGGTCGCCGCCGTGGACGGGATGTGCCGCTCCCTGCGGCCGGGCGCCTCGGTCGTGGTGGTCGAGCAGGCCACCGCCGACCGGTTCCTCCAGGTCGTCCGCGGGATGTGCGGGCTGCCCGCCGCCCGCACGACCGGCGCCGCCTCGCGCGAGGACGTGCAGGGCGTCGTCGCCGGGGTGTACCGGGCCGGACGGCATCCGGTGATCATGGCGTCGAGGCCCGACCAGGTCGCCCCCTACGGGACGCCGCGGCGGGTGCTGCACGTGGTGACGCGGCAGGACGGGCGCACCCTCACCGGCCCGCCCGGCGGGACCTGGGGGCTGACCATGGACGTGTGGACGGCCGAGCCCGCGCGGCCGTAGTGGCCGCCGATGCGCGCGGGGGCGAGTATCCTCGCGCTGCGTGAGCACCCAGTCTGTCGAGCCGACGCCCCAGCCGCCCGCCGATGTGGAGCCCGCGTCCGAACCCGCGCCCGATCCCGTCCCCGCGCCCGGTCCCGCGCCCGCCGCGGTCGACGCGTCCGACGCCGTGCACGTCACGATCGTCCTGCCGTGCTACAACGAGCAGGACCACGTGATCGACGAGGTCGAGCGCATCTGCAAGGCGATGGACGCCAGCGGCAAGACCTACGAGCTGCTGGCCGTCGACGACTGCTCGACGGACGCGACGCTCGCCCGGCTGGAGGAGGCGGCGCCCCGCTTCCCGAACATGCGCATCATGGCGTTCCAGCACAACAGCGGGTCGGGCACCGTCCGGCGCATCGGCTCGCAGCAGGCCCGCGGCGACATCGTCGTGTGGACGGACGCCGACATGTCCTACCCCAACGAGCGGATCCCCGAGCTGGTCGAGGTCCTCGACACCGACCCGGCGGTCGACCAGGTCGTCGGGGCGCGCACGACCGAGGAGGGGACGCACAAGGCGCTGCGGGTGCCCGCCAAGTGGTTCATCCGCAAGGTCGCAGAGCGGCTCACGAACACCAGGATCCCCGACCTGAACTCGGGGCTGCGCGCGTTCCGCCGCGAGGTGTCGCTGCCGTACCTGCGGCTGCTGCCGCCCGGGTTCTCCTGCGTCACGACGATCACGATCGCGTTCCTGTCGAACCAGCACCCCGTCCGGTACATGCCGATCGACTACGCCAAGCGGGCCGGCAAGTCGAAGTTCCACTTCACCAAGGACGCCTACCGCTACATCCTTCAGGTGCTGCGGATGGTCATGTACTTCAACCCGCTCAAGGTGCTGATGCCGCCCGCGCTGTGGCTGATCGTGATCGGGCTGCTCAAGGGCGTGTTCGACATGGTGGTGCACTTCGGCTACTTCGCCAACAACACCATCATGATCTTCGTGACGGGGCTGATCATCGCGTCGCTGGCGCTGCTGGCCGACCTGATCGTCCGTTCCCGCGGCGACGTCTAGCGGCATGCGCGTCGCGATCGTCGGGCCCGCGTTCCCCTACAAGGGCGGCGGCGCCCGGCACACCACCGAGCTGGCCCACCGGCTGGCGGCGGCGGGCCACGACGTCGTCATCGAGTCGTGGCGGGCCCAGTACCCCTCGTTCCTGTACCCGGGGCAGCAGACGATCTCCGAGCCGGAGGGGGAGCCGTTCCCCGGGACCCGGCGCCGGCTCGACTGGCGCCGCCCTGACGGCTGGTGGCGCACCGGCCGCGCGCTGCGGTCGAGCGACCTGGTCGTCCTGGTGGTGCTGAGCACCGTCCAGGTGCCGTCCTACCTCGGGATCCTCGCCGGCCTCCGCGGCCGGACCCCGGTGGTGGCGCTGTGCCACAACGTCCTGCCGCACGAGCGCAAGCCGTACGACGAGCCGCTGATGCGGCGCCTGCTGCGGAAGGTCGACGGGGTGCTCGTCCACACCGAGGCCCAGGCGGAGCTGGCGCGCACGCTCACGGGGCGGCCCGTGCGGGTCGCGGAGATGGCCGCGCACCTGCCGGCGGCCACCGCCGCCGCGCCCGGTGACGGGAAGGTCCGCCGGCGGCTGCTGTTCTTCGGGATCGTCCGCCCGTACAAGGGGCTGGACGTCCTGCTCCGGGCCCTCGCCGAAGGCCCGGACGACGTCGCGCTGACCGTCGCGGGGGAGTTCTGGGGCGGCCTCGACGAGACCCGCGAGCTGATCCGCTCGCTGGACCTGACGTCACGGGTGGAGCTGCGGCCCGGCTACGTGCCCGCCGCCGATGTTCCGGGACTCTTCGCCGCCGCCGACGCGCTCGTCCTGCCGTACCGGACGGCGACCGCGTCACAGAACGTCTGGATGGCCTACGAGCACGGCCTCCCGGTGATCGCCACCGATGTGGGCGGGTTCGCCGAGCAGATCCGCGACGGCGTGGACGGGCTGGTCTGCGCGGCCGGCGACGTGCCGGCGCTCGCCGGCGCCCTCCGCCGCTTCTACGCGCCGGGGGAGCCGGAGCGGCTGCGCTCCGGCGTCCGCCCGGTCGACCACGGCCCGGTGTGGGCCGCCTACCTCGACGCCCTTACAGGTGCGGTTCGATGACCTTCATCAGGGCGCGCTTCGGCTTGGCGCCGACGATCTGCTCCACGACCTCGCCGTTCTTGAGGAGCAGCAGGGTCGGCAGGCCCATGACGCCGTACTTGCCCGGCGTCTGCGGGTTCGCGTCGTAGTCCATCTTCGCGATCTTGATCTTGCCGTCCTGCTCCTGCGCGATCTGCTCCAGGATCGGAGCGATCATCCGGCACGGCCCGCACCAGTCGGCCCAGAAGTCGACCAGTACGGGAGTGTCGCTGCTCAGGACCTCGTCCGCGAACGTCGCGTCGGTCACGGTGATCGGGGCCGTCACGGTCCCTCCTTCGTAGGCTGCGCGCCCGTCGTGGGCTGCGTACCGGTCACAAGTTCCTCCGGCCGCTGTTCATTCCCGGCGGCCGGGGCCGTCCTGCCGAGCAGGAGCGCGACGCCCGCGTTCAGGAGGTCGGCGGCGGTCAGCAGCACCCGGGACGCGATCGCGACCACGACCGGGGCGCCCGCCGGGAGCACCGGCGTCAGCACGACCGTCAGCGCCGCCTCCCGCGCCCCGATGCCGCCCGGCGCGATGAAGACGAGGAAGCCGGCGACGAACGCCAGCGCGTACGCCCCGGTCGCCAGGAACGGCAGCCCCTTGCCGTCGCCGCCCACGGCCGCGCACAGCAGCCAGGTGTGCACGCCGAACAGGGCCCAGCCGAGGACCGTCCACCCGACGGCCCTGAGCGTCGCGCCCAGGCTGACCGGGTGCTCCAGCGGCGGCCGCCGCACGAGCCTGAGCAGCACGCCGAGCGCCCAGCTCACGATCTTCGGGTGGAGCATCGCCAGCAGGACGGGCGCCAGCAGGAACAGCCACCAGTACTCCCGGCGCGCCGCCGCGGAGGTCAGCGGCAGTGTCACCGCCGCGACCGCGAGCCCGCACGAGGTGGACGTCGCGACCGCCAGCAGCGTCGAGCCGAAGCTGCGCTCGGGCGGCACCTTGTGCTCGCGCGTCATCTCGATCTGGGTGACCAGCGCCCACACCTTGCCCGGGACGTACTTGCCGAGCTGGCTGATCCCCGAGATCCGGAAGATGGCCCGCACCGGCAGCGGCGATCCGAGCCCGGCGAGGAACTCCCGCCAGCCGAGCATCCAGACGAAGAGCCCCGCCAGCCCCGCGGCGAGCGCCCCGGCGAGCGCGGCCCACGACATCTGCTGGAACGCGTCCACCGTGGCGTCCCACTGGGACGCCACGCTGTAGCCGCAGAACGCGAGCGCGAGCAGGACCAGGAGCACGCGCAGGCCCCGGACGGCGACGACCTTCATCTTCACGCGCCCAGCGTAGGCGAACGTGACCTCGCGGCCGTCCGATCGGCCTAGAGTTGGGGGGCGATGAAGATTTCGGATGTGGTCGCCTTCATGGGGCACCAGGTGCACGTGTGCCGGTACCGCGAGGCGGGGACGCTGCTCGACTGGATGGGGCGCGACCTGCGCGGCAAGCGGGTCCTCGACGTCGCGGGCGGTGACGGCTACTGGGCCGGCCGCGCGCGCCGGCGCGGCGCCGACGCCGTCTCGATCGACCTGGCCCGCGGCAAGATGGTCTACGGGCGGACGCTCGCGCACGCCCCCGCGCTGATCGAGTGCGACGCGCTGCGGCTCCCGTTCGCGGACGGCTCGTTCGACGCGGTCCTGTCGGTCTGCGCGATCGAGCACTTCGACGACGGCGGCAGGTCGCTGGACGAGATGGCGCGGGTGCTCAGGCCGGGCGGTGAGATCTTCATGTCCGCCGACGTGCTGAGCCGCGCCGACGCCTGGCCGAAACTGCGCGACGCGCACAAGGCCAAGTACCACGTCCAGCACACCTACACCCACGACAGCCTGAGCAAGCTGATGGACGAGCGCGGCCTCGACCTCGTCCGGTACAGCTACCAGTTCCGCACCGCCGCCACCGAGCGCCTCTACCTGTCCCTGTCCACCTATGGGGGCAAGGTCGGTTTCAATGCGGCGGCGCCGCTCACCCCCCTCGTCGCCCTCGCCGACCGGGCGGCCCCGAACGAGCGCGGCAGCATCGTTCTGGTCCGGGCCCGAAAAAGATAGGGGCGCGCGAAAGCCAGGGCGCGTAAGAGGTTCGCGTGTGGGGAGGGCCCCTCACGATGAATCGCGTGGAACGAGATCCGGCGAGTGCGCGCCCTCCGGGCGTACGCTCGAAGAGTAAAGAGTGATCTACGCCACCGCGCTGGATGGGGGAAGGACCGTGGCGCCTCGGATTCTGCTCGACGCCACCGCCGTGCCTGCCGACCGCGGCGGGCTCGGCCGGTACGTGGACGGGCTGCTGTGCGCCCTGCACCGGCAGGGCGCCGACCTCGCCGTAGCCTGCCAGCGCGCGGACGCGGAGCGCTATGAGGGCCTCGTGCCCGGGGCGCAGGTGGTCGCGGGCCCCGCGACGCTCTCGCACCGCGCCACCCGGCTGGCGTGGGAGCAGTCGGGCCTGCCGCACGTGGCCGCGCGCGTCGGCGCGGAGGTCATCCACCTGCCCACCTACACGATGCCGGTGAGCGCGGGCCTGCCGACCGTGGTGACCATCCACGACGTGACGCTGTTCGCCGAGCCGGAGCTGCACGACCCGGTGCGCACGTCCTACATCAAGTCGGCGACCCGCAACGCCGCCCGCCGCGCGACGCGGCTCATCGCCCCGTCCCGCGCGACGCGCGACGAGCTGGTCAGCCTGCTCGGCGCCGACCCGTCCCACATCGACGTCGCCTACCACGGCGTCGACCACGAGGTCTTCCACCGCCCGTCCGAGGCGGAGGTCAAGCACGTCTCCGACCGCCTCGGCCTGCACGGCCGCCCCTACGTCGCCTACCTGGGCGCGCTGGAGCCGCGCAAGAACGTCCCGAACCTGATCCGCGGCTGGGTGAAGGCCTGCGCCGGGCGCGAGGACGCCCCGGCGCTCGTGCTCGCGGGCAGCGGCGGCTGGGACGACGAGGTCGACGCGGCCCTCGCCACCGTCCCCCTGGAGCTGCGCGTCCTGCGCCCCGGCTACCTGCCCTGGCCGGCCCTGCCCGGGTTCTTCGGCGGCGCCCTGGTCGTCGCGCTCCCGAGCCGCGGCGAGGGCTTCGGGCTGCCCGTCCTGGAGGCCATGTCCTGCGGCGCGCCCGTCCTCACCACCCACCGCGGGCCCCTCCCCGAGGTCGGCGGCGACGCGGTCGCCTACACCGAGCTCGACCCGGACGGCATCGGCTCCGCCCTCGCCGCCCTGATCGACGACCCGCCGCGCCGCGCCGAGCTGGCGGAGGCCGCCCACGCCCGCTCCGAGCGGTTCTCCTGGTCGGCGTCCGCGGAGGCGCACATGGCCTCCTACCAGCGGGCCGTGGAGCAGTACGCGAAGGCCCGCACCCACTAGGCTCGCTTCCAACCCGGCGAAAGGAACCGAGTGGAAGCGATCCTCCTGGTGGGCGGTCAGGGCACCCGCCTGCGCCCCCTGACGATCTCCACGCCGAAGCCCCTGCTGCCCACCGCCGGGGTGGCGTTCCTCGCCCACCAGCTGGCCCGCGCGCACGCCGCGGGCGTCGAGCGCATCGTGTTCGCCACGTCCTACCGCGCCGAGATGTTCGAGGCCGCCTTCGGCGACCGCGCCTACGGGGTCGACCTCGCCTACGTCAGCGAGGACGAGCCGCTCGGCACCGGCGGCGCCATCCGCAACGCCTCCCGCGCCCTCACCTGCGGACCTGACGACCCGGTCCTCATCCTGAACGGCGACATCCTGTCGGGCCACGACGTCCGCGCCCAGGTCAAGCTGCACGAGGAGGCCGACGCGTCGGTGACGCTCCACCTCACCGAGGTCGACGACCCGTCCCGCTTCGGCTGCGTCCCCACGGCCGACGACGGCCGCGTCACCGCGTTCCTGGAGAAGACGCCCCATCCGGTGACGAACCAGATCAACGCCGGCTGCTACGTCTTCCGCCGCTCGGCCGTCGACGCGATCCCCGAGGACGAGGTGGTCTCCGTCGAGCGCGAGACGTTCCCGTCCCTGATCTCCTCCGGCGCGGTGGTCATGGGGTACGTCGAGTCGGGCTACTGGCTGGACGTCGGCACCCCCGAGGCCTTCGTCAAGGGCTCGCGCGACCTCGTCCTCGGCGCCCTGACCTCGCCCGCCATGCCCGGCGAGCCGGGCGAGCGCCTCGCCCTCGAGGGCGCGCGTGTGGCGCCGGGCGCGGTCGTGCGCGGCGGTACCACCGTCGGCCGGGGCGCCGTGGTCGAGGCGGGCGCCACCGTGGTCGGCAGCGTCCTGCTGGAGGACTCGTTCGTCGCCGAGGGCGCCACCGTCCGCGACTCGGTCCTCAGCCGGGGTGCCCGGGTCGGCCCCGGCGCGGTCCTCGACGGCGTCGTCCTGGGCGACGGCGCCGTGGTCGGGCCCGGCAACGAACTGCGCTGCGGCGTCCGCGTCTGGCCCGGCATAGAGCTGCCCCCGACCGCCGTCCGGTTCTCTACCGACGCCTGAGGCAGTCGGCGGAAGCGGTCGTCTTACCGGGTCTCCACAGGCGTTCGGCCCGTCCGCCCGGCGGCCGGGAGTCGATCGCCGTCTGACGGGTGGCAGACTGAAAGCCGGGAGCACCGAGGTGCGGAGGCCCTGGTGGGCCGGTGGGTGTGTCAAGCAGGGAGAGTCGGCTCGTTGAGCGTTGCGGAACCGTCGTCCGGGGTGGCCGGTGAGGCGACCGCTGGGCGCCTCA
The DNA here is from genome assembly GCF_040649235.1 of Spirillospora sp. NPDC049024. Taxonomy (NCBI): domain Bacteria; kingdom Bacillati; phylum Actinomycetota; class Actinomycetes; order Streptosporangiales; family Thermomonosporaceae; genus Spirillospora; species Spirillospora sp. NPDC049024. Next base: position 52,889 of record NZ_JBEZFD010000010.1, read on the forward strand.
CCGGCCGGGTCCGGGAGTGGCGGCCGCCGTGGCCGCTGGATCTGCGCGACGCGCTGGCGCCGCATCGGCGCGGGTCGCGCGATCCGGCGTTCCGGATCGAGCGGGACGGGTCCGTCTGGCGGGCGTCCCACACTCCGGACGGGCCCGGCACGCTGCGCCTGCGCCGGGCCGGGGACGCCGTCGAGGCCACGGCCTGGGGGCCGGGCGCCGAATGGCTCCTAGACGGGGTACCCGAACTACTGGGGGCCGACGACGAGCCGGAGGGGTTCGTCCCGCGGCACGACGTCCTCCGCGACCAGGCGCTCAGGCGGCCGGGGCTGAGGATCGGCCGGACGCGCCGCGTCTTCGAGGCGCTCGTTCCGGCGGTGATGGAGCAGAAGGTGCTCGGGCAGGAGGCGTGGCGGGCGTGGGCCTACCTGCTGCGCAGGTTCGGGCAGCCCGCGCCCGGCGCCCCGCACATGCGGGTCCCGCCGCCGCCGGAGGTCTGGATCGCGATTCCCTCGTGGGAGTGGCACCGGTCCGGGCTGGAGGCCGTCCGGGCCCGCACCATCATCGGGGCGGCGCGGGTCGCGCGGCGGCTGGAGGAGGACCCGGCCGAGGCGCGGCTGCGGTCGCTGCCGGGCATCGGCGTCTGGACGGCCGCCGAGGTCAGGCAGCGCGCGGCGGGCGATCCCGACGCCGTCTCCGTCGGCGACTACCACCTGCCCGGCCTGGTCGGCTGGGCGCTGGCGGGCCGCAAGGTCGACGACGCCGGGATGCTCGAACTGCTGGAGCCCTACGCCGGTCATCGCTACCGGGTCACCCGGCTGCTGGAATCGTCCGGGATGCACCCGCCGAGGCGCGGCCCCCGGTTGCCTGTCCGGGACTACCGGTCCTTCTGACCGGGGCCTGCGCCGTCCGGCGGCGCAGCCAGAAGTTGTTCGGGGCCCAGTCGAGGCCGTCCCTGCTGTCGGCGCCGAAGAGGGGGCCGAGGACGGCGAGGGCGATGATCAGGCCGAGTACGTACAGCATCTCTTCTTCCTTGGGATCGCAGTGGCAGCGTTCCCGCGCGGGACGAGCGGAGGAGCCGGGGTCACCGCCTCTTCTTCCGTCGCACCTACAGTTTGACTCCGTCCAACATTGAGGTCCAGCGACGCTTTCTGGAGGGATTGTGTAAGAATCGCTTCACTATGCTGGATCTCGGGCGATTGCGGGTGCTGCGCGAGCTCAAGCTGCGCGGAACGCTCGCGGCGGTCGCCGACTCCCTGGGCTACACGCCGTCCGCGGTGTCGCAGCAGCTCGCGCAGTTGCAGCGGGACGTCGGCGTGCCGGTCGTCGAGCGCGCCGGGAGGCGGCTGCGGCTGACCGAGGCGGGCGAGGTGCTCGTCGTGCACGCCGAGGCGCTGCTGGCGCGGGCGAAGCGGGCCGAGGAGGAGGCGCTCGCGGCGAGCGGGCGCGTCGCGGGGGCGGTGCGGCTCGTCGGCTTCCAGACGGCGCTGCTGCACGTCCTCGCCCCGGCCCTGCCGCGGCTGGCGGAGGCGTATCCCGATCTCGTGGTGGACGTGCTGGACGAGGAGTTCCACCGGGTGCTCCAGGCGCTGGTGCTCCAGGAGATCGACGTGGTGCTGACCGACGAGTACTCGCACCTGCCGCGCCCGCGCAGGCCCGAGCTGACCTCCGAGGTCCTCGTCACCGAGATCATGCGGGTCGGGATGCCCGAGGACCACCCGCTCGCCCGCGCGGACGGCCCGGTGCGGATGGCCGACCTGGCCGGCTGTCCGTGGGCGACCGGGCACGTCGGCACCAACCACGCCGACCTGCTCGAGCGGACGTGCGTGGAGCTGGGCGGTTTCCGGCCCGACGTCCGCTACCGGTCCAACGACCTGATGGTCATCTTCGCGATGGTCGCCCAGGGCGGCGCCGTCTGCCTGGTGCCCGACCTCGCGCTCGCCGAGCGGGAGGAGGGCATCGTCGTGCGGGACGTCGCGGACGCCCCCGTGGAGCGCCGCATGGTCCTGTGGACGCGCGTCGGCGCGGAGGTGCGGCCCTCGGTCGAGGCCGTCCTGCGCGAGCTGCGCCGCTCGGCGGACCAGCTGGTCGAGCGCCGCCCCAGCGTCCGCCGCGGCGCGCCCTGATCAGCCCTTCGCGACGAGCGGGCCGCGCCGGTGGGGAGCGCCCGCGGGACGGCTCCGCCACCGGCGCAGCTCACCGGTCATACCGGACGGGACACCGGGGTCAGGGTGAGCGCCTGCCGCCCGAATTGCCCGATGCCGTCCGTGCGGCGGGACGCCTCCAGGCGCTCGGCCGGGACCTCGCCGTAGAGGGTGGTGCGCTGCCTGGCGGGCCGGCCCGCGCGCGCCGCTATCGCCTCCAACTCGCTGATGGGCTTGAACGACCCGTTCTCCGAGCCGGCCATGCGGCTGATCGTCTCCTCCATGAGCGTCCCGCCGAGGTCGTTCACCCCGCCCTGCAGGACGCGCGTGCACAGTTCGTCCCCGAGCTTCACCCAGGACGTCTGGATGTTGGGGATCGCGCCGTGCAGCAGGATGCGCGCGAGGGCGTGGACGGCGACGTTCTCCCGCGCGGTCGGCCCCGGGCGCGCGAGCCCGGCGAGGTAGATGGGCGAGTTGTGGTGGACGAAGGGCAGCAGCACGAACTCGCTGAAGCCGCCCGTCCGCTCCTGGATCGACCGCAGCAGCCTGATGTGCGCGACCCAGTGCGCGGGCGTGTCCACATGCCCGTACATCATCGTGGACGTCGTCGGGATACCGATCTCGTGCGCGGTCGTCACGACCTCGACCCACTGGTCGGTGGGCAGCTTCCCCTTGGTCAGCACCCACCGCACGTCGTCGTCCAGGATCTCGGCGGCCGTCCCCGGCAGCGAGTCGACGCCCGCCTCCTTCGCCGCCTCCAGCCACTCCCGGATCGACAGGTCCGTCCGGGACGCGCCGTTCACGACCTCCATCGGGCTGTAGGAGTGCAGGTGGATGCCGGGCGCGCGGCGCTTCACCTCGCGGGCGAGGTCGAAGTAGGCGGTGCCGGGCAGGTCCGGGTGGATGCCGCCCTGCATGCAGACCTCGGTGGCGCCCGCCTCCCACGCCTCGTCCACGCGGTCGCCGACCTGCTCCAGGGACAGCGTGTACGCGTCGGCGTCCGTGCGGCGCTGCGCGAACGCGCAGAACCGGCAGCCGGTGTAGCAGACGTTGGTGAAGTTGATGTTGCGGGTGACGACGTAGGTGACCTCGTCGCCGACGGCGTCGCGCCGCAGGCCGTCGGCCAGCGCGGCGAGCGCGTCCAGCTCCGGGCCGTCGGCGTGCAGGAGGGCCAGCGCCTCGTCGTCCGACAGCCCCGCGGGGTCGCGCTCCGCGCGCGCCAGGGCGGCCTTGACGTCGGCGTCGAACCGCTGGGGCGCGGCCATGCGGTCGCGCAGCGCGTCCCAGTCGCCGTACACCTCGTCGAAGTCGTCGCGCCGGTCCGCGGTGCGGCCGGTCGTGTCGATCTCGGTGTGCAGGTCGGTCCGGCCGGACGCCGTGAAGCCGCCGTCGGGCTCCTGCCAGGGGCGCCCCTCGAGGACGGCGTCCTCGCGCGCCAGCCCGGTCGCGGGGTCGGCAAGGGCGGCGACGTGGCCCGCGAGCCGCGGGTCCAGCCACGGCTCACCGCGGCGCACGTACTCGGGGTAGATCGTCAGGCGCTCGCGCAGCTCGAACCCGGCCCCGGCGGTCCGGGCGGCCAGCTCGTCGATCTGCGGCCACGGCCGCTCCGGGTTCACGTGGTCGGGCGTCAGCGGCGACACCCCGCCCCAGTCGTCGATCCCGGCGCGCAGCATCAGCGCGTACTGGTCGGCGACGAGGTTCGGGGGCGCCTGGACGCGCGCCTTCGGCCCGAGGACGAGCCGCGTCACCGCGATCGTCGCGGCCAGCTCCTCCAGCTCGGCGTCCGGGGTGTCGCGCATCTTCGTGTCCGGCTTCGCGCGGAAGTTCTGGACGATCACCTCCTGGATCGCCCCGTACTCGCGCATCGTCCGCCGGATCTCGAAGATCGCGTCCGCGCGCTCCTCGACCGTCTCGCCGATCCCGATGAGGATGCCGGTCGTGAACGGCACGTTCGTGCGGCCCGCGTCCTCCAGCACCCGCAGCCGGACCGCCGGGTCCTTGTCCGGAGACCCGAAGTGGGGGCCGCCGCGCTCGCTGAACAGCCGCGTCGCGGTCGTCTCCAGCATCATCCCCATGGACGGCGCGACCGGCTTGAGCCGCTGGAAGTCGCGCCAGGTCAGCACCCCGGGGTTGAGGTGCGGCAGCAGCCCGGTCTCCTCCAGCACCCGGATCGCCATCGCGCGCACGTACGAGAGCGTGTCGTCGTAGCCGTGCGCGTCCAGCCACTCGCGGGCCGGGCGCCACCGGTCCTCGGGCCGGTCCCCGAGCGTGAACAGCGCCTCCTTGCAACCCATCTCCGCGCCCCGGCGCGCGATCTCCAGCACCTCGTCGGGGCTGAGATAGGGGGAGTCCAGCCGGTGCGGGACGGTCGCGAACGTGCAGTACCCGCAGCGGTCCCGGCACAGCCGGGTCAGCGGGATGAAGACCTTGCGGCTGTAGGTGATGACGCCGGGGCGGCCCGCGGCCTCCAGTCCGGCGTCGCGGACGCGGGCCGCGTGGGCGAGCAGGTCGTCGAGCTGCGCCCCGCGGGCCCGCAGCAGTGTGGTGGCCTCGGATCGGTCCAGTGTCTTGCCGTCGCGCGCGCGGGCCAGGGCCCGGCGAAGAGCGGAGCTCGTGCCGTCCATGCGGGCACTCTATGCCAATCGTCATATTCTGCGCCGCGCCGGGGGTCCGAGAAACCGGACAAAAAGATCGGCCCCGGCTGTTCAAGCCGGGGCCGCTCCGCATCTATTCCCGCGCCGTCACCGGACCGGGTTCACCGGGCCGGGTTCACCGGGCCGGATTCACCGTGTCTCGATGAAGGCGTCCGGGCTGCGCGGCGGCCGCTCGCGCGGGGGCGCGGCGGCGTGGCCCACCCCGACGGCGCCCATCGGGTCCCAGTCGTCCGGCAGGTCGAGGACGTCGCGCACCACGTCGCGGCAGAACATCGTGCTCGACACCCAGCACGAGCCGAGCCCCTCCACGGCCAGCGCGACCAGCAGGTTCTCCACGCCGGCCCCGGCCGCCACCACGAACATCTCGCGCTCGGCGCGCGAGCGCCGCTCGTCCGGGTAGTCGTGCGAGCCGTCCATGACCAGGCACGGGACGACGAGGTAGGGGGCCCGGCGCAGCACCTCGCCGCGCCGCAGCCGCTTGGTGACCGACTCCTCGGAGAAGCCGTCGCGGCGCAGGTCGGCCTCCCAGGCGTCGCGCATCGCGTCCAGCAGCCGCGTCCGGGACTCCGCCGACTCCAGCAGGACGAACCGCCACGGCGTGGTGTGGTGCGGCGCCGGCGCGGTGATCGCGGCGCCGACCGCGCGCCGCACCGCCGCCGGGTCCACCGGCTCGGCGGTGAACTCGCGGATCGTGCGCCGCGCGCGCAGCACGTCCGCCGACCCGAAGCGGAACATGTCCTCCTCGGGGGGACGCACCAGCGCCCGCGCGCCGGGCCCGTCCTCGCGCGTGACCAGGCCGGGCAGCCCGCGCACGACCGCGATCGGCACGCCCTCCAGCTTGCCCTTGACCAGGTCGCCGGCCGCCGCGATCTCGTCGGCGACGGCAGTGATCGTGGCGTCCAGCCGGTTGCCGTAGGCGTCGTCGCGCCCGCGCAGGTCGCTGAGCGGGGCCAGCCCGGCCGCGCCGATCGCCGCGTCCGTCAGCCCGTTGCGCCAGGGCCGGCCGAGCGTGTCCGACACGATCACGGCCACGTCGGCGCCGGTCCGCTCCCGCACCCCGGCGCGGATGCGCCGCGCCGAGGCGTCCGGGTCCTCCGGCAGCAGCAGCACCGTGCCGGGCCGGGTGTTGGACGCGTCCACGCCGGCGGCGGCCAGCACCAGCCCCTGCCGCGTCTCCACGATCCGGGTCTCGCCGCGCGCGTGCGCCCGCCGCGCCACCACCCGCACGGTCTCGGCGTCGATGGCCTTCTCCCGGTCGCCCGCGACCAGGACCCGCCCCTCCGCCTTGCTGACGATCTTGGAGGTGACCACGAGCACGTCGCCGTCCTCGACGGTCCCGTCCGGGATCAGCGCCGCGATGTCGGCGCCCTCGGCGACCTCCGGCAGCCCCGGCACCCCGAAGACCTCGATCCGCTGCGGGGGGACGGCCCCGCGGTCCGCTCCGCCCGGTCCCGCGCTCACTCGGCGACCCCCGCCCGCTTCAGCTCCACCGCGACGTCGAGGGCCGCGCGCGCGATCGCGGCGGTCGCCTCGGCGTCGCGCATCAGCAGCGGGCGCGAGCGCACCTCGATGCCCTCGACCCGCACGCCGGCGTCGGCCTCGTCGACGAGCCAGCCGTCCAGCAGCCCGAGGCCGTAGTGCTCGGCGACCGCGCGCGCCGACGTCTCCACCCCGATCGCGGTCAGGCACGCGTCGGCCATCCCCCGCACGGGCGCACCGCCGACGATGGGCGACACGCCCACCACGGTCTTGGCCGCGACCGCGTCCCGGATGCCGGGCACCGCGAGGATCGTCCCGATGCTCACCACCGGGTTGGACGGCGGGAACAGCACCACGTCGGCGGCCTCGACCGCCGCCAGGACCCCCGGCGCCGGCTTGGACTCCGCTGCGCCGACCGCCGCGATCGACAGCGCCGGGACCGAGGCGCGCATCCGCACCCACCACTCCTGGAAGTGGATCGCGCGCCGCCCCTGCTCGTCCTCGACCACCACGTGCGTCTCGACCTGGTCGTCGGTCATCGGCAGCAGCCGGACCCCGGGCCGCCACCGGTCGCACAGCGCCTCGGTGACCGCCGACAGCGGGTAGCCGGCCGCCAGCATCTGGGTCCGGACGATGTGCGTGGCGAAGTCGCGGTCGCCGAGCCCGAACCATCCCGGCCCCACCCCGTAGGCGGCCAGTTCCTCCTTGACGGTGAACGTCTCCTCCGCCCGGCCCCAGCCCTGCTCCTCGTTGATGCCGCCGCCGAGGGTGTACATCACGGTGTCCAGGTCGGGGCACACCCGCAGGCCGAACAGGGAGATGTCGTCCCCGGTGTTGCCGATGACGGTGATCTCCGCCTCCGGGGCGGCCGCCAGGAGCCCGCGCAGGAAACGGGCGCCGCCGATCCCGCCCGCCAACGCCACGATCTTCATGGCCTTAACCCTACGGTGATCCCCGGGGCGACCGGAGGGGTCGCCGCTCCGGGCGACACTATGCAAAGCTTTGCCTGCAATGGGGAACGGCCCGTCCTGAGCCTTGGAGATGTCACCGTGAACAAGGAAGCCGTCCAGCGCCTGCGCGAACCGGCCGCCTGGGTTTTGCTCGCCGCGGCGGGCGTGCATCTTCTCGCGGGCATCATCTCGCTTCTCGGCGGCGGGGGCAGCTTCACGCTGCGCGCCCTCGCCCAGACCAACGACGGGACGTTCCTGCAGGTCGCGATGGTCGGCCTCGTCGTCCTGGCGGTGGCGCTGACGACCTCGGGCGCCACCCCGACCCCGCAGGCGCGGACGATCGCGATGGGGGCGCTCGGCATCCTCGGCGGCATCGCGCTGTTCGGCGTGATCTCGTGGCTGAGCGGGATGCTCGCGAACTCCGACTACGCCGGCGCGGTGAGCAAGCTCACGACCTTCCTGGTCGGCGCCGGCGACCTGGCCGTGGTCGGCGTCGGCGGCTGGTACGCCTTCACGGTCTTCCAGGGGATGCAGCCCCCGCGCCCGCAGCCGCAGATGCAGCAGGGGGCCTACCCCGACTTCGGCTACCAGCAGGGTCAGCAGGGTCAGCAGGGCCAGCAGCAGTACGGGCAGCAGCAGTACGGCCAGCAGCAGTACCAGCAGTACCAGCAGTACGGGCAGCAGCAGGCCGCCGAGGGCCAGCAGGCTCCTCAGCAGGGGTACGAGCAGCAGTACGGCCAGCAGCAGTACGGCCAGCCCGCCCAGCAGGGCTACGAGCAGCAGCAGTACGGCCAGCAGGAGTACCAGCAGTACGGCGGCCAGGGCGGCTACCAGGCCGGGCAGCAGGGCCAGCCGTCCGCCGACCAGGAGGAGATGGGCGAGTGGACCCGCGCCTACGGCGGTGGCGGCGGCTCCGGACAGGACCAGGGCCCGCAGGGCACCCAGCCCGCCCCGCCGCAGGCCGGCGACCAGGAGGGCGGCGACTGGTACCGGGACAACCGCCCCCCGCCCCCGCAGTAGTACCCGCGGCCGGACCCGCCGTGAAGCCTCCCGCGAACCCCCTCGGTGAGGCCTCGCCTTCGCGGTGACCGCCCGATTAACTGATCTTCATCTGAAGGTCAGCATGCCCATCCCGGCAAAACCCGCTATGTCGCCCGGGAATGCCTTCCGGCTTGACGGGGCGGCTGATACACGCGTGTAATTTCGTCCGTGTAGTTTCAATGCCGTCTCGGGGGAAGGAAGCTCTGGAGGGCATTGACCAGGGGGTTCCACGGGCAGGGAGGTGCGCTGTGAGCGAGGTGGTCATCCCGCTGGCGCACGGCACAGAGGACGAAGAGTTGGGCTGGCAGGAGCGCGCCCTGTGCGCGCAGACGGATCCGGAGGCGTTTTTTCCGGAGAAGGGCGGCTCCACTCGCGAGGCCAAGAAGGTGTGCCGGGCATGCGAGGTGCGTACGGAGTGCCTTGAGTACGCGCTGCAGCACGACGAACGGTTCGGCATCTGGGGAGGGCTTTCCGAGCGCGAGCGCCGGAAGTTGAAGCGCCAGGCCGTCTGACCCGGCGGGCCGCGACCCCGGATCTCGGGGGATCCGGAGCGTGCCCGGCGCGGCCACGCGTACAGTTATCAGCCGTGCCGGCCCCAGGGCCGGCACGGCTGACGCTCGTTCAGCGCCGGATGCCCGTTCGGCACCGGCCGTTCGGCCAGCACTGCCATCGTCCGTCCCACAGATCGAGCGACCCTTGGCCCCCACACTCGATCGCCATGTCGTCACCGCCGTCCTCGTCGCGCACGACGGCGCGCGGTGGCTTCCGGAGGCGCTGAAGGCGCTGCTCACCCAGTCGCGCCCCGTGCAGCGCCTCGTGACCGTCGACACCGGCAGCCGCGACCGCGGCCCCGCCGTCCTCGCGGAGGTCGTCGGCGAGGGCGAGGTCCTCACGCTGCCCCGCACCACCGGCTACGGCGAGGCCATCGCCGAGGCGCTGCGGCAGGACGCCGCGTCCGCCCCCGTGACCGGCGACGACCCCGCTCCCGCCGACCAGTCCCAGGGGTCGTCCCGGCCCCGCACGGAGTGGCTCTGGCTGCTGCACGACGACTGCGCGCCCGACCGCGACGCGCTCGACCGGCTGCTGCGCACGGCCGACGCCGACCCCAACATGGCGGTGCTCGGCCCCAAGGTCCGCGACTGGGACGACCGCCGCGTCCTGCGCGAGCTCGGCGTCACCGTCGACGCCGCCGGGCGCCGCCACACCGGCCTGGACCGGCGCGAGTTCGACCAGGGCCAGCACGACGGCGTCCGGGACGTGCTGTCGGTCGGCAGCGCGGGGATGCTCGTCCGCCGCGACGTCTGGGAGAAGCTCGGCGGCTTCGACGTCGAGTACGGCATCTTCCGCGACGACCTCGACTTCTGCTGGCGGGTGCACGCCGCCGGGTACCGGGTCGTCACCGCGAGCGACGCCGTCGTCTACCACGCGGAGGCGTCCCGGCGCGGGCTCCGCGAGATCGGCATGACCACCGAGCACCCGGCCCGCCGCGACCGCCGCAACGCGCTGCTCACCCTGCTCGCCAACCAGCCGCTCGGCGCGATGCTGCGGGCCCTCGTCCGCAACGTGTGGGCGTCGCTCGCCCACGCCCTCGTCCTGGTGGCGACCAAGCGGCCGGGCATGGCCCGCGAGGAGCTGCGCGCGCTCGGCGACGTCCTGCGCTCACCCGGCGGGCTCCGGCGGGCGCGGGCCGTCCGCGCCGAGGGCCGCACGCGCGTGCGGCGCAGCGTCCGGCGGTTCCAGACGCGCTGGGTCGTGCTGCGCCGGGCGGGCGAGGCCGTCTCGGAGTACTTCGCCGCCCACGAGCGCGACCGCGAGGACGTCGCCGACGACATCACGGCCGACGAGCCCGGCCCGATCCGCCGGTTCCTCGCGCGGCCCGGCGTCATGGTCGTGCTCGGCCTCGCCGCCGTCGCGGTCGCGGCCGAACGCTCCCTGGTGACGGCCGCCGGGCGGCTCGGCGGCGGCGCGCTCGTCCCCGCGTGGGGCGGCGCGAGCGACCTGTGGGCGCAGTACCTGTCCGGCTGGCATCCGGTGGGGCTCGGTACAGACGCCGGCAGCCCCCCGTACGTCGGGGTCCTGGCCGTCCTGTCCACCGCCGCGTTCGGAAAGCCGTGGCTGGCGGTGTCGGTCCTGCTGCTCGGCAGCGTCCCGCTGGCCGGGCTCACCGCCTACCGCGCGTCGCGGCTGCTGGTGGTGGAGGCGCCGCGGACGGGACGGCGCGCCCGCGCGACCGGCCGCCGCGTCCCGGTGCCGGCCGTCCGCGCCTGGTTCGCCGCCGTGTACGCGCTGCTGCCCGCCGCGACCGGCGCCGTCGCCGGCGGGCGCCTCGGGACCGCCGTCGTCCTCGTCCTGCTCCCGCTGATCGCCGTGCACGCCGCCCGCGTCTACGGGTACCCCCGGTCGGAGGCCGCCGCCCTCGACCCCCGGACGCGCCGCAAGCGCGCGGGACGGGCCGCCTGGACGGTCGCGCTGCTGCTCGCCGTCGCGATGTCCTTCGTCCCCCTCGTCTGGCTGGTCGCTCTGCTGGCCGCGGGGATGGTGTGGGCGCTGCTCGACCGACCGGGGCGGCAGGGCCTGCGCGGCCTCGCCATCGCGCTCGGCGTCCCGCCGCTGCTGACGCTCCCGTGGACCGCCGGCCTGCTGCTCCATCCGTCCGGGTTCCTGACGGAGGCGGGCCTGCACCGGCGGTTCGACCCCGCCGCCCCGGCCGACCTGCTGGCGCTCGACCCGGGAGGGCCGGGCACGCCCGCGCGGTGGGCGCTCGCCGGGCTGCTGGCGGTCGCCGTCTGCGCGCTGCCGCTGCGCAGCCGCCGGGGCCAGGTGCTGGCCGGCTGGCTGCTGGCGGTCTTCGGGCTGCTCGTCGCGGTGCTGACCAGCGCCGCCACCGTCACCAAGGGCGCGGACGCGGCGCCGGTGTGGCCCGGCGCGGCGCTGCTGTTCGCCGGAGCCGGAGTCCTCCTCGCCGCCACCGCCGCCGTCCAGCGCGCCACCGAGGCCCTGGCGGGCCAGCACCTGATCTACAAGGCGGGCGGTGCGGTCGTGGTGGCCGCCGCGCTCACCGCACCCGTCCTGGCGGCCGGGTTCTGGGTTGTCGGCGGCGCGGGCGGCCCCCTCGGCAGGCTCGACCCCGACACGGTCCCCCAGTTCGTCCAGGGCTCCGGCGGGGTCAGGACGCTCGTTCTGCACCGGGAGCCGACCGGACGGGTCTCCTACACGGTTCTGAGGGGCGTGCGGCCCCATCTGGGCGAGTCGGAGGTCACCGTCAAGGGTCCGGCCCGCGACCGCATGGACGACCTCGTCGCGGGCATGGCCGCCGGCCGGGAGGGCGACGACGGGCCCGCCCTGACGCGGATGGGCGTCCAGTACCTCCTGGTGCCGCATCCCGCGAGCGACCCGCTCACCAAGGTCCTCGACGCGTCGCCCGAACTCACCCGCCTCAGCCGCACCGGCACGTTCGCCGTGTGGCGGCTCCAGGCGGCGTCCGGCCGGATGATGCTCCTGCAGGGCTCGACGGTCACGCCGCTGCCCGCCGGGCGCGTCGAAGCCCGCGTGCGGATCCCACCGGGGACGGGCACGCGCACGCTCCTCCTGGCCGAACCGTCAGACGGCGGCTGGCGGGCCGCCCTGAACGGCCGCGACGTCAAGGCCCGGACGGTGGACGGCTGGGCGCAGGGCTACGACATCCCCGCCGCCGGGGGAGAGTTCGAGCTGACCCGGTCGATGGCCACCCGGCACGCCTGGGTCGTCGTCCAGGGGATCGCCGTCCTGCTGGTGGCCGTCCTGGCGCTGCCGGGCGCGCAGGCGGACTTCATGCCCACCGGCGAACGGGAGCGCCGCCGCCGCGGCCGGCGCGGGCGGCGCCGCGCGCCCCGCGCCCGCCCCCAGCCCGCGCTGCCGGCCGCCAAGCCCCTGGAGCTCGCGGCGCCTGCGGAACCCGCAGAGCTCGCGGAGCCCGGGGAGCCCGCGGAGGAGACGAGCCCCGAGGAGGTGTCCTGATGGACAAGGTCCTGCGCCTCCTCGGCATGCGCTACGCCACCGCCGCCCTCATGCTCGTCGCCGTCGCCGCCCTCTACGGCGCCGCGACGTTCTCCCGTCCGGGCGAGGCGTCCGAGAAGGGCCGCGAAGCGCCGGTCACGCACGCCGTGATGGTCTGCCCGGGGCACGAGGGCGGCCGCCTCGCCGTCCAGTCACTCGCCCGCAAGACGGGCGGCGGACGCGTGGACGTGGCGCCGACCAAGGGCGGCTCGCCGCTGGGATCCGTGACGTCGCCCGGCCAGGCCTGGGGCGAGGACACCAAGTCCGGCCAGGACTCCTACACCCTCCGGGCCACCGGCCCCATCGCCGGCGGGCTGGAGGCTGAGCAGACCGCGTACCGGGACGGCGGCGACGACCGCGGCCTCGCCGGCGCCCGCTGCGCCGTCCCCGGCACCGACCTGTGGTTCATGGGCCCCGGGCCGGTCGCCGCCGACGAACTCGACCTCTACCTGACCAACGTCGACGCGCAGCCCGCGTCCGTCGACGTCTCCGCCCTCTCCGGCGAGGGACCCCTCGACACCACCGACGGGCGCGGCACGCCCGTGGAGCCCTACACCACCCGGATCGTGCGGATCGGCGGATCGCCCGAGGGGCTCGGCGACATCGTGAAGACCGCCGCCGACCTGGCGCTGCGCGTCCGCACCACCAGCGGCCGCGTCGCCGCGTCCCTGCGCGTGCGGATCGGGAAGAAGAAGGGCACCGAGTGGCTGCCGCAGTCGCCCGCGCCCGCGGCCTCCGTCCTCGTCCCCGGGGTGCCGGGCGGCTCCGGCAAGCGCCGCCTGCTGGTCGCCGTCCCCGGCGAGGCCGACGCCCGCATCAGGGTCCAGGTGATCACCGCGGAGGGCGCGTTCGCGCCGCAGGGCCAGGACGTCCTGGACGCCCCCGGCATGACCGTGACCTCCGTCCCCCTCGACGGCGCCCTGTCCGGCCGGGCCGCCGCCGTCCGGCTCACCGCCGACCGTCCGATCCTCGCGGGCTTCGCCGCCGAGCGGGGCGCCGACGTCGCCTACGGCGCCGCCACGCCCCCGCTGAGCGCGTCCGGCCCCGGCGTCGTGGCCGACAACCGGTTCGACTCGTCCCTCGCCCTGACCGCCCCGTCAGGCGCGGCGACCGTCCAGGTCACGACCATGAACGCGCAGGGCGCGGGCACGCCTCAGGAGGTCAGGATCGGAGCGGGACGCACGGTCGAGACCAAGCTCGCGGCCCCCGGTACCGGCGCGGACGCCGCCTTCGGCGCGGTGATCATGCCGAAGCCCGGCTCCGCTCCCGTCTACGCGTCCCGCATCCTCGCCACCGGCAAGGGCGGCGACTACCTGTTCACCGTGCTGCCGATCGTCCCGGCCCCGACGGTCCTGCGCCTCCCGCAGACCGCCGACTCCCAGACCGCCCTGACCCCGAACTGAGCCCCGGGACCGCGGCCTTCCGTTCCAGGCGCCGGGTCAGTCGGCAGCGTCTCTCCACCGGTCAGTCGGCAGGGTCTTTGAGGGGGGCGACCCCCCACGCCCCCCGCCCGACTGACCGGCACCCTCCGCTGCGCTCCGGGCGCCGCTCAGTCGGCAGGGTCTTTGAGGGGGGCGACCCCCCACGCCCCCCGCCCGACTGACCTGCGCCCTCCGCTGCGCTCCGGGCGCCGCTCAGTCGGCAGTGTCTTCGTGGAGGGGCGACCCCCCACACCCCCCGCCCGACTGACCTGCGCCCTCCGCTGCGCTCCGGGCGCCGGTCAGTCGTCGGGAGAGTCGTAGCTCGGGTCCACGGACTCGGGGGAGAGGCCGAGCAGGTCGGCGACCTCCTCGACGAGCAGGTCGCGGACCAGGTGGGCGAGTTCGGCCTCGTCGGCGGCGCGGGCCTCGACGGGGCGGCGGTAGACGGCGATGCGCACCGGCCGGTCGCCGGCGCCCGGGAGGGTCTGGCCGAGCGGGACCGGCCCGTCGAACGACGGGTCGATGGCCGGCACCTCCTCGACCGTGAACTCCACCCGGGCCAGTTCGCGGCCCCAGCGCCCGGCGAGGCGCCGCACCTCGTCGTCGACGAGGTCGGCGAACCGTTCCGCGCGGGTGCGTGAGACCGGCGCCTGCGGGGGCGTCAGAGGACCACGGAGGCCGCGACCGTGCCGATCGCGGCGCCGTACGCCTGCCACACGGGATCGCACGCCTCAAGAGTACCTCCGCTGGTGACGCGGCCCACCCGTAAGGCCCTTCCATGTGGACTTTTGTACCGCTCTGTCCGGAACGGCCCGTGCAACGGGCCGTTCGTATGGCTCTGCCGTGAAAAGAGTGGTTACAGTGGCGGAGCCATGGCTCCCGGGCCCGCGTGGCCGATGGTGCATTTCGAAGGGCCGATTTCCCGTGAATCCCCCGTCCCGGCGCGCACGCCGGAGCCGCGACCAGGTCACCGTCGCCGCCGCCATGGCCCTCGGTGTGGGGCTCGTCCTCGGAGGCGGCGGCTGGGCGCTGGCCGCGCGCGACTCCGGTTGCGACGGCGCGCGCGAGCGGCTGTCGGTCAGCGCCGATCCCGCGATCGCTCCGGCGGCGCTCGCCGCCGCCGCCCGTTTCAACGCGGCCCGGCGCGCCGCCGGGCAGTGCCCCTCGGTGCGGGTCACCGCGCGCGGGTCGGGCGAGGCCGCGGGCGTCTTCCGCGCCGCGCGCGGCGTCCCAGACGTGTGGATCCCCGACTCCTCCGCCTGGCCCGACCTCGCGGGACGGCGGCCCGCCGGGCAGGCCCCTTCGATCGCGTCGAGCCCGATCGTGTTCGGGGTGTCCGCCACCATGGCGAGCCGGTACCGGAGGGACCTGGAGCGCAGGTCATGGGGCGCCTTCCGGCCCGGACGCCGCACGCCGGAGTTCCACCTCCGGCTGCCGGACCCCGCGCGCACCGGGGCGGGCACGGTGTCGCTGCTCGCGCTCCAGGCGTCCGCCGGAAGCGGCAAGGGCGCGCTGGACAGGTTCACCGCCGTCCTGCGCACCGCCGAGACCATCCCGAACGGGAAGGGCGTCGAGACCGCCTTCGGCGGAGGCGGCGACGAGGGGTCCGCGGTCGTCGCCGCCCCGGAGCAGGCCTTCCTCAAGTACAACGAGCGTCTCAAGCAGCAGGGCCGCGACGGGGAGCCGATCGCCGTCGCCTACCCGCGTCTGGGCACGCCCTACCTCGACTTCCCGTACGTCGTCGCCACGTCCGACGCCAAGCGGAAACGGGTCGCCGACGGGTTCCTGAAGGAGCTCCGGTCGCCCCGGACGGCCGGCGACCTCAAGCGGGCCGGCCTGCGCGGCCCCGGGCAGCGCGCACCGCGACCGCTCGCGGTGGTCCGTCCGGGGGCGGCGGCCGGAGTCCAGGAGACGTGGCGCAAGCTCGGCCAGGGGCTGAACGTGCTCGCGCTCATCGACCCGTCGCGGGGCGGCGCCCCGATGCCCGGCGCCACCGGGACGCGGTTCGACGCGATGGTGAAAGCGCTCTCGACGGGGTTCGCGCTCGTCCCGGACGACTCGTCCTTCGGCCTCTGGACGCTCACCGGCGCGCCGGGCCGCCCCTACCGGCCCCTGACCCCGATCCGGGAGCTCGGCGCGCGCACGCAGGACGGCGGCAACCAGCGCCTCATCCTGCAGGAGCGGCTCCAGCACGTCCGGCCGATCCGCGGCGAGGCCGCCGGGCTGTACCCGGCGATCAGGGCCGCGTACCGGGAGGTCGACCGCCACTACGGCAGGGACGGGCTCAACGTGGTCCTCGTCCTCACCGCCGGGGGCCCGCGCAGCGCCCCGGGAACGGAAATCGCCCGAACGGTGAAGAATCTTGGAGGGGCCTTCAACGCGCGGCGCCCGGTGAGCGTCATCGTTCTCGGGTTCGGCGCCGAGGCGGACCCCTCCCTCCGGAAGGTCGCCGCCGTCACCGACGGCGGCGCCTACAAGATCGACAAGCCCGAGATGGTGATGCGGCTCTTCCTGCGTTCCGACCAGCTCCGCGTCTGCGACGAGCCCCGGTGTCCCGAGTGACCGAGGACGCCCGGGCCACGACGCGGGTCGCCGTGACGTTCCGGCTGCTCCTGCTGCTGCGCTGCCTCCTGCTCGCCATGGCGGTCGTCCTCCAGGACAGCTACGGGCCGGAGAGCGGCGGCGGGCTCAACCGCGGGCTCGCGGCCGCCATCGCTCTGCTGGGCGTGGAGAGCGCGCTCGCCCTGGTCGTGTGGCGGCCCGTCCTGCGGCTCGTCCGGCGCATGCCCCTGCTGTGCTGCCTGGACGCCCTGCTCGTGTTCGGCGTCCTCGTCAAGGGCGGCGTCTTCGGGCCGTTCTTCCTGTTCACGGTGATGACGGCCGCGCTCGCCGGCGTCCTGTACGCGTGGGGGCCCGTGCTGCTGGTGTGCACCGCGCAGGTGGCGCTCTGCTTCGCCGCGATGGGCTCGGCGACGCCCGCCGACCGGCACGACCCCGGGCTCCTCATCGCCCTGCCCGTCTTCTACCCGCTCGCGGCCTGCGCCGGAGTCGTCCTGCGGATCCTGTTCGACCAGTACGCCGAGGCGGAGGAGGCGCGCCGCCGCGCCGAGGCCGCCGTCGCCGCGGCCGACGAGCGCACCCGGCTCGCCCGCGAGATGCACGACTCGCTCGCCAAGACCCTGCAGGGCATCACGCTGTCGGCGGCGGCGCTGCCCGGCTGGATCCGCACGTCCCCCGACCGCGCGGAACGCGGCGCCCGCGACATCCTGTCCGCGCTGCGGGTCGCCGCGCACGAGGCCCGCGGGCTGATCGCCGACCTGCGCGAGGAGGCGTACGGGCTGCCGCTCCCGGACGCCGTCCGGCAGGTCGCCGAGGAGTGGAGCCGGATCGCCGGGGTCCCCGTCGACGTCGTGGCCGACGGGACGCACGACGACGTTCCCATGGCCGTCCGCTACGAGATCGTCTCGGTGCTGAAGGAGGCGCTGACCAACGTGGAGCGGCACGCGCGGGCCGGCCGGGTCGAGGTCCGGCTGGAGGGGTCCCCGGACGGGCTGGAGCTGTCGGTCCGCGACGACGGCGCCGGGTTCGCCCCGCCGCAGGGAGGGCGGTTCGACCTGCTCGCCCGCGAGGGCCACTACGGCGTCGTCGGCATGACCGAGCGCGCCCGGCGCGCGGGCGGGCGCCTCGGCGTGCGCTCGGCCCCCGGGTGCGGCACCACCGTCACCCTCACCGTCCCGCGCGCCTCGTGGCCCGCCGAGGACGCCCCCGAGTCGGCGGGGCAGCTGTCATGAGCGACCGCGTCCGCGTCCTCGTGGTGGACGACAACCCCGTCGTCCGCGCCGGCCTGGCGACCATCCTGGAGTCCGGGGGAGTGGAGGTCGTCGGCGAGGCCGTCGACGGCGCCCACGCCGTCGAGCAGGCCCGGTCGCTGCGCCCCGACCTCGTCCTGCTGGACGTCCGCATGCCCGGGGTGGACGGCGTGGTCGCCGCCGGGCCGCTCAGCGCCATCGCCAAGGTGCTCATGCTGTCCTACGACACCGACGCCGACGTGATCGGCCAGGCCATCCGCAACGGCGCGTCCGGGTACCTGGTGCACGGGGCGTTCGAAGCGGACGAGCTGCTCGCCGCCGTCCACGACACGGTCACCGGGCGGTCCAGCCCGCTGTCGCCGCCCGCGAGCCGCGCCGTCGTCGAGGCGCTGCGCGGCGGGGCCGCACCGGCCCGGCCCCCGGCGCCCCGCGACGACCTCGGGCTGTCCCCGCGCGAGGCCGAGGTGATGGACCTGATCGCCAGGGGGTGCTCCAACGGCGAGATCGCGCGGGCCCTGGTCGTCTCGGAGTACACCGTCAAGAACCACGTCAACCGGATCTTCGCCAAGCTGCACGTCCGCACCCGGGGCGCGGCCATCGCGCGCTGGCTCGGCACCGCGCGGTGAAGGCACGGTGAATATTCGGATCGTTACGGGATGTAGTTATTACCACGGAAATCGCCCGGTAACGGCGACACGTGCGCCGGGGTGGTGGCGGAGCCGGGTGGGGGGAGGTACGGTCAGCCATCGTGAGCCCCGTCCGCACTTGCTCCCGCACCGCCTGCAAGGCGCCCGCAGTGTTCACGCTCACGTACGTCTACCGCGACTCCACCGCGGTCCTGGGGCCGCTCGCAACGTACGCCGAGCCACACTGCTACGACCTGTGCGCAGAGCATTCCGAACGGCTCACCGCCCCCATGGGGTGGGAGCTGGTGAGGCTCCCCGTCGAGGAGGAGTCCGAGCCCACCGCCGACGACCTCGAGGCCCTCGCCGACGCGGTCCGCGAGGCCGCCAGGCCCGCCCCCGGGTCCGGCCACGAGCCGGTCGGCCAGGGCACGGAGGTCGGCCGCCGCGGCCACCTGCGCGTGCTCCGCTCCGAGCCCGCCGGAACGCAGCCCGGCCAGGAGTGAGCGCGGGGGCCCGCCCCCGTCCCGGTCCCCGGTCCGGCGTCGCGGCGGGGCGCGTCCCGTCGTCCCGGTAGGCTCGTGAACCTGCCGTTTTCCGCGCACGGTTCTTCGGACAGGGAGCAGGAGTGGGCGACCTCGCCAAGATCTTCAAGGCGTACGACATCCGCGGTGTGGTGCCGGACGAGCTCGACCCCGCCACCGCCGAGGCGGCCGGCGCGGCGTTCGTCCGCGTCACCGGGGCGAGCGCGGTCGTCACCGCCCACGACATGCGGGAGTCGTCGGTCCCCCTGGCGGAGGCGTTCGCGCGCGGCGCGACCTCCCAGGGCGCGGACGTGATCGAGGCCGGGCTCGGCTCCACCGACATGCTCTACTACGCCAGCGGCGACCTCGACCTGCCCGGCGCCATGTTCACCGCCAGCCACAACCCGGCCAAGTACAACGGGCTGAAGCTGTGCCGCGCGGGCGCCCGCCCCGTCGGCCGCGACACCGGGCTCACCGAGATCCGCGAGATGATCGAGAACGGCGTGCCCGGCTACGACGGCGAGCCGGGCACGGTGACGCGGCGCGACATCCTCAAGGGCTACGCCGACCACCTCAAGACGCTGGTCGACCTGTCGTCCATCCGCCCCCTCAAGGTCGTCGTGGACGCCGGCAACGGCATGGGCGGCCACACCGTCCCCTCGGTGTTCGAGGGCCTGCCGATCGACCTGGTCCCGCTGTACTTCGAGCTGGACGGCACCTTCCCCAACCACGAGGCCAACCCGATCGAGCCGGAGAACCTGCGCGACCTGCAGGCCGAGGTCCGCGAGACCGGCGCCGACATCGGCCTCGCCTTCGACGGCGACGCCGACCGCTGCTTCGTGGTGGACGAGCGCGGCGAGATCGTCTCGCCGTCCGCGATCACGGCGCTGGTCGCGACCCGGGAGCTGGCCAAGCACCCCGGCTCCTCGATCGTGCACAACCTGATCACCTCCAAGGCCGTCCCGGAGATCATCGCCGAGCACGGCGGGACGCCCGTGCGGACGCGGGTCGGGCACTCGTTCATCAAGCAGACGATGGCCGAGACCGGCGCGGTGTTCGGCGGCGAGCACTCGGCGCACTTCTACTTCCGCGACTTCTGGTTCGCCGACTCCGGCATGCTGGCGGCGCTGCACGTCCTCGCCGCCCTCGGGGAGCAGGACGGCCCCCTGTCGGAGCTGCTCGGCGAGTACACCCGCTACGCGGCGTCCGGCGAGATCAACAGCGAGGTCGCCGACCAGGACGCGGCCGCCGCGAAGGTCAGGGAGGCCTTCGCCGGCCGCTCCGGCGTCGAGATCGACGAGCTGGACGGGCTGACCGTCCGCGACGACACCGCCGGATGGTGGTTCAACCTGCGTCCGTCCAACACCGAGCCGCTGCTGCGCCTGAACGCCGAGGCCGGCGACGAGGGCACCATGGCGGCGATCCGCGACGAGGTACTGGCCCTGGTCAGGGAGAAGTGACCGGGCCGGGAAAAGCGACTGCAAGGGAGATGTGACGCTGCCATGACGATGAAGCTGGACTCCTGGCTCCTGGAGATCCTCGCCTGCCCGAACTGCGGCGGCGACCTGCGCGCCGACGAGGCGGCCGACGAGCTGGTGTGCACCGGCTCGTGCGGCTACGCCTACCCCGTGCGCGACGACATCCCCGTCCTCCTCGTCGACGAGGCCAGGACCCCCGCCTCGTGAGCGCCTCCCTCGACCCCTCCCGGCTGGAGGACGCGGAGGCGGCCGAGGCGGCGGATCCCGGCGGCGTGCTGCGGCAGGTCGCCGCGTCGGCTGCGCAGGTGCGTGAGGCGCAGCGCGCCGCGGCTGAGGCCGGCGTCGCCGGGCTGGCCGAGGACGGCCGCCCCCGCGCGATCGTGGTCGCCGGCACCGGCGCGTCAGCCGTCCCGGGCGACGTGCTCGCGGCCGTGTGCGGCGCGGGCTGCGCCGTCCCGATCTCCACGGTGCGCGGCTACCGGCTGCCCGGCTGGGTGGGCGCCGCCGACCTGGTCGTCGCGGTCTCCCCCTCCGGAGCCGCCGAGGAGACGCTGGAGGTCGCCGCGGAGGCCGCCCGCCGCGGCTCCCGGCTCCTGGTCGTCGGCGAGGCCGACTCGCCGCTCGCGGAACTGGCCGGAAGGAGCCGCGGTGTCGTCGTCCCCGTCCGCTCCCAGGGGCCGGCGCGCTCGGCCCTGTGGAGCATGACGGTCCCCCTGCTCCTCGCCGCCCGGGCGCTCCGGCTGGCCGACGTCCCCGACACCGTGCTGGAGTCCACGGCCGCGCTGCTGGAGGACGTCGCGCACCGGTGCCGCCCGTCCAGCGAGCCGTTCGTCAACCCGGCCAAGCGCCTCGCCCTCGACCTGGCCGGCGACGTGCCGCTGGTGTGGGGCTCGTCGGCGCTCTCCTCCGCGGCGGCGTACCGGATGTGCTGCCAGCTCAACGAGAACGCCAAGTACCCGGCGGTGTTCGGCGAGGTCCCGGAGACCGGCCGCAACCAGGTGGCGGTGTTCGACGGCTTCTTCGCCCGCGGCGGCTCCCCGGCCGACCCCGACGACTTCTTCCGCGACCGGGTCGACGAACCCGAGCACGGCCTGCACCTCGTCGTCATGCGCGACCCTGAGGAGCACCCGCGGGTGCGTGCGCGGTGCGAGGCGTCCGCCGCGCTGGCCCGCGACCGGGGCGTGGCGGTCACCGAGATCCGGGCCGAGGGCGACCATCCCCTGGAGAGGATCGCGTCGCTGATCGCGCTGGCCGACTATGTCACGGTTTACTTGGCTATCGCGCTCGGCGTGGACCCCGCGTCCGAGCCTGCCGTACAAGAGCTCAGAGCGAGGATTGCGTAGATGAGTGCTGAGGGTGGAACGAAGGCCATCGTCGCCGCGTTGGCCGCCAACCTCGGGATCGCGGCGTCGAAGGCCGTCGCGTTCGCGTTCACCGGTTCGTCGTCGATGCTGGCCGAGTCGATCCACTCGGTGGCCGACTCCGGCAACCAGGGGCTGCTGCTCCTCGGCCGCAAGCGGTCCGAACGCGACCGGACCCCCCAGCACCCCTTCGGGTACGGGCGCGAACGCTACTTCTACGCGTTCGTGGTCGCGGTCGTCCTGTTCACCGTCGGCGCGGCGTTCTCGCTCTACGAGGGCTACCACAAGATCTCCCACCCGGAGGAGGTCAAGTCCCCGGTCTGGGCCTTCGGGGTGCTGATCGTCGCGATCGGGCTGGAGTCGTTCTCGTTCCGCACGGCGATCAAGGAGTCGAACGAGGTCCGCGGCGAGCAGTCCTGGTGGTCGTTCATCCGCCGTGCGAAGGCCCCCGAACTGCCGGTGGTGCTGCTGGAGGACCTCGCCGCCCTCGTCGGCCTGTTCCTCGCCCTCTTCGGCGTCTCCATGGCCGTGGCCACCGGCGACGGCGTCTGGGACGGCGTCGGCACCGTGGCGATCGGGCTGCTGCTCGGCGCGGTCGCGACGATCCTGGCGATCGAGACCAAGAGCCTCCTGATCGGCGAGGGCGTCGACCCGCAGACCGAGCGGCGGATCATCGAGGCGCTGGAGTCGGTGGACGAGGTCGACCACCTCATCCACATCAGGACCGAGTACATGGGGCCGGACGAGCTGCTCATCGCCGCGAAGATCGCCGTCAACCACGACGACACGGCCGCGGACGTGGCCCGCGGGATCGACGCGGCGGAGGCGAGGGTCCGGGCGCAGATCCCGGAGGCGAAGCTCATCTACCTGGAGCCGGCGCTGGACGAGGCGTCCCGCACGCGCGTCGAGGAGACGCGGAAGCCGGAGACGCCCGCGACGTCCTGACCCGGGACGACGCGCGAGGACGTTCCGCGCGGCCCGCTCGGCGGGCCGCGCCGGACATGGGACCCCTCGCCGGGCGGCCGCCGCAGGCGCCGGCCGAACCCCAGCCCAGGCGAGACCGGCGAGTGCCTCCGAGGAGGCGAGCCGCGGCCGTCCGGCGAGGTGCTTTCCCATGCCTCCCCGCCCGGACCCCTGAAACCGGGCGGTTCTGGTGTGACCGCGGCGACCCCGCCGAACCCCCTACGTCGGCGACGGCCACCGTCGCGGTCACGGTTAAGACACTACGTTCGCGGCACTCCTCCGCACGTCCCCCTCAAGGAGGGAAAGCGGGTGGTACTCCAGACGGATCCCCGCGTCCCGCATACACCCGCGTGGTGAGGCCACCGCCCGCCTCAGCGGTCAGTATTGAGGGGTGACGACCGACGACAAGGCCCGGACCGGACCCGACCCCGCGGGGTTCGGCCCAGCCGTCGCGCACCACGCGTGGCGGCTGTCCGGCCGGATCGTAGCGGGGGTCGGGCAGCTGCTGCTGTGGATCCTCACGGGCATCGGCACGCTCCTGCGCCCGCTGGCGGTCAGGCTCGGCGCCCGGCTGAACGGCGGGGCGGGACGCGGTCCCGGTGCCCCGCCCGGGCAGACGGCGCCGCTGCCCCGCTGGATCAACACGTGGCGGGAGGTCGTCGGGTCCTGGTACTTCGCGCCGCTGACCGGGCTGGCCCTGACGATCGCGGCGCTGGCGGAGCTCGCGCCGCGCGTCGACTCCCCGCTCAGCCTGGCGGGCGGGTTCGCGGTCGCCGCGACGCTCCCGCTCGTGTGGCGCCGGGAGAACCTGCGCGCCGTCGCGGCCGTCGTGCTCAGCGCGGTCGCGGCGAGCCTGCTCACCGGGCAGGTCCTGCTGGTCACGACCAGCTTCGCGGCCCTCTACACGCTGTACGCGCTGGGACGGCGGCTGCCCCGCCAGTCCACCGGCGTCCTCGCGGTCGGCAGCGTCGCCGCCCTCGGGGTCGTCTACCTCGCGACCGGGACCCTCGACGACGTCCCGTGGCCCGCGGCGATCGTCGCGGTGCTCGCCGCCATCGGCCTCGGCGACGCGCGGCGCGTCGTGGAGTCCGCCGGCCGGACGGAGGCGGAGGCCGCCGAGCGCACCAACGAGACCCTCACCCGGCTCACCGCCGTCCAGCGCGAGCAGGCCGTCATGCGCGAGCGCGCCCGCATCGCCCGGGAGCTGCACGACGTCGTCGCACACTCCGTCTCCATGATCGCCGTGCAGGCGGAGACCGCCCCGTACACGATGGAGAACCTGTCGCCCGAGGCCCGCGCCGGCTACACCGAGATCGCCAAGACGGCCCGGGAGGCGCTGGTGGAGATGCGGCGGCTGCTCAGCGTGCTGCGCGCCGACGCCGCGCCCGAGCCGGAGGCGGCGAACTCCCCGCAGCCGCGCCTGGACCGGCTGCCCGACCTGATCGAGCAGCACCGCGGCGCCGGCGGCCACGTCGACCTCGCCGTGCACGGCGACCCGCGCGCCCTGTCCACGACGGTGGAGCTGTCGGCGTACCGGATCGTCCAGGAGGCGCTGACCAACGCGCGGCGGCACGCGCCCGGCGCCGGCGTCCGCGTCGACCTGACGTTCCTGCCGGACCGGCTCGCGGTCCGCGTCCAGGACGACGGCGCCGCCGCGGCCACCCAGGTCCTGAACCGGCCGAATCCCGGCCCC
Organism: Spirillospora sp. NPDC049024; assembly: GCF_040649235.1. NCBI lineage: Bacteria > Bacillati > Actinomycetota > Actinomycetes > Streptosporangiales > Thermomonosporaceae > Spirillospora > Spirillospora sp. NPDC049024. The sequence continues at coordinate 77,052 of NZ_JBEZFD010000010.1, forward strand.
CGTACAGCAGGAGCGGACCCCGCGGGCCCGACCGCCGCGGACGCCGGCCGCACCCGGCTGGAGGCGCCCGGATCAGCCGGCGGACATGGCCTCGTGGGGATGCGGGAACGTGCGACCATGCTGGGCGGGCGGTTCTCCGCCGGCCCGGCCACCCAGGGCGGGTTCCTGGTGGAGGCCGAGCTTCCGGTGACGAGTGAGGGGAATTCCATCCGTGGACACGGTTCGCAGGCGCCGCCCGGCCGCCCCTGACCCCGCCGTCCCCGCGCCTCCGGGGCGGCCGCTGTGATCAACGTGCTGATCGTCGACGACCAGACGATCGTGCGGGCCGGGTTCGCCGCCCTGCTCGCCGCCCAGGACGACATCACCGTGATCGGCGAGGCCGGCGACGGGCGGGAGGCCGTGGCGATCGCCGAGCGCCGCCGTCCGGACGTCGTCGTGATGGACATCCGGATGCCCGGCATGGACGGCATCGAGGCCACCCGCCGCATCCTCGCGCTGCCCGGCGCGGAGAACGTCCGGGTGCTGGTCCTCACCACGTTCGACGTGGACGAGTACGTCTACGAGGCGCTCGCCGTCGGCGCGAGCGGCTTCCTGCTGAAGGACGCGACCGCCGACGAGCTGGTCTCGGCGGTCCGGGTGGTGGCGCGCGGCGACTCGCTGCTGGCCCCGCAGGTCACCGGACGCCTCATCCGCGAGTTCACCAAGCAGCGCCGCAGCCGCCCGCAGGCCCCGTCGGAGCTGTCGACGCTGACCGCCCGCGAGACGGAGGTCCTCGTCCTGATCGCGGGCGGCCTGTCCAACGGCGAGATCGCGCAGCGCCTGTTCGTGAGCGAGCACACCGTCAAGACGCACGTGGCGCGCGTCTTCACCAAACTCGGCCTCCGCGACCGCGCCCAGGCGGTCATGCTCGCCTACGAGTCAGGCGTGGTCGTCCCAGGCGAGAACGCGGCGGGCTAGCCCCGGTAGGGCGGGTACCCGCCGTGCGGCGGATACGGCTGCCCCGGCGGCGGGTACGCGGGCTGCGCAGGCGGGTAAGAGGGCTGCGCAGCGGGCGGATATCCGCCCGGAGCGGCCGGTGGGTAACCGTGCGGCGCCGCGGGCGGGTACCCGTGCGGCGCGGCATGGCCCGGTTGACCGCCGTAAGGCGCGGGCGGGGCACCGTGCGGCGCGGGCGGGGCACCGTGCGGCGCGGGCGGGTGGGCAGCGTGGTGGACGCGGCGCCGCCGCCCGGACGTCCCGCCGACGAGGAACACGACACCGCCGATCGCCACGAGCGGCCCGACGACCATCATCAGGATGTTCTCGCGGCCGTTCTGCGACTTCTGCTGTGTTCATTGCAGTGCTCTCCTCCTTCGGGCCTGGCGGCCCTCCATCGTCGAGCACTGCGGGCGATCGCTGGCATCGCTCCGTCTCGCCTGGCGGCTCGCTGCGCGATCAGGTTCTCGCAAGCTCGAACCTGCCTTCGGACGCGATCGCAACCGGTCCGGTCGTTGAGTGGTTGCCGGGGTGGCTGAGGCTGTTGTTCGGACGAAAGTGGAGGTCTAAGGACGGCGGCGGAGGAGGCGCATTGCCTTTTCCTTTTCGAAGTCCAGGGCTCGGGTCGGTGGGGCGGAGAGGCGGCCTATGCGTTCGCCCAGTTCGCGTACGTGGGCCTGGACCTGGGGCTCTGCCAGGACTCTCAGGCCGAAGGCCAACTCGGCGGGGCCTATGTCGTAGCGCTTCTCCAAGGCCAGGGCCAGCGCCACCGCGCGCAGTTCGGCCTCGCCGAAGCGGCGGTGGCCGCCGCCGCGCCTGGCGAGGGCGGCCTCGCGGGTGACGGGCAGCAGGCCGAGGGCCTCCCGGTAGCGGAGCATCCGGGGCGAGGTGCCGAGCCGCCGGGCGGCCTCCGTGATACGCATGGGGTGATTCTGACAAATTCGTGTCAGGAAGTCCTCCTCGGCCGTGCCTTGGCGCGCCGGGCGGCCGTAGACTCGCCACCGTTGACGCGGCCGTGCACTCGCCCGTCAAGACCTCGCGTACCCGACGGCGCGCACATGACCAAGGGAGCAACGAAAGCATGGACTACAAGGTCGCCGACCTGTCGCTGGCCGACTTCGGGCGCCGGGAGATCCGGCTCGCCGAGCACGAGATGCCGGGCCTGATGGCGGTGCGCGAGGAGTACGCCGCCGCCCAGCCGCTGCGCGGCGCCAAGATCATGGGCTCGCTGCACATGACGATCCAGACGGCCGTGCTGATCGAGACGCTGGTCGAGCTCGGCGCCGACGTCCGCTGGGTCTCGTGCAACATCTTCTCCACCCAGGACCACGCGGCCGCCGCGGTCGTCGTCGGCAAGGAGGGCACCGTCGACGACCCGAAGGGCGTCCCGGTGTTCGCGTGGAAGGGCGAGACGCTCGAAGAGTACTGGTGGTGCACCGACCAGGCCCTGCAGTGGCCCGACGGCACCGGCCCCAACATGATCCTGGACGACGGCGGCGACGCGACCCTCCTCGTCCACAAGGGCGCCGAGTACGAGAAGGCGGGCGCCGTGCCGACCGCCACCGAGGACGACCCCGAGGAGTGGGGCATCATCCTCGACACCCTCCGCCGCACCATCGCCGACAAGCCCGGCCGCTGGACCGAGGCCGCCGCCGGCATCAAGGGCGTCACCGAGGAGACCACCACCGGCGTCCACCGCCTCTACGAGATGGCGAAGGCCGGCACCCTCGCGTTCCCGGCGATCAACGTCAACGACTCGGTCACCAAGTCGAAGTTCGACAACAAGTACGGCTGCCGCCACTCCGTCATCGACGGCCTCAACCGCGCCACCGACGTGCTGATCGGCGGCAAGGTCGCCGTCGTCTGCGGCTACGGCGACGTGGGCAAGGGCTGCGCCGACGCGCTGCGCGGCCAGGGCGCCCGGGTCATCGTCACCGAGATCGACCCGATCTGCGCGCTGCAGGCCGCGATGGACGGCTTCCAGGTCACCACCCTGGAGGACGTCGTCGACCGCGCCGACATCTTCGTCACCACCACCGGCAACTTCAACATCATCACGGCCGAGCACATGGGCCGGATGAAGCACCAGGCGATCGTGTCCAACATCGGGCACTTCGACAACGAGATCGACATGGCCGGGCTCGCCAAGGTCCCGGGCATCGAGAAGATCGAGATCAAGCCGCAGGTGCACGAGTGGCGCTTCCCCGACGGCCACTCCATCCTCGTCCTCGCCGAGGGCCGCCTGATGAACCTCGGCTGCGCCACCGGCCACCCGTCCTTCGTGATGTCCAACTCCTTCACGAACCAGGTCATCGCGCAGATCGAGCTCTTCACCAAGACCGACGAGTACCCGGTCGGCGTGTACGTCCTGCCCAAGCACCTGGACGAGAAGGTCGCCCGCCTCCACCTCGACGCCCTCGGCGTCAAGCTCACCGAACTCACCAAGGAGCAGGCCGCCTACATCGGCGTCCACGTCGAAGGCCCCTACAAGCCCGACCACTACAGGTACTAATTGCATTTCTCTCCTCCTTCGGGCCTTGGCGGCCCTCCATCGTCGAGAAACGCGGGCGATCGCTGGCATCGCTCCGACTCGCCTTGCGGCTCGCTGCGCGATCAGATTCTTGCTTCGCTCGAATCTGCCTTCGGACGCGATCGCGGATGTCGGGGTCGTCGCGGGGTTGCTGTGGTGGCTGAGGTCGTTGCGATACGGCGATCGCTGGCCTCGATCGGGGGAGAGTGCGCGTATTGGGACTGCCGGACGGGGGTCACCCCGTCCGGCAGCCGCTTCGTAAGGGTGTGTTGATGAGCGATATCGCGGATCGGTCGTTGGCGTATGAAGGCGTCAAGCGGATCGAGTGGGCGGATCGGAGCATGCCGGTGCTGCGGCAGATCCGGGAGCGGTTCGCCGCCGAGCGGCCGCTGGAGGGGTTCAAGGTCGCGGCGTGCATGCACATCACGACCGAGACGGCCGGGCTGATCCGCACCCTTCAGGCGGGCGGCGCGAGTGTGGCGTTGGCGTCGTCCAACCCGCTGTCCACGCAGGACGACACCGCCGCGGCGCTCGTGGAGGAGTACGGGGCCGAGGTGTTCGCTCGCGCGGGCATCGACCGAGAGGGGTACTACGCGCACATCCACCAGGCACTGGAGACCGGGCCCGACTTCGTCCTGGACGACGGCTGCGACCTGGTCAACACCCTGCACACCGACCGGACGGATCTGCTCGGCACGGTGAAGGCGGGGTGCGAGCAGACGACGACGGGCGTCATCCGGCTGCACCAGATGGCCCGCGAGGGCGCGCTGAAGTTCCCCGTGGTCGCGGTGAACGACACCGACACCAAGCACATGTTCGACAACCGGTACGGGACGGGCCAGTCGACGCTCGACGGGATCGTGCGCGCGACCAACACGCTGCTGGCCGGCAAGACCGTGGTCATCGCGGGCTTCGGCTACTGCGGGCGCGGGCTGGCCGAGCGGGCGCGCGGCCTCGGGGCGCGGGTCGTCGTCACCGAGATCGACCCGGTGAAGGCGCTGGACGCGACACTGCAGGGTTTCGCCGTCCTGCCCATGGCCGAGGCCGCCGAGGAGGGCGACGTCTTCATCACGGTCACCGGGAACCGCGACGTCGTGAACGCCGACCACCTCGCCGTGATGAAGGACGGGGCCATCCTCGCGAACTCCGGGCACTTCGACGTCGAGATCGACGTGCGCGCCCTCAGCGACATGGCCGTGGAGGTGCACCACGGGATCCGGCCGCAGACGGACGAGTACGTGCTGGCCGATGGGCGGCGCCTCGTGCTGCTCGCGGAGGGCCGTCTCGTCAATCTGGCCGCCGCGGAGGGCCATCCGGCGGCCGTGATGGACATGTCGTTCGCCGACCAGGCCCTCACGTGCGCGTGGCTGGCCACGGCCTGCGAATCGCTGCCCGCGGCCGTCCACGACGTGCCGAAGGAGATCGACACGGAGGTGGCGCGGCTCAAGCTGGCGTCGATGTCGGTCTCCATCGACCTGCTGACGCCGGACCAGGAGGAGTACCTCCGGTCCTGGCGCATCGGGTCCTGACCCGTGCCCGCCGGGACGTACCTGCACCTCGACGAGGGGGTCGAGGAGCGTTTCCAGTGCGCGCCCGGGCCCGGCGGGTGGCGGTACACCTCCACGCGCTCCGACGGCGTCCGCGTGGACCTGGTCGTCGACGCGCGCTGGCGGCAGATCCGCGTCGAGGTCGTCACGCCCGGCTGGTGGGTGCGCGGCGGCGTGACCGGGCGCGAACTGGCCTGGGTGCGCGCCGCCGGTGAGACGGGCACCGAGCACGCCGAGCAGGCGTCGGGCTTCCTCGCCGACTCGCCGGGCTTCCTCGTCGCCGTCGCCCGGTCCTTGGGGCTGGACGAGGGCGCGCAGACCGATGTCCGTCTCGTCCGGTTGAGCGGGACGTCGCTGTCGGCCCTGACGACCCTGTGGCGCTGGCGGCTGGCCGGGACGTCCATGTACGAGACGGAGACCGAGCCGCTGCCCGTCGCGGAGTACGAGGTCACCGACCTCTCCACGGGCGAGGTCGAGACGGTGCACCTGGCCGGGGACGTCGTGCTGGCCGCGCCCGGAATCGAGCTCACCGCCCTGGAGTCGCCGCCGAACACGGCGAACCTGCCCTGACCTGCCTGCGGTATCTTCTCGTACCTCTCCCGACAAGATCATGTATGGAGGTTGTGCCGTGTACGGGCAGGTTCCGGAGGGGCCAGGTCAGGGGCAGGGGCCGGGCCAGGGCCAGGGGCAGGGCTGGGGGCAGCCGCCGGCGGGCGGCCCGCCGATGCCCGGCCCGTTCCCGCCCGCCGGTCCGCCGGGGCCGCCGCCGGCGAAGCGGCCCTCGCCGATCGTGTGGGCGGCCGTGGCGGTCGCGGGCGCGGTCGTGCTGGCCGGCGTCGCGTTCCTGGCGCTCAACGGGACGGGCGCGCCGACCGGCCCGGTGAAGGCCGAGCAGTGCGTCGACACCGCGTTCGGGATGGACGACGGCGACCGGATCCCGCCGAGCCTCCGGGTGAGCTGCGACGACGCCAAGGCGAAGGCCAAGGTGCTGAAGGTCGTCGGCAAGCGCGAGGCGTCGGCCTTCCGGTTCGGCGCGCGTGCCGAGCCCGACTGCCCCGCCGGGACCGACGGCTTCACGAACGTCCGCGGCAAGAAGGACGACAGGACCTACTACGAGGCGTGCGTGCGCAACGTCAAGGGCTCCCACCCGGGCGACCCGGGCGCGGGCGGAGGCTTCCTCGCGGCGGGCGACTGCGTGAGCAGCGGCTCCGTCGGCTTCGGCAAGGAGCAGCCGTGCTCCAAGCCGGACTGGTACGGCAAGGTGGTCGCACGCGTCGCCACGGAGAAGTCGTGCCCGTCCAAGACGCTGGAGACCATGAAGATGCGGTCCTTCGGCGGGGGCGGCGATGTGGCGAACCCGGTGCTGTGCCTGGGTGCGGGCGGCGGCGTGCTGTCCCCTGGCGACTGCATCGAGGACCCGTCGTTCAACGTCGGCGACCTGGGCAAGGCCCAGTGCGGGTCCAGCGACGCCGTCGCGAAGGTCGTCGGCAGGGTGGCCACGGCGAAGGAGTGCCCGGCCGAGGCCACGAACTACATGACGAGCGAAGGCGCCTTCCGGCCGGTGCTGTGCCTGAAGAAACTGCGGCCGACCCTGAGCGAGCGGCTGCGCTCGCTCCCCGGGTAGGGCGCCGCCCTCGATCTCCGGTGCGCCCGCCCCGCCCGTCAGTAGCCCGGATAGGGGCCCTGCGGCTGCGGAGGGCCGGCGGGGCCCGCCGGGTACGGCGCGGGCGGCCGGGGCGCGTTCAGGACGTTCTGGTACGGCCCCGCGCCGTACTCGGGCGGCGGAAGGAACCGCGGCTGCCCGGGCCCGGGACCGCTGAACGGCGGGGGAGCGGGGGGACCCTGCCGCGGCGGGCCGGAGGGCGGGGGCCCCGCCATCGCCATCGCCGGGACGGGAACGGGCGCGGCGCCCCACGCGGGAAGGCCGAGGCGGCGCATCCGGCGGGCGCGGCGCTCGGCGAGCCGCCGCTCCTCGCGGTGCCGGCGCTCGGCGAGGACGGCCGACAGCAGGATCTCGGGCCGCACGCCCGGCGGCGGTGGCGGGCTCACCACCGCGACGACCTGCGAGGCGATCCGCTGCCCCAGCGAGTCGCGGACCTCCGGCAGCAGTTCCCAGAACCGCGACAGGTACTGCCGGGCCGTCATCGCCAGCTCGTCCGACAGCATCGACAGCTCCAGCGTCCGCGCCCACCAGGCGAGCTGCGGCGGCATCACCGCGACGGGACCGAACAGCGCCGACGCGGGCACCCGCTCCTGGATGACGATCGTCCCGGCGAAGAGGTCGCCGAGCCGCTTGCCGCGCCGGTTGCAGAACGACGTGATCAGCGCGGGCGAGCCGTAGAACATCCAGAACTCGACGAACCCGGCGAGCGCCCGCACCAGCGCCTGCCGGAACCGGACCGGCCCGCCGTCGTCGCCGACGACGCGCAGCCCGAGGGCCATCTTGCCCGGCGTCCGCCCCCGCGTGAGCGTCTCGAACAGGCACGGGTAGCCGACGAGGACGGCGACGACGCCGAGCAGCGACAGCCCGACCGTCCACGCCTCGTCGGCCACCAGCGAGGTCATCGACGTCACGTAGACGACGCTGTTCAGCAGCACGCCCTGGATCATCAGGTCGAGGAGGAGGGCGCAGCCGCGGCTGGCCAGCCGCGCGACCCGGAGGTCGAGCGCGACGGCCTCGCCGGTGACGAGATCGGCCATATCCTCTTCCTCCAAATCCGGCGGATGGCCCATTGTGCCGGTTTCGCGGGCCGACGCGTTAGTCTCGCCGGGTGGACGTCGACGCCTACGTGGCCGAGCACAACGCCGAATGGGTGCGCCTCGAACGGCTCATCAACCGCGGCCGCAGGCTGACCGGCGCGGAAGCCGACGAACTGGTCGAGCTCTACCAGCGCACGGCGACGCACCTGTCGGTCGTGCGGTCCAGTTCGCCGGACCCGCAGCTCGTGGGACGGCTGTCGTCGCTCGTGGCGCGCGGCAGGGCCGCGGTGGCGGGCGCGCAGGCGCCGCTCTGGCGCGACGTCACCCGCTTCGCGACCGTGTCGTTCCCGGCCGCCGCGTACCGGATGCGGTGGTGGTGGATCGGCAACGCCGTCCTCGGCAACCTGCTGGCGCTCGCCCTGGCGATCTGGGTGGTGCACAGCCCCGAGGTGCAGGGCACCATCGGGACGCCGGACGAGATCCGCGAACTCGTCGAGCACGACTTCGCGAACTACTACACCGAGCACTCGGCCTCGTCGTTCGCGTTCCAGGTGTGGGTCAACAACGCCTGGGTGTCGGCGACCGCGCTGATCTTCGGGATCCTGCTCGGCATCCCGACCGTGTTCGTCCTGCTGCTGAACCAGGTCAACCTCGGGATCAGCGGCGGCCTGATGTTCGCCTACGGCAAGGGCGACGTGTTCTTCGGGCTGATCCTCCCGCACGGCCTGCTGGAGCTGACCGCCGTCTACCTCGCCTGCGCCGGCGGCCTCAAGCTCGGCTGGACGATCATCGACCCGGGCCCGCGCCGCCGCGGCCAGGCCCTCGCCGAGGAGGGCCGCGCGGCCGTCAGCATCGCCATCGGCCTCGTCGCGGTGCTGTTCGTGTCCGGCCTCATCGAGGGCTTCGTGACCGGCTGGGTCCACATCACGTGGCTGCGCATCGCGATCGGCGTCGTCGCCGAGGCCGCGTTCCTCGGCTACGTGATCGTCCTGGGCCGCCGCGCCGTCCGCCAGGGCGAAACCGGCGACAGCGACCTCCACCCCGACCTAGTTCCGGTCTCTGGCTGAGTTACCTGCGCTTCTCTCCTCCTTCGGGCCTGGCGGCCCTGCTGTGCCTATTGCAGTGCCCTCCTCCTTCGGGCCTTGGCGGCCCTCCATCGTCGGGCACTGCGGCGATCGCTGGCATCGCTCCGTCTCGCCTCGCGGCTCGCTGCGCGATCAGATTCTTGCTTCGCTCGAATCTGCCTTCGGACGCGATCGCAACCATTGAGGTCGTTGTGTGGTACGGCCCGGGTTGGGGTTCTTACAGCCTTCCTGCGGCCTTTAGAGCCAGGTAGGCGTCGGCTAGGGCGGGGGCTATTTCTGCTGGTGGGGCGTCCACGACTTCTACGCCGTGGCCTCGTAGTTCGGCCGTGAGGCGGCGGCGTTCGGCTCTCGCGCGCTCGGCGGCGGCCGCGTCGTAGACGGACGCCAGGTCGCCGCGGGCCTCCGCCATCTCCGTGAGCCGCGGGTCCGAGACCGCGGCGATCATGACGAGGTGCCGGGCGGTGAGCTGCGGCAGCAGCGGCAGCAGCCCCTCCTCGATCGCGGCGGTGTTCAGCTCGGTGAGCAGCACGACGAGGCACCGCTGCCGGACGCGCGCCATCAGCGTCGACACCATTCCGGCGGCGTCGCATTCGAGCAGCTCCGGCTCCAGCGGCGCGAGCGCGTGCACCATCGCGGGCAGCAGGTCGGTCCGGGACGCGCCCTCGACGCGGGCGCGGACGCGGCGGTCGTAGGCGAGCAGGTCGACCCGGTCGCCGGCGCGGGACGCGAGCGCGCCGAGCAGCAGCGCCGCGTCCATCGAGCAGTCGAGCCGGGGGATGTCGCCGACGCGGCCCGCGGACGTGCGGCCGGTGTCGAGGACGAGGTAGATGCGCCGGTCGCGTTCGGGACGCCAGGTCCGCACGACCACGTCGCCGCGCCGCGCCGTGGCGCGCCAGTCGATGGAGCGGACGTCGTCGCCGTCCACGTACTCGCGCAGGGAGTCGAACTCGGTGCCCTGCCCGCGGATCAGCGCGACGTGCGCGCCCGTCAGCTCCCGCAGCCGGGCGAGCTTGGCCGGCAGGTGGCGGCGGGACGGGAACGCGGGCAGCGCCCGGACGGTCCAGGGCGCGGAGCGGGAGAGCTGCCGCGCGGCCAGCCCGAGCGGCCCCACGGAGCGGACGACGACGGTGACGGCCTTCCGGTCGCCGCGGCGCGTGGGCGTCAGCGCCATCTCGACGCGGCGCCGCTCGCCGGCGGGCACGTCGACCTTCACCACGCGGGGCGCGGCGCCCGCGCTCGGCGGCCACACGTCCCGCAGCCGGGCCTTGAGGCGCCGCCGACCGAGGTTCTCCACGACCAGCGCCACCTGGGCCGTCCCGCCGAGGCGCACGCTGGTGTCGCCGGCGCGGTGGAAGCGCAGGGCCCGCACGTTCCCGGCCAGGGCGAGGTCGGCGACGACGCCGAGCAGCAGGGCGCCCCACACCGCGAACAGCGTCCACCAGCTCGGCGCGAACAGCGGGACGATCGCGCCGAGGAGGGCCAGCAGGCCGAGGCGGCCGGTCAGCGCCATCAGCGCGGGGCGGGGACGTGGGCGAGGATGCCCTCCAGCACGCCGTCGGCGGTCGCGCCCTCCAGCTCCGCCTCGGGACGCAGCTGGACGCGGTGCCGCAGCGTGGGCCTCGCCAGCGCCTTCACGTCGTCCGGGGTGACGTAGTCGCGGCCCGACAGCCACGCCCACGCGCGGGAGGTCGCCAGCAGCGCCGTCGCGCCGCGCGGCGACACGCCGAGCTGGAGCGACGGGGACTGCCGGGTGGCCCTGCACAGGTCGACGACGTAGGCGGCGACCTTGGGGTCGAGGTGGACGGTCCGGACGGCGGCCTGCCCGGCGGCCAGCTCGGCCGCTCCGGCGACCGCCTTCACCTCGGACAGGTCGCGCGGGTCGAACCCGGCCGCGTGCCGCTGGAGCATGGAGATCTCCTCGTCCCGGGTGGGGACGGGCACCGTCAGCTTGACCAGGAACCGGTCGAGCTGGGCCTCGGGCAGGGGATAGGTCCCCTCGTACTCGATCGGGTTCTGCGTCGCGCACACCACGAACGGGTCGGGCAGAGCGCGCGCGGCGCCCTCCACCGAGACCTGGCGCTCCTCCATGGCCTCCAGGAGGGACGCCTGCGTCTTCGGCGGCGTCCGGTTGATCTCGTCGGCGAGGAGGAGGTTGGTGAAGACCGGCCCCTCGCGGAACTCGAACTCCGCCGTCCTGTTGTCGTACACCAGCGAGCCGGTCACGTCGCCCGGCATCAGGTCGGGGGTGAACTGGACGCGCTTGAAGTCGAGGTCGAGGGCCCGCGACAGCGTCTTGATGAGCAGCGTCTTGGCCGTGCCGGGGACGCCCTCCAGCAGGACGTGGCCGCGGCAGAGCAGCGCGATCACCAGCCCGGTCACCACGGAGTCCTGACCGACGACCGTCTTGGCGACCTCGGCGCGCAGGGCCGCGAGCGCCGCGCGGGCCGTCTCGGCCTGGCGCCGGGCGTCCTCGGAGATCGTGCCCGGCCCCGCGCCGCCGGGCACGTCGTCCTTCCCGAGCTCTACAGGGGGGTTCAAGACTCGCGTACCTGCCTTTCCAGGTCGTCGAGGACGTCCGTGAGGGCGATCAGCCCGGCGTCGTCCAAGGGTTCAGGACCGTACAGGGCCGCTCCGACGTACGTCTCGTCGTACGCCGTGCGGCGGGCGACCGCCGTGACGATCTCCTGTGCGGCGGAGGGGTCCTGCGCGCTGCTGCGGGGCAGCCCGAGGAGCGGCACGAGCCGTTCGCGCGCGCCGGAGCGCAGGGCGTCCGAGGCCCGGTCGCGGGCGCGCCCGGCGCGGTACAGGCGGGAGAGGCCCTCGACCGTCTCGGCGGACCGGACGACGACGGGCAGCGCCTCCGCCACGACCGGGCCGAGGCGGCGGGCCCGCCACAGGGCCACCAGCAGCACCGCGACGAGCAGTTCCAGGATGAGCAGCTTCACCCCGAACGGCAGCAGGTCGCCGAGCGACCGCTGCCCCGCGCCGGCCCCCGCCTCGGGCAGGCCGGGGGCGAGCCAGACCGCCGAGGAGCCCGCGCCGACCAGGTTCATGGCCAGCGCGGCGTCGCCCTCCTCGGCGAGCCTCCGGTTCGTCAGCGGGGCCGTCGCGCCGAGCACCGTGACGGTGTGCACGCCGTCGCGGATCTGGACGAGCCTCGCGCCGCCGTAGCCGGCCCCGTAGCAGGCCGTGGAACCCGAGGCCTCGTAGGTGTCCGACTCGTGGAAGGCCACCTTGCCCGCGAGCGTCGCCGCCGGCAGGTCGCAGCCCGGCTCGGCGCTCTCGTCGAACGACGGGCCCTTCCTGCGCACCTGCGGGGCGAGCGCGTCCAGCGCGAACGACGTCGGCCGGACGAGCAGGACGTCGGCCGGTGCCGAGCTCAGCCGGGCCAGGTCGTCCTCGGTGAGCCGCTCGGTGCGCGTCACCACCAGAACCGTGCCCGGCGCGGCCGCCACGAGGGCGTCGCCGGTGCTCCGGGCCACCGTCACCGGCGTGCCGTGCCGCCTGAGGATCTCGGCGAGCGCCCGGCTGCCGTCCCGCTTCGGCGACTCCGGGTCGAGCTCCTCCGCCGACGCGGCGGGGCGCAGCGCGGCCAGCGCCACCGCGACCGCGACCAGCGCGAGGACCGCCGCGACGATGCCCCGCGCCGACCGCCAGCGGCGCCCCGCGACCTGCCGGGCGGACGGCTCGGCCGCCGGCGCCCCGCCGCGCGGCGGGGAGGCCGTCACCATCGCGGCCCCCCTTCGTCGCCGGATCCGGCCAGGGTGAGGTCGTCGGACTCCAGCGGCTTCGGCCGCGCGGCCCGCAGCCGCTCGTCCAGCTCCTTCATCCGCGCGTATCCCTCCGGGGTGCCGGGACGGTCCCCGTACCAGACGTCGTCGAAGATCCGCACGCCCGCGGCCAGCTCGCCCGCCAGCTCCGGCACCGCCTCGCCCGCCTCGGCGGCCAGCTCGTCCGCGGTGCGCCCCGGGCGCGCCGCCAGCACCGCCCGCTCCTCGAGGTCGCGGGCGATGGCGCGCAGCCGCTCGCGGATCGCCTCGGCCCACCGCCCCTCCGCCGCGTGCCGCTCCGCGGCCTCGCGGTGGTCGAGCGCGGTGGACGGCGCGTCCTCCAGCAGCGGGCCCTTGCGGGAGCGCGGGTTCCGGCGCCCCCACATCAGCCACACCACCAGCGCCACCGCGACCAGCACGATCACGATGATGACGACGATGGACAGCCATCCGCCGCCGCTGCCCTGCGACTCCGGCGCGGGCGCCTTCTGGAAGAGGTGGCGCAGCCACTCGGAGAAGTCGTCCCAGAGGCGCTCCAGCCCGGACGGCTTGTCGCGCTGGTAGATCTGCTTCTCCAGCTCGCGGCGGGCCATCTCGCGGGCCTCGTCGCGGCCGATCGGATCGAGAATCACGTGCCCGCCCCCGTCCACGGACGCGCCTGCGGCGGACCCGTCCGCCACAGGCCGATGAACCCCTCGTCGTGCTCCCCGGCGCCGTCCTGCTCGCCGCCGCCTTCCTGCTCCCCGCCGGTCCCCTGAGCCGCGCCGGTCCCTTGCGCGCCGGCGGGCGCTCGCGTCCCCGCGGCGTCCCGCTCGCCGGCGGCGACGGCCGCGGCCGAGCGGCCCCGGGTGCGCAGGTCGAGGTCGAAGCCCTCGCGGCGCATCCGCCGGTCCATGTAGAGCAGCGCGATCACACCCGCGTCGAACGGCATCACCACGGACCAGGCCACGATCCGGCCCGCGGTGTCCACCGCGAGCGCGCCCATCGTCGCCTCGCTGCCGGAGGCGTCGCCGAAGAAGATCAACTGCGCGAACAGGAACGGGATCCGCAAGGCGAAGAAGCCCATGAACACGGTCACGAGCAGGGCCAGCACCAGCGTCCCGCACGTCCGGAACCACCGGCCCTTGGACAGCGTCCTCGCGCGGCGCAGCGCGCCGCCCACGGTCTGCCGCTCCAGGACGACCGCGGGCACCGCCTGGACGAACAGGATGTACAGCCACACCATCAGCCCGATGCCGATGGGGAAACCGAAGACCCCCGCGAGCACGGTCAGCGCCGGATGCGCCCCCACCGCGATCAGCACGAAGAACGGGACGATCGGCAGGACCAGCGCGCCCAGGGAGATGCCCATGACGGCCGCCGTCGTGGCGATCAGCCGTCCGAGCCGGGGCCTGGCGTCGCGCCACGCCTGCCTGGGCGCGATCGGCATGCCCAGGAGCTCGCGCCCCAGGATCGGCGCCATCAGCCCCGCGAGCAGCAGGATCCCGAACGCCGACAGCACCATCCCCAGCAGGGACAGCGTGAGCTGAGCGCCCAGCGACTCCATCAGCACGTCGGGGGTGACCTCGTCGCGGGCCTCCTCGCCGATGAAGAAGTAGGCCGCGACCGAGCTCGTGGCCTGGATCAGCGTGGCGGCCGCCGCCGAGAGGCCCAGCGTGGCGCGCGGCCTGCGGCGGATCCCGGCGATGGCGCCGTCCAGCATCTCGGAGATGGACATGGGACGGAACGGGACGCCCCGCGTCACGTCGGCGGCGTCGGCGGCGTCGTCCCAGCCGTCCGGTCCCGGCATCCCGTCTCCCTGCGATCTCCGGCGGGGGTTGGCGGCGTGTCCGCCCGTGCCCGTTCTGGGCCCGTTCGCGACCGCCGGTCAGGTCATCCTGTCACGGGCGCGGCGTGAAACTTGCGATGGTTTGGGGAGTCGCCCCCGATCGCGAGTCGGCCGGACGGTTCGAGGGAGCGCCGTATGACGCAAACGCGGGTAACCTTGCACGCCGAGGCATATCTCTCCCTGGCGAGGTGGCGCCGGAGCATCGCGCCCCACTCCACCGAACCCCGACTTTGTGACGATGAGGGCCATGAGAGGACGTGTACTGGTCGTCGACGACGATCTCGCACTCGCCGAGATGCTCGGCATCGTGCTGAGAGGCGAGGGCTTCGAGCCCTCCTTCGTCCACGACGGCGACAAGGCGCTCGAGGCGTTCCGGGAGACCCGGCCCGACCTCGTGCTGCTCGACCTGATGCTGCCGGGGGCCGACGGCATCGACGTGTGCCGGCAGATCCGCGCCGAGTCCGGCGTGCCGATCGTCATGCTGACCGCCAAGAGCGACACCGTGGACGTCGTCCTCGGCCTGGAGTCGGGCGCCGACGACTACATCGTCAAGCCGTTCAAGCCCAAGGAGCTGGTGGCGCGCGTGCGCGCCCGCCTGCGCCGCACCGACGAGCCGGCGCCGGAGACCCTCCAGATCGGCGACATCACCATCGACGTCGCAGGCCACTCGGTCAAGCGCGGCGACCGGCACATCCCGCTCACCCCGCTGGAGTTCGACCTGCTCGTCGCCCTCGCCCGCAAGCCCCGCCAGGTGTTCACCCGCGAGGTGCTGCTGGAGCAGGTCTGGGGCTACCGGCACGCCGCCGACACCCGGCTGGTGAACGTGCACGTCCAGCGGCTCCGCGCCAAGATCGAAAAGGACCCGGAACGGCCCGAGATCGTCGTCACCGTGCGCGGTGTCGGCTACAAGGCCGGCCCGGCCTGAGGCCCCTCCCGCCGTGCCGCCGTCCCCGTGACACGCCGATGACCCACCAGCGCCCCTCCCCCCCGCCGCGCCGCCTCGCGGACCTCCCATGAACGTCGACATGCGGAGGGCGAAGCGGTTCGTCCGGCGCGGGCTGGGCGCCGTCCGGCGCGTCCTGCAGGGCGGAGCGAGCGCCGCCTACCTGCGCTGGCGGCGGTCGATCCAGGTCCGGGTCGTCACGTCCACCCTGTTCATCTCCGCGATCGTGGTGGCGATCCTGGGCGCGTTCCTCATGCAGCAGGTGTCGTCCGCGCTGATGGACGGCAAGGTCAAGGCCGCCCGCCTCCAGCTGGACGACGGCCTGGCGCAGGTCCAGCGCGACCTGGGGAACACCACCGGCGACGGCAGCAGGCTGAACTCGACGATCGACCGGCTGAAGGCGCGCAGCGGGCCGTCCGGGCTCTACGAGGTCTACATCCGCGACACCACCGAGCAGTACTTCGACGGGTACAGCACCAACGAGCTGCGGGAGGAGAGCGTCCCGAAGCGGCTCCGCGAGGAGCTGAGGAACGCGCCCGCCGGCTCCCGCGCCTACACCTACGGCAAACTGTCCTACTTCGGCCACCGTCCGGACGAGCGCGGCCTCATCGTCGGCGGCAGGACCGGCCAGTTCGAGCTGTACTACCTGTTCCCGCTGACGCAGGAGCAGCAGACCCTCACCAACGTCAGCCGGTCCCTCGCCGGCGTGGGCATCGTCCTGGTGCTGCTCCTGGCCGCGATCGCCTCCCTCGTCACGCGGCAGGTCGTCATCCCGGTGCGGCTCGCCGCCCAGGGCGCGCAGCGGCTCGCCGCCGGACGCCTCGAAGAGCGCATGCGGGTCCGAGGGGAGGACGACCTGGCAAGGCTCGCCCGCTCCTTCAACGACATGGCCGCCAACCTCCAGGAGAAGATCGGCGAACTGGAGGACCTGTCCCAGGTCCAGCGCCAGTTCGTCTCGGACGTCTCCCACGAGCTGCGCACGCCCCTGACCACCATCAGGATCGCCGCGGACATGCTCTACGAGAGCCGCGACGGCTTCGCCGACCCGTCCGTCGGACGGTCCGCGGAGCTGCTGCAGAGCCAGCTGGAGCGGTTCGAGTCCCTCCTGGCCGACCTGCTGGAGATCAGCCGGCACGACGCGGGCGCCGCGACGCTCGACGCCGAGTCCCTCGACATGCGCGACCTCGTGCTGCGCGTCGTCGGCGACATCCAGGGCCTCGCCGAGCGCAAGGGCAGCAAGGTCATCCTGCAGCTGCCCGGCGAGCCCTGCATGGCCGAGGTCGACCGCCGCCGCGTCGAGCGCATCCTGCGCAACCTGCTCGTCAACGCCGTCGAGCACGGCGAGGGCGAGGACATCGTCGTCTCCGTCGGCGCCGACCGCGACGCGGTCGCCGTCGCCGTCCGCGACCACGGCGTCGGGCTGAAACCGGGGGAGGGGCAGATGGTCTTCGACCGCTTCTGGCGCGCCGACCCGGCCCGCGCCCGCACCACCGGCGGCACCGGCCTCGGCCTGTCGATCTCCCGGGAGGACGCGCAGCTGCACGGCGGCTGGCTCCAGGCGTGGGGAGAGCCCGGTGCGGGGTCCCAGTTCCGCCTCTCGCTGCCGCGCGTGGCCGGGGCCGAGCTCCGGGGCTCGCCGCTGCCGCTCGTCCCGCCCGGGGCCGGTGACGCCCGCCCGCTGTTCGCGGAACTGGAGGCGGGCGAATGAGCCCCTGCGTGGGAACCCGGCGGATCACGCGGCTGCTCGTCGTCGCCGTCCTGGTCCTCGGCGGCGCCGGATGCGCGAACGTCCCGAGCGGCGGGCAGGTCGTCTCCGGCAGGCCGCCCGAGCGGGCCGAGCGCGTCGACGACCCGTACGTCCGGCTGATCCCGGTGAAGCCGCGCCCCGAGTGGGGGCCCGACCAGATCGTCTCGGGGTTCCTCGCCGCGTCCGCGAGCTTCGACGACGGCCACCGGGTCGCCAAGCAGTACCTGTCCGGCCAGACGTCCTGGAACCCCGGGCTGCGGCCCTTCGTGACCGTGCTGGCGAGCCGTATCACCGACCCGCACGTGATCAAGTCGTCCGGCGACCAGGCCACCGTCCGCGTCACCGGCGAGGAACTCGGCACGATCACCGCCGACGGCCAGTACACCGCCTCCCCGAAGGCGCTCGACGCCACGTTCCAGCTCGCCAAGACGCCGCAGGGCGTCTGGCGCATCACCGGCCTGCCCGGCGACGACAAGGCCGGCCTGCTGCTCACCAAGGACGACGTCGAGCGCGCCATGCGCACCGTCAACCTGTACTTCTTCGCGCCCGACCGGCGCACCCTCGTCCCGAACGGCGTCTTCCTGCCCGTCGTGAACCGGCAGACCCTGCCCACCCAGCTCGTCCAGGCCCTGCTGGCCGGCCCGACCTCCTGGCTGAACGGCGCGGTCGACACCGCCTTCCCGGAGGGCACCCGGCTCCGGCGCGGCGTGCAGATCGACAAGGACGTCGCGACCGTCGACCTCACCGGGCAGGCCCGCGGCGGCGACGTCGAGCGCATGTCGGCGCAGCTCGCGTGGACGATGCGGCAGCTCTCGGAGATCAAGTCGTGGCGGCTGTCGATCGAGGGGAAGACCGTCGCGCCCGACGACATGGACGCCACCCAGCCCGTGAACGCCTGGGAGGGCAACTCGCCCGACGGCCAGGTCCCGGGCGAGGGCGTGCGGCAGAACGCCTACGTCGTCGGCCCCTCCGGCTTCCTCGGGACCCTGGAGAGCGACCGCGCCCAGCCCGTGGTGACCGGCGCCGCGGGCCGCCTGTCCCGCCCCGCGGTGGCCCCCGACCACCAGGAGCTCGCGGGCCTGAGCGCCGACCGGAGCCAGGTCCTGGTCGCCGGCCCCGTCACCGGCCAGCCCGTGCCCCGGCTCCTGCTGACCGCGCGCCCCGGCGCCCACTTCACCCCGCCGACGTGGAGCCACGACGGCACCCTGTGGATCGTGGAGACGAAGAAGAACGAGTCCTCGCTGTGGGTGCGCAGGCGCGGGCAGCCGCCCGTCCGGGCGGCCCACTGGGGCCTGGGCGGCCGCGAGGTCCTCGCCTTCCGCGTCGCCCGCGACGGCGTCCGCGCGGCCGTGATCGCCCGCATCGACGGCCGTCCGCAGGTCCAGTTGGGGCGCATCGTCCGGGCCCCCGACGGCGCCTTGGACGTCGGCTCGTTCCTGCCCGTCAGCTCCGAACTCCAGGACGCCGTCGACCTCGCCTGGCGCGACTACGGCACCCTCGCCGTCCTGGGCCGCGCCAAGCGCGACTCGCAGACGCTTCCGTTCCTGATGCCGATCAGCGGCAGCGCCATCACGTCGCTGGGCGTCGGGTCGCTCGGCGAGCCCCGCACGATCGCCGCCGCCCCCGGGGCCCCGATCCTCATCGGCACCCGCTCGTCCGGCAAGGACCAGGTCTGCCGCCAGCGCTCCCCGAGCAACTCCTACAGCGCCTGGATGTGCCCCACCCCCGCCAAGGACCCCTCCTACCCCGGCTGAGGGCCCCTCCTGGCGGGCAGAGGGCTCTGGCAGGGAGGGTCGCGGCGGGCCGGAGGCGCGACCGCCCGTCGCCGCCGATCTCTGTCACGGCGTGGTCGCCGAGAGTTATCCACAGTTTGTGGACGGCGGGGCGGCGGCCGGGCGGGCTCGGCATCGTCGGGGGCATGAGTGTTCTCGCCGATCTGATCGACCTGCTGCTTCCCCAGCACTGCGCAGGGTGCGGGAAGCATCCGGTGCTGCTCTGCGACGCGTGCGCACGGCCCCTGCGGGCGGCCGCGCGGCCTGCCGGGCAAGCGCCCGCCGGCCTGCCCCCTCCGTGGACGGTGGCCGCCTACGAGGGGCCGCTCCGGACGATCCTGGCCGCCTACAAGGAGCGCGGACGTGCGGCGCTCGCCGTCCCGCTGGGGGAAGCCCTGGCGACCGCCGTCCATGCCGCCCTGCCCTCCGGGCCCGATCCGCCGCCGGTGGTGGTGTGGGTGCCGTCGGGGCGCCGAGCCGTGCGGCGGCGCGGCCACGATCCGTTACGGGGCGCGGTCGACGTCGCGGTCCGGCGGCTTCGCGCGGACGGGGTTCCCGTGACCGCGCTGGACGCCCTCCGCCAGCGGGGGCGTGTCGCCGACCAGGCGGGGCTGTCCGCCAAGGAGCGGGCCGCCAACCTCAGCGGAGCGGTCGAGGTGCGGGCCGAGGTCGCCGGGCGCCGCCTCGTCCTGGTGGACGACGTGGTCACGACGGGCGCCTCCCTCGCCGAGGCCGCCCGGGCCCTGCGCGCGGCCGGAGGGGAGGTGACCGCGGCGGCCACCATCGCGGCGACGCCCCGTCACCGCCCCTGGTGACTCCATGTAGCGAAAGATGTCGGACTGGTGTGGTGTGAGGGGAATGAGTGGAGTTAATCAAGTCACATTCGGACGTCGAGGGGTAGAGATTTCGCAAACTCACCGCGAGGCCAGTCCCGGCTGACCTGGGCGGGCGTCGGGCCCGTAAGCGGCGCGTACACGGGGGTTCCGCGCCTGTGAGGGGGCCGTGGAGGGGCGGCGGGAGATCCCGCTGAGGCAGTCAACGATGACGGTCAGTGAGTTTTTCCTCGCCTCACCCCCCTGACATTCGTGGCGTAAGGGGTTAGCGTTCCTGACATGGCACCCGCCCGGGTCCGTGGTTGCGTTGGATCGCAGTGCCCGTCAGGGGCACGGCAGACGATCCGGCTAGCCGATGCCAGGCGCAGGCGAAACGGCCCACGTAAGGCGACTTCTCGTCGACCGATCACGGTGCGCCTTAGAGGTAAGTCCTGCCCCGTCGGGGGATCCGACATCCCCCGAACCGGGAGAAGGGCAGTAGTGGCGAGAGCGCCGCGAGCCCCTCAGCAGGCGGATGTGGGGACGAAGACCAGGTCGGCCGGGCGGGTGCGACCCATCGTCCTGTGGTACCCGTCCGGGGCCCCCAGGGTCCCGGAGCGGGCAAGAATCGCAACCGGGAGAAGGGGGGTCCCCGCGTGAACATCACCGTCAGGGGCCGGCACACCGAGGTCAACGACAGGTTCCGTCGGCACGTCGACACGAAACTGGCCAAGATCGAGCGGCTCGACCAGAAGGTCATCCGCGTGGACGTGGAGGTGTCCGAGGAACGCAACCCGCGGCTCGCCGACCAGCGCGAGCGGGTGGAGCTCACGATCCGCTCCCGCGGCCCGGTGATCCGGGCCGAGGCCGCCGCGGACGACCGGTACGGAGCCCTCGACCTCGCTCTGGACAAGCTGGAGTCACGGCTGCGCCGCGACTCGGAGCGGCGCAAGGGCCACGGCGGCAAGGGCCGCGCCAAGCTCGCGACGATGGAGACGATCCCCGAGGCGTTCCCCGCCGCTCCCGCGGAGCCCGCCGCACCGGCCGCCGAGGTCGAGGAGGAGGCCGAGCCCGCGGCGATCACGCAGGAGGAGAACCTCGTCCCCATCCCCATGGACGGCGACGGCCCCATCGTCGTCCGCGAGAAGTTCCACAAGGCCGAGCCGATGGGCATCGAGCAGGCCCTCTTCGAGATGGAGCTCGTCGGCCACGACTTCTTCCTGTACCGCGACAAGTCCACCGGGCACCCCTCGGTCGTGTACCGGAGGAGAGGCTGGGACTACGGAGTCATCAGGCTCGTCGAAGAGTGATGCCGTACTCGCATCACGTGACCGCCTGAACCATGTCATGATCTGAAAAGGCGCATGAGCCGAGCCACGACGCGGCGCGTCCCGGGAACCTCCCGGGGCGCGCGGCGGTTGAACGGGAGACACCCCGGTCCGAAATCCCCCGGGTTCGTCCCCGGACCCCGTAAGTTCCCGAGGACCACCCGCAGGAGAACGACCCTCCGGCAGTTCCATATCGCTGAATAGTGAGAGGGGGAAGCGGCGTCTCCTCCACGCCGCGACTCTGGTGAGCGAGAATCCCGAGCCTCGCGACGCCGCGGCGGTACCCCGCCAGACCGGCGCCGGCACCGCCCCCGCCGGCCGGGAGGCGGCATCGCCGACCGGAGCGGCAGACCCCATCCGCGTGCTCATCGTCGACGACCACGCGCTGTTCCGCCGCGGCCTGGAGATGGTCCTCCAGGGCGAGGACGACATCGAGGTGATCGGTGAGGGCGGCGACGGGCAGCAGGCGGTCGAGATGGCCGGCGACCTGTTGCCGGACGTCGTGCTCATGGACATCCGCATGCCGCGCCGCAGCGGCATCGAGGCGTGCACCGCGATCAAGGACGCGGCGCCCAGCGCGAAGATCGTCATGCTGACCATCAGCGACGAGGAGGAGGACCTCTTCGAGGCGATCAAGGCGGGCGCCAGCGGCTACCTGCTCAAGGAGATCTCCATCGACGAGGTCCCGCAGGCCGTCCGCGCCGTGCACGGCGGCCAGTCGCTGATCAGCCCGTCGATGGCGTCCAAGCTCATCACCGAGTTCGCCGCGCTGGCCAAGCGCAGCGACGAGCGCACCCAGCAGGTCCCCGCGCCCCGCCTCACCGAGCGCGAGATGGAGGTGCTGCGGCTGGTCGCCCGCGGCCTCGGCAACCGGGAGATCGCCCGCGAGCTGTTCATCTCCGAGAACACGGTGAAGAACCACGTCCGCAACATCCTGGAGAAGCTCCAGCTCCACTCCCGGATGGAGGCGGTCGTCTACGCCGTCCGCGAGAAGCTCCTGGAGATCACCTGACCTTCGGCCACCGGCAATCCGGTTTTGTCGGTGTTGTGCCGTAGCATCGCCCGCGTGGTGGAACTCAGCGCGGACGAGGCACGGCGGCTCCAGCTGCGCGCCCAGGGCTTCCTTGGGGCGCGCCCGAAGGGGGGCGTTCCGGCGATGCTGGAGCGGCTCGGCGCCGTCCAGCTCGACACGATCTCGGTCCTGGCCCGCTCCCACGAACTGGTGCCCTACGCCCGCCTCGGCCCGGTAGGGCGGAACAGGATCGAGGCCGCCTACTGGGAGCGGCCGACCGGCGGGCGCCGTTCTGGCGGGCCCGGGGCGTTCGAGTACTGGGCCCACGCCGCGTCCATCCTGCCCATGGCCGACTGGCCGCTGTTCGCTTTCAGGCGCCGCGCCTACCTGCGCCGGGGGTGGCGCTGGCACAAGGTGCCCGAGGGCGTCTGCGACGAGATCCGCGCCCGGCTGGCCGCGGACGGCCCCCTCACCACCAAGGAGCTCGGCGGCGCCAAGGCCAGCGCCGAGTGGTGGGACTGGAGCGACCACAAGATCGGCATCGAGTGGCTGCTGGACATCGGCGAGGTGGTCTGCGTCGAGCGGGTCGGCTGGCGCCGCGTGTACGACCTCGCCGAGCGCGCGGTCCCCGCCGAGCTCATGGCGCGGGACCTGGACGACGACGCCTGCCTGACCGCCCTCGTCGCCCGCGCGGGACGGGCTCTGGGCGTGGCGACGCGCGCCGACCTCGCCGACTACTACCGGGTCAAGCAGGACCAGGTCGACCGGGTGGTGGAGGCGACCGGGCTCGTTCCGGTCGAGGTCGCGGGATGGCCCCAGCGCGCCTGGGCCGATCCCGAGGCGCTGGCCTCACCGCCCAAGGGCAGGCACGCCACCGCGCTGCTCTCGCCGTTCGACTCCCTCGTGTGGGACCGCGCCCGCGCCTCCCGCGTTTTCGGCTTCGACCACCGCCTTGAGGCGTACGTCCCGAAGGCCAAGCGCGTCCACGGCTACTTCGCGATGCCGCTCCTCGCGGGCGGCCGTCTCATCGGGCGCGTCGACCCCGCCAGGGAGGGCCGCACGCTGATCGCCCGCCAGGTGTCCATGGAGCCGTGGGCGACCCGCACCGCCGCCCGCACGGAGTCTTCGGCGGCGGCGCTCGCCACCGCCCTGTGGCGCGCCGCGGCGTGGGTCGGCTGCGACGACGTCCGCATAGAGCGCACCACGCTGCCCCCCACCCTCCTCAACGCCGCCCTGGCGACCGCCACCCCCTCCTAGCCCCGCACCCCTCCGCACAGCCGCCACAGGGCCCGCACAAGGGCTGGCACGGAGGTGATCGGGAGGAAGGGCGCAGGCGGCGGCGCGCCGAGGACGGCGGACAGCCTGAGTTTTACCCCCGGCGGCTCGGACGCGGTGGGGCGGCAGGGCGGGAGGCTCAAGAAGCCGCCCCCGGGGCCGGTGGGGCGCTCGCGGTGGGCGAGGGCGTGCCGGGGGCCGGGGGCGGCTGTCGAAGGGGCCGGGGGCCGGTCAGCCGTGGGGGGCCTGCTGGGTGTCGGTGGCCACGGGGGTGTCGAGGACCTCGCCGGCCTTGCCGCCGCGCCGCTTGGACGACTGGGATCCGAACAATGAGTAGTCGACGATCTCGGGGATGACGCGGGGCGCGTCCACGACGACGTCGGAGAACAGGTGGACGGCCCAGCTGACGAGCAGGCCGAGCACGATGATGCCGCCCCCTGCCCAGAACATGACCCACAGAGGGCCCAGGCAGAGCCCGACGCCGCCGACCACGAAACCGGCGAAGATGACGGCGACGGCGATCCACGAACTGGGCCGGCCGGCGTGCGAACCGTGCGACTCTTCAGACATAGCGGCTCCCTCCTGAGGTGTGGGACATCTTCTCCGAGGCCCCGAAAGTCAAACGGGGCGCGCTGTGGATTGCGCTCCGGAGTGACCTAGACCATTCTGGGTCTCGCCTACGATGGGCATCGTACGTGTGGTGTGCGCGCCGCCTGGAGCGGTGACCCACGATCTGCAAGGAGCCTTCGAGAGTGCCGCCAGTCATCGACAAGATCCTTCGTGCGGGCGAGGGAAAAACTCTGCGCAAGCTCAAGAAGCTCGCGGATCAGGTCAACTCGATCGAGGAGGACTTCCTCGAGATGAGCGACGCCGAGTTGCGCGAGCTGACCGACAAGTACCGGGAGCGACTCGCCGACGGCGAGTCCCTGGACGACCTGCTGCCCGAGGCGTTCGCGACCGCACGCGAAGCCGCCAAGCGCGTCCTCGGCCAGCGGCACTACGACGTCCAGGTCATGGGCGGCGCGGCGTTGCACCTCGGCAACATCGCCGAGATGAAGACGGGTGAGGGCAAGACCCTGACCTGCGTGCTCCCCGCCTACCTCAACGCCCTCTCGGGCGAGGGCGTCCACGTGGTCACGGTGAACGACTACCTGGCCAAGCGCGACGCCGAGTGGATGGGCCGCGTCCACCAGTTCCTCGGCCTCGAGGTCGGCGTCATCCTCCCGCAGATGACCCCGGACGAGCGCCGGGCGGCCTACAGCGCCGACATCACCTACGGGACGAACAACGAGTTCGGGTTCGACTACCTGCGCGACAACATGGCGTGGAGCCTGGAGGAGTGCGTCCAGCGCGGCCACAACTTCGCGATCGTCGACGAGGTCGACTCGATCCTCATCGACGAGGCCCGGACCCCGCTGATCATCTCCGGCCCGGCCGAGCAGAACTCCAAGTGGTACTCGGAGTTCGCCAAGATCGTCCCGCGGCTGAAGCGCGCCGAGCTGATCAGCACGGCCGGGCAGGTCGACGAGTACGGGCCGGGCGACTACGAGGTCAACGAGAAGAAGCGCACGGTCGGCGTCACCGAGTCGGGCGTCGAGAAGGTCGAGGACTGGCTCGGCATCGACAACCTCTACGACTCGGTCAACACGCCGCTGGTGAGCTTCCTCAACAACGCGCTGAAGGCCAAGGAGCTGTACAAGCGCGACAAGGACTACGTCGTCATGAACGGCGAGGTCCTGATCGTCGACGAGTTCACCGGCCGCATCCTCCACGGCCGCCGCTACAACGAGGGCATGCACCAGGCCATCGAGGCCAAGGAGGGCGTGGCGATCAAGGACGAGAACCAGACGCTCGCCACGATCACCCTGCAGAACTACTTCCGCCTCTACAACAAGCTGTCCGGCATGACCGGCACGGCCGAGACCGAGGCGGCGGAGTTCAACAAGACCTACAAGATCGGCGTGGTGCCGATCCCGACGAACAAGCCGATGATCCGCAAGGACGTCGCCGACGTCGTCTACAAGACCGAGCAGGCCAAGTTCGAGGCCGTGGTCGACGACATCGCCGAGCGGCACGAGAAGGGCCAGCCGGTCCTGGTCGGCACGACGTCGGTGGAGAAGTCCGAGCGGCTGAGCAAGATGCTCAAGCGGCGCGGCATCCCGCACGCGGTGCTGAACGCCAAGCACCACGAGCAGGAGTCGGCGATCGTCGCGGAGGCGGGCCGCAAGGGCGGCGTCACCGTCGCGACGAACATGGCGGGCCGCGGCACCGACATCATGCTCGGCGGCAACCCCGACTTCCGCGCCGACCTGGAGCTGCACCAGCGCGGCCTCTCGCCGCTGGAGACGCCCGAGGAGTACGAGGCGGCCTGGCCCGAGGCGCTGGAGAAGGCCAAGGAGGACGTCAAGGGCGAGCACGAGGAGGTCGTCGACGTCGGCGGCCTGTACGTCCTCGCGACGGAGCGGCACGAGTCGCGGCGCATCGACAACCAGCTGCGCGGCCGCTCCGGCCGCCAGGGCGACCCGGGCGAGTCCCGGTTCTACCTGTCGCTGGAGGACGACCTGATGCGGCTGTTCAACTCGGCCCGCGTCGAGGCGATCATGACCCGGCTGAACATCCCGGACGACGTGCCGATCGAGTCCAAGATCGTCACCAACGCGATCAAGTCGGCGCAGAGCCAGGTCGAGCAGCAGAACTTCGAGATGCGCAAGAACGTCTTGAAGTACGACGAGGTGCTGAACCGCCAGCGCAAGGTCATCTACGCCGAGCGCCGCAAGGTGCTGGAGGGCGAGGACCTGCACGAGCAGGTCCGCCGGATGATCGACGAGGTCGTGGCCGGCTACGTCGCGGGCGCCACCGGCGAGGGCTTCGCCGAGGAGTGGGACCTCGACAAGCTGTGGAAGGCCTTCAAGCAGCTCTACCCGATCTCGATCACGGTGGACGAGCTGGTCGAGGACATCGGCGGCGACATCTCCTCCCTGGACGCCGAGACCCTCGCCGACAAGATCCGCGAGGACGCCCGCGCGGCCTACGACAAGCGCGAGGAGGAGCTCGGCTCGGAGGTCATGCGCGAGCTGGAGCGCCGCGTCGTGCTGTCGGTGCTGGACCGCAAGTGGCGCGAGCACCTCTACGAGATGGACTACCTCCAGGAGGGCATCGGCCTGCGGGCCATGGCGCAGCGCGACCCGCTGGTGGAGTACCAGCGCGAGGGCTACGACATGTTCAACGCGATGCTCGACGGCATCAAGGAGGAGTCGGTCGGCTACCTGTTCAACCTCGAGGTCGAGGTCGAGGAGCAGCCGGAGGCCCCGGTCGTGGGCGCCGCGCCGGTGTCGGTCGCCAAGTCCGCCACCGCGGTGGACATGGAGAAGGCCGACGAGGCGGAGCCCGAGGAGGCCGAGGAGGCCGTCGCCATCAAGGCGAAGGGCCTCGACGAGCCGAAGCGCCCGAAGAAGCTGGAGTACTCGGCCCCGACCGTCGACGGTGAGGGCGGCGTCGAGCACCACAGCGAGGAGACCGCCGACGAGTACGCGGGCGTGAACCGCAACGACCCGTGCCCCTGCGGCTCGGGCAAGAAGTTCAAGCGCTGCCACGGCGACCCGCGCAACAAGGGCAAGTAGGGCGCCGGAGAGCACGAGCAGGACGCGGGAAGCGGCCTCCCGAGGTTTCGGGAGGCCGCTTCCGCATGTCAGGGGGCCGTCGTCTCCAGCGCCGTGCAGCGCCACCGCCCCCGCGCGTGCTCCAGCCGCAGGGCCAGCGCGTGGACGCGTCCGGCCACGACCACCACGGCGACCGCCTCCGCGACGGCGGGCGACGGCCGCTGCGCCCGCGTCGACAGCACCTTCGGCGGGACGACCCGCCCGCCGCGGGACACGGGGCCGCGCCGCGCGGCGAGCTCCCGGCAGACCGCCGGGACGGCCACGAGGGCCAGCTGCTGCGCCGGCCGTGCCCCCGCCAGGACCTCCACGGCGAGCCGCACGGCGGCCTCGGCGACGGCCTGGACCTCCGCGTCCACCCCGTCCGCCGGCCGGACGAGCCGCAGTCCGGGCCCGCGCGGCGCGGCACCCGCCGCCGGGCGCAGCGCCAGCGCCCCCTGAACGCCGGGCGCCGGACGGTACCGAAGGAACCGCACCGCGGCGGTTCTGGGCGGACGAACCATGGAACCTCCTGAATCGCTTTTTGAAACAGGAGTCACGAAGCCTGTGGAAAATACGTCCTGACCGCATACGGCCGTTTCCGTAACACGCCCTGTGAACCGAATGCGGAAGGCGGCGGGACGCGAGGTGCGTCCCGCCGCCTTCGGGAGCGAGTCCCGGGGTGCGAGGACCCGGGACTCGGGAGGAGCCGGGGCGGCGGGTGCGCGCCGCCCCGGCTCGGGGCTCAGGTCGCCGGGGACTCCTGCGGTTCCGCGGTGCCCTTGCGCTTCTTCTTCTTGCCGCCGCCGAGCTCGGGGTCGGCCGCCGCGTCGACGGCGGTCGACTCCTCGTCGTCGGGTTCGCGGCCCGGGGTCGCGATGTTGAACTTCGTGATCAGGAACTTGAAGATGAAGTAGTACAGGAAGAAGTACAGGACGCCCATGCCGAGGATGAGCCACAGTCCCTTGGTGTTGTCCTTCGAGGCGTTCAGCAGCAGGTCGATGCCGCCCGCGGAGAAGCCGAAGCCGAGCTGGGCGCCGGCCGCCTCCAGGACCGCCATCGAGATGCCGGTGAGGACGACGTGCACGCCGTACAGGACGGGCGCGACGAACATGAACGCGAACTCGATCGGCTCGGTGACGCCGGTGACGAACGCGGTGAGCGCGGCGGAGATCATGATGCCGCCGACCGCGGGACGGCGGTGCGGGGGAGCGGCGCGCCAGATGGCGAGGGCCGCGCCGGGCAGGCCGAACATCAGCACGGGGAAGAACCCGGCGAGGAAGCCGCCCGCGTGCGGGTCGCCGGCGAGGTAGCGGTTGATCTCGCCGTGGACGGTGCCGTCGGGGCCGTTGTAGGAGCCGAACACGAACCAGACGAGCGAGTTCGGGATGTGGTGCAGGCCGAACGGCAGCAGCAGGCGGTTGATGACGCCGTAGATGCCGGCGCCGGCCGCGCCCGCGCCGGTGATCCAGTTGCCGAAGTCGGTCAGCCAGCTGCCGAACACGGGCCAGATGAAGCCGATCACGACGCCGAGCGCGAGGGCGGCCACCGCCGTGATGATCGGGACGAACCGGCGCCCGCCGAAGAACGCCAGGTAGGTGGGCAGCTTCACCCGGTAGAAGCGCTGGTAGAGCAGCGCGGCGACGACGCCGATGAGGATGCCGCCGAGGACGTCGGTGGGGTTCTTGGCCCCGAAGTCGATGACCTCCTTGGGCGCGCCGTCCACCATCTTGGTGATCAGCACGTTGCCCTTGAGCTCGTCGCTGTGCGAGAACATGATCTTGGAGACCTGGTCGAACACCAGGTACCCGACCACGGCGGCGAGGGCGGTGGAGCCGTCGGACTTGCGGGCGAACCCGATCGCCACACCGACCGCGAACAGCAGCGGCAGGTAGCTGAACAGGGCCTGGCCGGCGCCGCCGACGACCTCGGCGACGCGGGTCCAGCCGAGGCCGTCCTCGCCGAGCATGTCGGGCTGGCCGAACCGGAGCAGCAGCGCGGCGGCGGGCAGCACGGCGATCGGCAGCATCAGGCTGCGGCCGATCCGCTGCAGCACCGCGAGGGCGCTCGACCCTCGGCGCGGCGCGGAGTCCACTGTTGTCGCGGTCATCGCGAGTTCCTCCTCAGGGGATTAGGAGTGCGGCGGGGGATTTCCGAGGGCCGTGTGGATCTGGTAGCGGTCCGCTCTGTAGGTCGACACGCCCAACTCGGCGCACACTCCTCCGGTGTAGGAGCGCCGTTGCAGGAGCAGCACGGCACTGCCCCGGGCGATCTGCAGGTGCCTGGCGTCGGCCGCATCGGCCAGGCTGGCGTCGATGGTCTGGTCGCCCGCGTCGAAGACGAGCCCGTAGACCGCTTCGAGGACGCCGTACAGCGAGCGGTCGGCGAGCCTGCGGTCGAGCAGGTCGGGTGCGAGCGAGGCCAGGATGTGCGCGCGTTCGAGTGCCATCGGCTCGCCGTCGGCGGTGCGCAGCCGCTCGATGACG
This sequence comes from Spirillospora sp. NPDC049024, assembly GCF_040649235.1. Classification (NCBI taxonomy): domain Bacteria; kingdom Bacillati; phylum Actinomycetota; class Actinomycetes; order Streptosporangiales; family Thermomonosporaceae; genus Spirillospora; species Spirillospora sp. NPDC049024. The sequence continues at coordinate 106,497 of NZ_JBEZFD010000010.1, forward strand.
TGGATCTCGGTGCCCGGCTCGACGTCGAAGATCCTGGCCAGCCGCGCGTCGGCGGGGACCGTGCGCCGGTCCAGGTCGACGGCGCCGGGCCGCAGTCCGCGGGCCAGCATGTCCTCGGTGAACGAGACCAGCCGGAGCGGCATCTCGATCTTGGGCCGGGCGACGAAGGTGCCCTTGCCGGGGACGCGGTAGAGCCGCCCCTCGGACACGAGCTGGTCGACGCCCTGCCGGACGGTCATGCGGGACAGCTGGTACCGGACGCACAGCTCGCGCTCCGAGGGGATCGGGGCGTCGACGGGCAGTTCCGCGCTCTCGATGAGGTCGAGCAGGATCGCGCGGAGCTGGAAGTACTTCGGTACCGGGCTGTGCGGGTCGATGGTGGTCACGGGGGTGTCCTCGATGGCCGGTGGCCGGATCGATGGGATGCGCCGGGTCTCGACGGTGGGGTTGGCGGGATCGGGGCTGTGACGGTGCTGCTTCGACGGTATTCGATTTGGTTCGTACTGGTCTAGGCCGGACTAGACCACAGCATCGAAACGCATGTCAATGCACGAATTCGTAACGGCCAGATCACGCCGCGACGACGTCAAGATCGGCGAAGTCGCAGGTCAGGCCCGGACGTCGGACGGCACCTCCGGTTCGACTCGGGGGCGGGCTCGTCTCGGACGCCCTCCGTCACGTGCCGGCGCGTGGGCCTCGCGGTGTCTGCCGGGTGCCGGCTCAGGGGTCGGACGAAGTTGCGTTCCGCATCTTCATCTCGCTCCGATTCGTGGAGTATGGTGCGTACTGGTCTAGTCCGGACTAGACCAGTTGGAATCCGCAGGAAACCATCCGCGATCATCGCGTCACAGAGAGCGCGCCCCCATGGCATCACTGCTGATCACGGCCGACCGCATGATCCTCACCCCGGCGGGCGGTCCGCACCGCGTCGTGTCCCCGGGATACGTCCGCGTGGCGGACGGTGTGATCGCGGAGGCCGGCGAGGGGCGTCCGCAGGGCGCGCCGGACGTCCACCTGCCCGACGGCCTCCTCGCGCCCGGGCTCGTCGACCTCCAGGTGAACGGGTACTTCGGCCACGACATGGTGGACGCGGACGAGGCCGCCTGGCACACCGTGGTGTCCCGCCTCCCCGAGACCGGTGTGACCGCGTTCCTCCCCACCTTCATCACGGCTCCGGTGCGGACGCAGGCCGAGGCGCTCCGCCGCACCCGCGATCTGCTGCCGGGCCTGCCCGCCGGGACGCGCGTGCTCGGCGTCCACCTCGAAGGCCCGTTCCTGTCGGAGAAGCGCAAGGGCGCGCACAACGCCGCGCACCTCACCGACCCCCTGCCCGGCGACATCGAGACCCTGCTGGAGACGGGCCTCGTCAAGCTGGTCACGCTCGCGCCCGAGCGGAACGGAGCGCTGGAGGCGATCCGCACCCTGACCGCGGCCGGCGTGCTGGTCAGCGTCGGGCACAGCGACGCGACCGCCGCGCAGGTCGCCGCCGCGGCCGACGCCGGCGCCCGCAAGGTCACCCACATCTTCAACGCGCAGACCGGCGTCCACCACCGCGACCCGGGCGTGGCCGTGCAGGCCCTCATCGACGAGCGCCTGAGCCCCGGCCTCATCCTCGACCTGCACCACGTCGGCCCCGAGGTGGCGACGCTGGTCTTCCGGGCCGCGGCGGGACGGGTCGTGCTCGTCACCGACGCGGCCTCGGCCGCCGGGATGCCGCCCGGCGCCTACGACCTCGGCGGCGAGCCCATCACCATGCCCGAGCAGGGCCCGCCGCTGCGCGCCGACGGCACCATCGCCGGATCCGGCCTCCGGCTGGACGAGGCGGTCGGCAACGCGATCGCGCTCGGGGTCGGCGCCGCCGCCGCGGTGGACGCCGCGACCCGGATCCCGGCCGACCTCGTCGGCCGGCCGGACCTCGGCCGGATCGCCCCCGGCGCGGCGGCCGACCTGGTCTGGCTGGGGCCGGACCACCGGGCGCATGCGACGTGGGTCAACGGGCAGGAAGTCTTCGGAGGGGGATCATGACAACCCAGATGCGCGCCGAGATCGGTGAGCAGCCGGACGCGCTGCGCCGGACGATCGACGCGCTCCTCCCGCGCACGCCGGACATCGCGGCGCTGGCGCGGGAGACCCGGCAGGTGCTGTTCATCGCGCGCGGGTCGTCCGACAACGCCGCGGTGTACGGGCGCTACCTGGCGGAGTCGCACGCCGGGCGGCTGGCCACGCTGGCCGCGCCGTCCATCGCGACCGCCTACCGGCGCCGGCTGGACCTGTCCGGCGTGCTGGCCGTGGCGATCAGCCAGTCCGGCAAGACCGAGGAGATCGTCGAGACCCTCGACTGGGCGCGCGACTGCGGCGCCCGGACGGTCGCGGTCACCAACGGCGCCGGGTCGCCGCTCGCCGAGGCCGCCGAGGTCGCGCTGGTCACGCAGGCGGGCGCCGAGATCGCCGTCCCGGCCACCAAGACCTACACGACGCAGCTCGCCGCGCTGTCGGTGCTGGGCCTCGGGCTCGGCGCGGACGTCGCCGAGGACGACCTGCGCCGCGTCCCCGACGAGGTCGCCCGGATGGTGGAGCTGACCGAGGCGTCGCCCGCCCTCCCGGAGATCGTCGAGGAGCTGGCGAAGGTCCCGGGTACGGTGGTGTCCGGGCGCGGCATCGCGTTCGGCACCGCACTGGAGCTGGCGCTGAAGATCAAGGAGGCGTGCTACCTGCACGCCATGGGCCTGTCGTACGCCGACCTGCTGCACGGCCCGATCGCGGTCGTGGACGCGCAGACCCCGGCGCTGCTGGTCGCCGCCGACTCCGGCCCGACGCTGCCCGGCACCGTCGCGCTGGCCCGGCGGGTGCGCGGCGCCGGGGCCCAGGCGTTCGGCGTCGGCGGCGGCGCGGAGCTGGCGCGGGCGTGCACGGCCGCGCTGCCCGGCCCCGGCCTTCCCGAGTGGGTGGCGCCGCTGGGCCTCATCGTCCCCGGCCAGATCATGGTCGAGAACCTGGCCCGCCGGCTGGGGATCGACCCCGACGTCCCGCGCGGGCTCAACAAGGTGACCCAGACGGACTGAAGTCCGCGACCCCCACCCCGAGAAGACCGAGAAGAGAGTAAGAACATGGACAAGGCCGAGGCCATCGTCGCCGCCCTGGGCGGGGCCGACAACATCGTGGAGATCGAGCCGTGCGCGACCCGGCTGCGCACCGAGGTCTCCGACGCCGGAAAGGTCGACGAGGCGGCGCTGAAGAAGGCGGGCGCGTACGGCGTCATGCGCAGCGGCACCGTCGTGCAGGTCGTCGTGGGCCCGGAGGCCGACACCATCGCCAGCGACATCGAGGACATCCTCGACTGACAGGACCTCCTCGACCGACCAAGGGAACCCCTCTGATGACCCGAGTACTGTCCCCGGTCGCCGGCCGGGTCGTCGGCCTCGCCGGCGTCCCGGACCCGGTGTTCGCCCAGGCCATGGTCGGCCCGGGCACGGCCGTCGACCCCGTGCGCGGCCCCGGCCACGCCATCGCGCCCGTCACCGGGAAGATCGTCAAGCTGCATCCGCACGCGTACGTCGTGGTGGACGCCGAGGGCCACGGCGTCCTCGTCCACCTCGGCATCGACACCGTCAAGCTGAAGGGGCAGGGGTTCGCGCTCCTGGCCGCCGAGGGCGACGAGGTCACGGCCGGGCAGCCGGTCGTCGGCTGGGACCCGGCCGTGATCGAGGCGGGCGGCCGCTCGCCGATCTGCGCGGTCGTCGCCCTGGACGCGGGCGCCGACGCCCTGTCGGACGTGCGCGAGTCCGGCGAGGTGACGGAGGGGGCCGAACTCTTCACATGGACCTGAGCACGGGGACCGGAGCACATGGAGCTGGGCACATGGAGCTGGGCACATGGAGCTGGGCACATGGAGCTGAGCACATGGCGGTGATCGGTCTCGGCGCGGCCGTCTTCGACCTCGACGGCACGCTCATCGACACCGAGCCGCGCAACCGCGTGATGTGGTCGCGGCTGTTCGACGCGCACCGCGTCCCCTACGACGAGACCCTGATCGGCTCGTTCGCGGGGCGGCGCGGGCACGAGGTGCTGGCCGACCTCGCGCACCTGTTCCCCGGCCGGACCGTCGAGGAGCTCTTCGAGCAGGCGATCTCCTACGAGTCGCTGCCGGGGATGCCGGACGTCGCCCCCGTCCCCGGCGCGGTCGACCTCGTCCGGTCGCTGGCGGACGCGGGCGTGCCGCTGGCGGTCGTGACCTCGGGGCAGCGGCCCTACGCCGAGCGGCTGCTGGACGAGCTGGGCGTCCGCTCCCTGCTCGACCTCGTCGTGACGGCGGGGGACGTGGTCACGGGCAAGCCGCATCCGGAGGGGTACCTGGCCGCCGCGCGCGACCTGGACGTCCCGCCGGAGGAGGCGATCGGGTTCGAGGACGCCCCGGCCGGCGTGGCGGCCGTCAAGGCGGCCGGGATGACGTGCGTCGGCGTCATCACCACCCAGTCGGTGGGCGCGCTGGCCAAGGCCGACCACGTGGTGGCCGATTTCATGGAAGTGGACGTCGTGCCGGGCCCCGCGCTGCGGGTGCTCCGGACGGTAACGAGCTGATTGGGAGTGTGTGCGGTGACCGAGCGCAACGTCAAGATCGAGTCCAGGGTGGGGCTGCACGCGCGGCCGGCCGCGCTGTTCGTCCAGACGGCGGCCAAGGCCCCGATGGACGTGACGGTGGCCAAGCGCGGCGGCGCCCCGGTGAACGCCAAGAGCATCCTCGCCGTGCTCGGGCTCGACGCGCGGCACGGCGAGGAGGTCGTCCTGTCCGCCGAGGGCGAGGGGGCCGACGAGCTGCTCGACGACCTGGAGAAGCTGCTGTCCACCCCGGAGCCCGAGGGGGCGTGACGTGGGCCAGGTGATGCAGGGCGCGGGCGTCAGCCCCGGCGTCGGGGTCGGGCCGGTGCGCACGATCGCCGGGGCCGTCCCGGAGCCGCCCGCCGGGTCGCGGCACGGCGGCGATGCCGACGCCGAGCGCGACTCCGCACTGGCCGCGCTGGAGGCCGTCGCCGCCGACCTGGAGGAGCGCGGGGAGCGCGCCGCCGCGGCCGGCAACACCGACGGGCGCGACGTGCTGAACGCGCAGGCGCTGATGGCCCGCGACCCCGGCCTCGCCGACGGCGTCCGCGCCAAGATCGTCGAGGGGACGGCGGCGGCGCGCGCCGTGTTCGAGGCGTTCGGCGTCTACCGGGAGATGCTCGCCGGGGCCGGCGAGTACATGGCCGCGCGGGTCACCGACCTCGACGACATCCGCGACCGCGCGATCGCGCGGCTGCTCGGCCTCCCGGTGCCGGGCGTCCCGGAGTCCGGCGAGCCGTTCGTGCTCGTCGCCCGCGACCTCGCCCCCGCCGACACGGCCGTCCTCGACCCGGCGCAGGTCGTCGCGTTCGTGACGGAGGAGGGCGGCCCGACCAGCCACACCGCGATCCTGGCCCGGACGATGGGCGTCCCCGCGGTGGTCGCGCTCCCCGGCGCGACCGCGCTCTCCGAAGGGACCCGTGTCCTGGTCGACGGCGCGGCGGGGACGGTGCGGCCCGACCCGTCCGAGGCCGAGGTCGCCACGGCGCGGGCCGCTGCCGCCGCCCGCGCGACCGCGCTCCAGGAGTCCACCGGTCCCGGCGCCACCGGCGACGGGCATCGCGTCCCGCTGCTGGCGAACATCGGCGGTCCGAAGGACGTGGAGGCCGCGCTGGCGAACGGCGCCGAGGGCGTCGGCCTGTACCGGACGGAGTTCCTGTTCCTCGACCGGGCGGCGCCGCCGTCCGACGAGGAGCAGGAGGAGGCGTACCGGAAGGTGCTGGAGGCGTTCCCGGAGGGCCGCGTGGTCGTCCGGACGCTCGACGCCGGGGCCGACAAGCCGCTGGCGTTCCTGCCCGCACCCGGCGACGAGCCGAACCCGGCGCTCGGCGAGCGCGGCCTGCGGATGATGCGCCGGCACCCCGGCGTGCTGGCCTCCCAGCTCGCCGCGCTGACCCGCGCCGCCGCCGGTCTCAGCGCCAAGCTGCAGGTCATGGCGCCGATGGTGACGGACGCCGACGAGGCCGCCGGCTTCGCCGCCGCCTGCCGGGAGGCCGGCGTCGCGCATCCCGGCGTCATGATCGAGGTGCCGGCCGCCGCGCTGCGCGCCCGCGACCTGGCGTCCGAGGTGGAGTTCTTCAGCATCGGCACCAACGACCTCACCCAGTACGCGTGCGCGGCGGACCGCCAGGTCGGCGGCCTCGCGCACCTCCAGGACCCGTGGCAGCCCGCCGTCCTCGACCTGGTCGCCCCCGCGGCCGGCGCGGGCGTCCCGTGCGGGGTGTGCGGGGAGGCGGCGGGCGATCCCGCGCTCGCCTGCGTGCTGGTGGGGCTCGGCGTGACGTCGCTGTCGATGAGCGCGCCGTCCCTTCCGCTGGTGCGGGCCGCGCTGGTGCGGCACACCCTGGAGCAGTGCCGCGCGGCGGCGGAGGCGGCCCGCGCCGCCCGGACCGCCGAGCAGGCCAGGGAGGCCGCCCGCGCCCACCTGCCGGGGCTGGCGGACCTCGGGCTCTGACCCGGGGTCAGCCCGCGACCTGCCAGCGCGCGCCGTTCCTGCGCAGGACGAAGCTCGCGGCGAGCAGGCCGCCGGGGCGGGCGGGCGCGCCCTTCCACCGCAGGTCCTCGAACCGGACGGTGCAGTCCGCGCCGCCCGGCCCCACCTGGCAGGCCGGGACGGTCACGCCGCGCAGCGCCGCGAGGTCCTGCGGGCGCAGCTTCGCGCGGGCCCTGCCGAGCCCCGGACGGCAGCGGCCGGGCCCGCCGAACACGCGCCGCTCGTAGGCGGGCGCCAGGTACGCGCACGCTTTGACGTTCCCCACCGCGACCCCGCGCAGGTACTTGTAGAGCGCCATCCGTGCCGGGAGGGTGCGTCGCTGCGGTGCGGCGGAGGTGGACGCGTCGGGGGCGGGACGGGAGTCGCCGGGCTCGGGGGTGAGCGGCGGCATCGTGACCTCGTTCCCGCCCCCGCACCCCGCCAGCAGCGGGAGCAGTGTCAGGGCGGCGACGAACCGGCGGGCGCGCACGAAGACCTCCTGGGGGCGCGAAGGCGGCCCGATCCTCCCAGCCGACCGGCCTTCGCGTCCATCGGGCGGAGCGCTACCGGCAACCGCCTGCCGGGAGCCGCCTACCGGTACCCCAGCCCGTGCCCGGCGGGTTTTCCGCCCGCGGGCACCGGCAGCCTGCCGGTGGGCTTCACCGCCCCGCTCAGCACCTTGGCCAGGGCGTCCACCGACACCCGGCTGGAGGAGTAGGTGGCGAGCGCCGCCTTCGCGCCGCCCGCCGAGTCGAGGTCGTAGGGGCGGCCGAGCGCGGCGACGACCACCGGCTTGGACCCCAGCGCCCGGATCCGGGACGCGGTCGCCGCCCCCGCGTTCACGGTGGTCAGCACCGTGACGTCGGCCGAACCGGGCGCCGCCGTCGCGACCCCCTGGCGGCGCAGCGCCGCCAGCAGCCGGCCGCTGTCCGGCCCGGACACCGCGACCTTCCTGCCCTTGAGCGGGAGCAGGCCGCCGTCGTTGCGGACGAGGGTGACCGAGTGCTCGGCGACCCGCCGCGCGGTCGCCTTGTGCGCGGGCGTGCCGACGGCCGCCGCGGCCTTGGCGGGATCGGCGGCCGTCCCCTGGAACAGGCCGCGCCGCTGCTTGAGCCGGAGGATCCGCGTCACCGACTCGTCCAGCCGCCGCTGCGTGATCTTCCCGGTCCGGACGGCCTTCACCACCGCGTCGTAGGCGCGCGGCAGGTCCGGGGGCATCAGCAGCTGGTCGGCGCCCGCGTTGATCGCCCTCACCGGGACGGCGGCGTCGCCGTACTTCTCGCGGACCCCGGCCATCTCCAGCGAGTCGGTGGTGATGACGCCCTGGTAGCCCAGCTTCTCGCGCAGCAGCCCCGTCAGGACCGTCTTGGAGAGCGTGGACGGGTCGCCCGACCCGTCGAGCTTCGGGACGACGATGTGCGCGGTCATGATGAGGTCGACCCCCGCCGCGACCGCCGCCTTGAACGGGGGCGCGTCCAGCTTCTCCCACGTCCGGGGCGAGTGCCGGATCACGGGCAGGCCGGTGTGGCTGTCGGTGGCGGTGTCGCCGTGGCCGGGGAAGTGCTTGGCCGCGGCCGCGACCCCGGCCGCCTGGAAGCCGCCGATCGCGCCCTGCACCAGCGTGGACGCCAGGGCGGGGTCGGACCCGAACGAGCGCAGCCCGATCACGGGGTTGCGCGGGTTCACGTTGACGTCGGCGTCCGGCGCGTAGTCGAGGTTGATGCCGACCGCGCGCAGCTCGGCGCCGGTGACCTGCGCGGCGGCGCGCGCGTCGGCCGGGCTGCGGGTCGCGCCGAGCGCCATGTTGCCGGGGAACGTCGTGACGAACGGCGTCCGCGACACGATGCCCTGCTCCTCGTCCACGCCGAGCAGCAGCGGGATCTCCGAGGCCTTCTGCAGCGCGTTGGACTGCGCCGCCGTCCTTGCCGGACTGCCGATGTTGCCGGGGAAGTAGATCAGCCCGCCGACGCGGTACTTCCTGATCTTCGCGAGCGCGTCGGCGCGGCTGGAGAAGGTCGGCACGAACAGCTGCCCGACCTTCTCCGGCACGCTCATCTTCGCCACCCGGCCGGGGATCCACGCGTCCGCCGCCGCGCTCGGCGAGGCCGGGGAACCGGGCGCGGCGGAGCGGGCGGACGGCGTCCGCCCGCCCTTCCCGCCCTCGCCGCCGCCGCAGCCCGCGGCCCCGCCTGCCAGCAGGACCGCCGCCGCGAGCGCGAGGGATCGTGAGGCACGCACCCGGCCAGGCCCCCCGGGATGGTCTCGGTCACTCGGTCGCATCGGACGCCCGCGACCGTAGCCGCCCCCGGGGGCCGCTGTCGACTCGATCTCTCCCGGTTCGGCGGCGGCGCCCCGGGTCAGGTGCGGCTCTCCCGGCTCAGAAACCGGTCTCCTCGTTCAGCGTGGACTCTCCCTCGTTCAACGCGAGGTGGTGGACGGGGCGGGGGTCGCGCCGGCCTTCGCCTTGGCGGCCTTGCGGCGGGCGATCTCCGGCGGCAGAGCGGGGGAGGGCGTGGTGGAAGGGGAGCCGCCGTCCCGCCCGCCGGGCTTCGGGTCACCGGGGTTCGGCCCGGACCGGTTCTGCTTCGCCGGGTCGGCGTCGACCCAGTTCGCGGCCACGCCGGAGAACGCGGGCTCGGGGAACGGCAGGGCCGGCAGGTCGCGGGCGGCCTTGTCCATGAAGGACCGCCAGATCGTCGCCGGCAGGTTCTCCCCGGCGACCGTCCCGGCGAAGCCGGGCAGATCCCGCAGCGGGGCGGCCTTGGCGTTGCCGATCACCACGGCCGTCGAGACCTGGGGGACGAAGCCGACGAACCAGGCGGCGCGGTTGTGCTCGGTGGTGCCCGTCTTCCCGGCGGCCTCACGATCCGGCAGCGCCGCGCGCGTACCCGTCCCGCTCCTGACGGTGGCCCGCAGCGCGTAGGTGGCCTGCGCCGCCTGCTCGGAGTCCAGCACCCGGCGCCCCGGCCGGTCCCAGGGCAGCGGGACCCGCCGGCCGTGCGCGTCGACGACCCTGGTGACGAGGTGGGGCACGACGGCCGTCCCGCCGTTGGCGAACGCCGCGTACCCGGCGGCCTGGGTGACGGCCGCGACGTCGGGGGTGCCGAGCGCGACCCCGGCCTGCCCCTTGAACGGTGCGAGCGCCGAGGAGGGCACCCCGAGCAGCCGCGCGGTCTCCAGGACGTCCGGGATGCCCGTCTTCAGCGCGGCCTTCACGTATCCGGTGTTGACCGACAGGGCCGTCGCCTTGACCAGGTCCATCGCGCCGAGCGAGCCGATCTCCTCGTCGTTCTCGACCTTGTAGCCCGGCGCGGTCATCGGCGTGACGTCGCCGTTCGGCGCGAACTTCTGCGGGGAGCGGCCGCTCACCCTCGTCCGGACGCTGAGCCCCTTGCGCAGCGCGGCGGCCAGCACGTACGGCTTGAACGTGGAGCCCGCCTGCGCGACCGGCGCGAACACCGAGTCGATCTGGCTGCGCTTCGGGTCGCCGCCGTAGAGCGCCCTGACCGCGCCGGTCCGGGAGTCGACGGCGACGAGGCCGGCGTGCACGGTCCCGGGCCACCGCGGCTCGTCCGCCGCGCGCATGGCCTGCTCGGCGTGCCGCATCCAGCGCTGGTCGAGCCCGGTGTAGATCTTCAGGCGGCCGTTGACGACGCTGTCCATCGGGATGCCGACGCTCGCGAGCTCCTCCTCGACCCGGTGCCGGACGAGGAGGTCCTGGCCGGACAGGCCGACGCCGGTCCACTCGTCCTGCGTCCGCGGGAAGCGCTGCCGGTCGGCCTCGGCCCGGCTGAGCCTGCCCATCGAGACCATCCCGTCCAGGACGTACTTCCAGCGGGCGCGCAGCGCGCGGGCCGCGGGGCCGTCGCCCTGCGTCCGGAAGTACGCCGGCCGCTGGATCATCGCGCCGAGCAGGGCGCACTCGGCGGTGTCGAGCTGCCAGACGTCCTTGTCGAAGTAGGCGCGGGCCGCCGCCTGCACCCCGGACGTCTGCCGGCCGAAGTAGATCGTGTTGAGGTAGAGGTCGAGGATCTCGTCCTTGCCGCGGTTCCGGTCGAGCTTCATCGCGATGAAGATCTCCTTGACCTTGCGGTGCATCGTCCGGTCGCGGCTGAGCCCCTTGAAGTAGTTGCGGGCGAGCTGCTGGGTGATGGTCGAGCCGCCCTGCGTGTCGCCGCCGGACGCGTTGTTCCACAGGGCGCGGAACGTCCCAGTGGGGGAGACGCCGTGGCCGCCGTAGAAGCCGCGGTCCTCGGCGGAGAGCACCGCCCAGCGCAGCCGGTCGGGGATCTGGTCGTGCCGGACGTTCTCCCGGTTGGCGCCGAGGCGGAACAGCGGCGTGCGGCCGTCGGCGTAGTAGACCGCGGAGCCCTCGTCGGTGACGCCGTCCTGCGGCTGCGTCGGCACCGGCGTCCGGATGTAGGCGACGACGACGGTGGCGGCGGCCAGGACCACCGTTGTGATGATCATCACGATCAGCGTGCGGCCCGGCCGCAGCCGGGTGCGGACGGCGCGGGGCAGGCGGGTGAGGGCGGGCCGGAGACGGCGCGCCCTGGGCAGGGAGTGCATGGGACCTCGTTCGACGTGGAGTACGGAGTCGGCCGTCGTCCGGGCCAGGGAGCACAGGGGCGGGCATGCGTGGGCATGCGCCCAGGCAGGGGGCGCATGCGGGTCGTGGAGCATCCCGCGCGGACGACGCTGCTGAGTTGTTGCAGCCGAATCTGTAGAGCCACGTCTGTGGCCGGTGGTCCCGCGGGACACGGCCCCATCGGGACCGCTCCCACGGCTCTGTCACCACCGTGGTAACAGCTTAATCACGATGGACCCCTGGATCGCAGGTGTTTGCGGATCTTCAGCGGGGTCCATCGCGACGAACCTGGCGGCCGGGCCGGATCGGGACGGCCGGGCCGGAGGCGGGCGGGCCCTCCGCCGCGGCGGCGGGGACGGCTCAGCCGGGCAGCGGGTGGCCGAGGCGGCGCAGCGCCATCCCGGCCGCGCCGACGGCCCCGTCGCCGGCGCTGCGCGGCGGCTCGGCGAAGCGGGCGCGCAGTCCGGAGCGGACGGCCTCGGCGACGGGGCCTTCACGGAGCACCGAGCCGTGCATGACGACCGGTGCGCGGGGATCGGACAGGGCCGGGCGCACCGCGTCGACGTCGGCCAGCAGCCACTGCGCGGCCTCGTCGGTGATGCGCCTGGCCACGGGATCGCCGGCGGCCGCGGCGGCGGCCACCACCGGGCCGAGCCGGCCCAGCGCCGCCGGCGGGCGGCCGTAGACCTCCTTGATGATCGCTTGGGCGAGCCGGGGATTGGGCGGGGTCCCGGGCGTCTCCGGATGGCAGGGCGCCCCGCCTCCCGGGGCGGTATAGCGGGCGGACGGCGGATAGGCGGACTCGGGCGACAGGACGGCGGTGCCCGAGGCGCGCCCGCCGGAGGAGCCTCCTCCGGCGGAGAGCGCCGCGGCCTGCGGCACCACGGAGCCCGGTGACGGCGAAGGGGCGCCGGCCATGGCCAGCGCCCTTGGGTGGCGGGGTCTTCGCCGTTCCGAGTCGATCTCCGCGACCACGGTGGCGCCGAGCAGCGCCCGGGGGACCGAGTCGGTGAGCAGCGTCGGGGAGCCGCGGCCGTCGTAGGCGGCGAGCGCGGCCCGGACGGCCTCCTTCCCGAGCCACACCGCCGAACCCTCGTCCCCGACGAGCCAGCCGTAGCCGTCCGCGCGCTGCACGATCGCGCCGTCGTTGATGACCGCCGCGCCGGCGCCCGTGCCGGAGAACACCACGATGCCCTTGGGCTCGCTGGTTCCGGCGGCGAACGCCACCGCGATGTCGGTCACCACCGCGGGCGAGCCGCGCAGCCCGACGGACTGCCAGGCCCGCCGGGCCGCCGCGACGGCGGCGGGCCGGCCGGCCGAGCCGGCGCCGGCGATGCCGAACACGCCGGTGAGGATGTGGGTACGGTCGAGGTCTCCGAGCGCCTCCCGCAGGGCGGTGGTCAGCGCCCCCGCGGTGTCGCCTCCTGAGTTGGGGTTGGCCCCTGGGCCGGTGCCGGAACCGGCCAGGGCTCCCCCGAGCGTCAGCACGACGCAGCGGGTCTTCGTGCCACCCGCGTCGATACCGACCACGTAAGGACCGGCCAAATGGGTCAACACATGGCGACCGTAGCCTTTCCTAACGTTGACGTGACATCCTGCGCGTAAGAAAATTTCCTCCATGAGGAAACCCATCGGCCCCGGTCGGGGCCCCGAGCGGGGGATCACGGGGGAGCCCGCTGCGCCACGGGACGACGCGGCGGGCAAGGACAAGGACGCCACGCCGCTGAGCACCGTGGTGCGGGTCCGTTCGCTGCTTCCCTCGCTGCCCCCCGCCGAGCGAAGAGTCGCTCAACGCGTCATCGACGACCCCGAAGGGGTCGCCAACTCGACCATCACCGAGCTCGCCCAGAACTGCGGCACCTCCGAGACGACCGTCATCAGGTTCTGCAGGGCGATCGGGTTCCATGGTTACCCAGAGCTGCGGCTGACCCTCGCCACCGAGGCGGGACGGGCCCAGAGCGCCACCGGCGGCCGGGTCATCGGCAGCGACATCAGCCCCGACGACTCGCTAGAGCAGATCGTGGAGAAGGTCACCTTCGCCGACGCGCGGGCCGTCGAGGAGACCGCCGCCCAGCTCGACATCAAGATGCTGGAGCAGGTCGTGGACGCGGTCGTCGCCGCCGACCGGGTCGACGTCTACGGCGTCGGCGCGAGCGCGTTCGTCGCGGCCGACTTCCAGCAGAAACTGCACCGCATCGGCCGGGTCTGCTCCGCCTGGGCGGACGCCCACATCATGCTGACCAGCGCCGCCGTGCTGAACGCCGGCGACGTGGCGATCGGCATCTCGCACACAGGCGCCACCGTGGAGACCATCGACGCGCTGGAGGTCGCCAAGACCAGGGGCGCCAAGACCGTCGCGCTCACCAACTTCCCGAAATCCCCCATCGCGGAGGTCGCGGACCTGATCCTGACGACCGCCGCGCGGGAGACGACGTTCCGCTCGGGCGCCACCGCCAGCCGGCTGGCGCAGCTCACGGTGGTGGACTGTCTCTTCGTCGGAGTTGCGCAGCGCACCTACGGGTCTACCCGCAAGGCCCTCGAAGCCACGTACGAGGCGGTCCGCGGACGGACCGTGCGACCCGACCGGAGGCGTCGGTGATCGATTGCGAGCTCCCCACGGAGGGACGGAACCCCCGGACCCTCGACGTCGACACGCTGCCGACCATGGAGGTGCTACGCCTGATCAACTCTGAGGACGCGACCGTGCCGAGGGTCGTCGCCTCCGTCCTGCCCGAGGTCGCCCGGCTGGTCGACCTCGCCGTGGAGTCGCTGCGCGCGGGCGGCCGCGTGCACTACTTCGGCGCCGGCACGTCCGGCCGGCTCGCGGTGCTCGACGCCGCCGAACTCCCCCCGACGTTCGGCATCTGGGGCCGGGTCGTGGCGCACCACGCCGGCGGCCCCGGCGCGCTGTCGCAGGCCGTCTCCGACGTGGAGGACGACGTCGAGCTCGGCCGCCGGGACGCCCGCGACGTCGCGCCGGGCGACGTCGCGATCGGCATCGCGGCGAGCGGCCGCACCCCGTACGTGGTGGGGGCGCTGCGCGCCGCCGCCGCGGTCGGGGCGCGCACCGCGCTGATCAGCTGCAACCCGCACACGCCGTACGGGGCCGAGGTGGAGGTGCACATCGGGCTCGCCACCGGACCCGAGGTGATCAGCGGGTCCACCCGGATGAAGGCGGGCACCGCGACCAAGCTGGTGCTCAACTCCTTCTCCACCACCCTGATGATCAGGATGGGGCGCACCTACTCCAACCTGATGGTCAGCGTGAACGCGCTGAACGCCAAGCTGCGGGCCCGGCTGGTGCGCATCCTCACCGAGGCGACCGGGATGGACGCCCGCACCTGCGAGAACGCGCTGTCCGAAGCGGGCGGCAACACCCGCGTCGCGCTGGTCTCCCTGCTCGGCGAGGTCCCCGCGTCCCGCGCCACGATGGTCCTGGAGGAAACAGACGGAGGCGTCAGAGAAGCCCTTCAACGCCTGAGATCTGCCTGAAGGAGGTGGGGGCTGCTGGGTCAGGGCTCGTAGCGGCGTAGTTCCTGGCGGGCCACGGTGCGGACGTGGACCTCGTCGGGGCCGTCGAAGATGCGCATGGCGCGGACCCAGGAGTACATCGAGGCCAGCGGGGTGTCGTCGGAGACGCCGGCGGCGCCGTGCACCTGGATCGCCCGGTCGAGCACCTCGTGCGTGATGCGGGGCACGACCACCTTGATCGCGGCGATCTCCGTCCGGGCGCCCTTGGCGCCGTGCCTGTCGATCAGCCAGGCGGTCTTGAGGGTCAGCAGCCGGGCCTGCTCGATCGCCATCCGCGACTCGGCGATCTGCTCCCGGACGACGCCCTGCCTGGCCAGCGGCCCGCCGAACGCCTCGCGGGAGAGGGCGCGGCGGCACATGAGCTCCAGCGCCCGCTCCGCCATGCCGAGCGCCCGCATGCAGTGGTGGATGCGGCCGGGCCCGAGCCGGGCCTGCGCGATCATGAATCCGTCGCCCTCGGCCGCGAGGATGTTGGACGCCGGCACCCGGACGTCCTCGAAGAGGATCTCCGAGTGGCCGTGCTGGTCCTGGTAGCCGAACACGGGCAGGTGCCGGACGACCGTCACGCCCGGGGTGTCGCGCGGCACGAGCACCTGCGACTGCCGCCGGTGCGCCGGCCCGTCCGGATCGGTCTTGCCCATCACGATGAAGATCTTGCAGCGCTCGTCGGCGGCGCCGGTGATGAACCACTTGCGGCCGTTGACCACGTACTCGTCGCCGTCCCGGACGATCGAGGTGGTGATGTTGGTGGCGTCGGAGGAGGCGACCTCCGGCTCGGTCATCGCGAACGCGCTGCGGATCTCCCCGTCCAGCAGCGGCCTGAGCCAGCGCTCCTTCTGCTCGTCCGTCCCGAACATGTGCAGGACTTCCATGTTCCCCGTGTCGGGCGCCGCGCAGTTGACCGCCTCCGGGGCGAGGTCCGGCGAGCGCCCGGTCAGCTCGGCGAGCGTCGCGTACTCCAGGTTCGACAGCCCGGACACGTCCGGCAGGAACAGGTTCCACAGGCCGCGCCGGCGCGCCTCGGCCTTCAGCTCCTCGACGACCGGCGGCAGCGCGTGCGGGTCGTTCTCCGCCCGCCAGGCGGCGTAGACGGGCTCGGCCGGGTACACGTGCGCGTCCATGAACTCCTGGAGGCGGTCCCGGTAGTCGCGTGCCTTCGGGCTGAGTTCGAAGTCCATGGGCGGCATTCTGACAGAACGTGATTCGGTCGATTCGCCGAGGATCGCCTACCATCGGCGCGTGAGCGTCAAAGCTGTGATCACCGACTGGGGCGGCGTCCTCACCTCCCCCCTGGCCGACGCCATCCAGGTCTGGCTCGCCGCCGACCGCATCGACGTCGAGCGCTACAAGACCGTGATGCGCGCCTGGGTGAAGCAGGCCTACGACGGCGCCGGGACGAACCCCGTCCACGGCCTGGAGGACGGCTCGCTGCCCACCGCCGAGTTCGAGCGGCTCCTCGCGGCCGAGCTGCTCACCGTCGACGGCGACCCCGTGGAGGCCGCCGGGCTCATCACCCGCATGTTCGGCGCGTTCGCCCCGGTCGAGCCGATGTACGACGCGCTGCGCGAGGTCCGCGCCACCGGCGCCCGCACCGCCCTGCTGTCGAACTCCTGGGGCAACGAGTACCCCCGCGACCTGTTCGCCGAGCTCTTCGACGCGGTCGTCATCTCCTGCGAGGTCGGGATGCGCAAGCCCGACGAGCGGATCTTCCGGCACGCCCTGGACCTGCTCGGCCTGGCCGCCGCCGAGTGCGTCTTCATCGACGACATCGAGCACAACGTCCGCGCCGCCGAGTCGCTCGGCATCCGCGGCATCCTGCACACCGCCCCCGACACCACGATCGCCGAACTGCGCGGAATGGACCTGCTGCCCTGACCGTCTGGCAGACTTGCTGACCGTCATGCGCGTCTACCTGCCGTCCACGCTCACGCTGCTCGCCGGCGTCCACACCGCCCGGGAGATCGGCCCCGCGCCGCTCGCCGCCCACGCGGTCACGCCCGCGCTGCGGGAGTGGTACGCCGACGGCGACCTTGAGGAGCTGGAGTACGCGGCGATGTCCGCCGCCGCCCGCGCCTCGCTGCGCCTGCTCGCCGCCCACCCGTCCGCCCCGCGCCGCCGCGTCGTGCTCGCCGCGGAGGTCCCGGACGACCAGGTCGCCTGGGCGCGCGGCGACGCGGCCCTCGGCAACGGGGAGCGGGCCCTCGTCGAGCTCGCCGCCCCCGTCCCGTGGAAGCGGATCGCCTCCGGCCACGTGGACGACCCGGACGCCGTCCCCGACATCGCCGCCGCCGTGCAGGCCCTCGCGGCCGCCGACGCAGGCGACGACGACGCCCGCTTCACCGTGGACGGCGCCGAGGGCCACGAGCTCCTCTGGTACGCCACCCAGGAACTCGCCCACCTCCTCGACTAGCGGCCCTGGCGCGGGGTAGGTCCCCCGGCACGTCGGACTATGCCGTGACCATGCCGCCGGATCGCAGGGAGACGTCAGATGGACGCCGTCACCACCGTGCCGGTTCCGATGAACGAACCGGTCAGGACGTACGCGCCGGGAAGCCCCGAGCGGGCCGCGCTGGAAGCCAGGATCAAGGAACTGGGCGGCGCGCAGACCGAGCTGACCATGGCGATCGGGGACGAGCGGCGGATGGGGGCGGGCACCCCCGTCGACGTCGTGGAGCCGCACGACCACGGGCACGTCCTCGGCCGGATGGGCGAGGCCACCGAGGCGGACGTGACCGAGGCCATCGCCGCCGCGCGGGAGGCGGCGCCCGCCTGGCGGGCCATGTCCTTCGACGACCGCGCCGCGATCTTCCTGCGCGCCGCCGAGCTGCTCGCCGGGCCGTGGCGGGCCACGCTGAACGCCGCGACGATCCTCGGCCAGTCCAAGTCGGTGCAGCAGGCCGAGATCGACGCCGCCTGCGAGCTGATCGACTTCTGGCGGTTCAACGTCCGGTACGCCCAGCAGATCCACGAGCAGCAGCCGCTGTCGTCGCCGGGGGTGTGGAACAGGCTGGAGTACCGGCCGCTGGAGGGCTTCGTCCTCGCGATCACCCCGTTCAACTTCACGGCGATCGCCGGGAACCTGCCGACCGCGCCCGCCATCATGGGCAACGTCGTGGTGTGGAAGCCGTCCCCGACGCAGCAGCTCGCCGCCCACCACACGATGCGCCTGCTGGAGGCCGCCGGCCTCCCGCCCGGCGTGATCAACATGGTCACCGGGAACGGCCGCGCCGTCTCCGCGGTGGCGCTGCGCCATCCCGAGCTCGCCGGCCTGCACTTCACCGGCTCGGTCGCCACCTTCCAGCAGCTGTGGCGGACGATCGGCGAGAACATCGCCGGCTACCGCGGCTACCCCCGGATCGTCGGCGAGACCGGCGGCAAGGACTTCGTCGTCGCGCACCCGTCCGCCGACCCCGCCGTGCTGAAGACGGCGCTCGTCCGCGGCGCCTTCGAGTACCAGGGCCAGAAGTGCTCCGCCGCGTCCCGCGCCTACATCCCGCGCTCCATCTGGGACGGCATGCGCGACGACTTCTGCGCCGAGGTCGACGCCCTCACCATGGGCGACGTCGCCGACGACCTGTCCGCCTTCATGGGCGCCGTGATCGACGACCGCGCCTTCGCCAAGCTCCGCCGCGCCATCGAGCGCGCCCGCGGGATCGACAGCGCAACAGTGCTCGCCGGCGGCGAGATGGACGACTCGCGCGGCTACTTCGTGCGCCCCACCGTCCTGGAGTCGTCCGACCCCACCGACGAGATCTTCACCACCGAGTACTTCGGCCCGATCCTCGGCGTCCACGTCTACGACGACGTCGACTACGACAGCGTCCTCACCCAGATGGAGGGCGTCTCGGACTACGCCCTGACCGGCGCCGTCATCGCCGACGACCGCGCCGCCGTCGCCGAGGCCACCGAGCGCCTCCGCTTCGCCGCCGGGAACTTCTACGTCAACGACAAGCCGACCGGCTCGATCGTCGGGCAGCAGCCGTTCGGCGGCGCCCGCGCGTCCGGCACCAACGACAAGGCCGGGTCGATCTTCAACCTCACCCGCTGGACGAGCGCCCGCTCCATCAAGGAGACCTTCGTCCCGCCCACCGACCACCGCTACCCCCACATGGGCTGAGCTCCCCGCCCCCTTCACGACCGGTCGAAGCGGTGAGAGGCTTGACGATAGGCTCGCCTCGCCGTCCGAGGGGCGGCGTCTGTGCACACCCCCTGGAGCCGTCATGGGAACGGGATGTCGACGCTGAACCGTCTCGTGCTGTGGAACATCGACCACACCCTGGTCGACGTCGGACGGATCACCCGGGACGCCTATGCCGAGGCGTTCCAGCGGATCATCGGGCGGCCGCTGCTGCGCCTGGCGCCCACGCCGGGCCGCACCGAATCCGAGATCATCTTCGAGACCCTCGCGTTCAACGACGTCGTCACCACCGACGACCACCTCCCCGCCTTCTTCGACGCGCTGGCCGAGGCGTTCGCGAGCCGCCGCGCCGACCTGCGCGCCCACGGCCGCGTCCTCGCCGGCGCCCGCGAGGCCGTCGAGGCGCTCGCGCACGTGCCCGGCGTCGTCCAGTCGGTGCTGACCGGATCGCTCCAGCCGAACGCCGTGCTCAAGGTGACCGAGCTGGGCCTCGCAGGCCGCCTCGACCTCGAGGCCGGCGGCTACGAGAACGGCGTCTACAGCAAGGCCGCCCTCCTGGAGCTCGCCCGCACCCGCGCCGGGGAGCGGCACGGCGCCCGCTACCCCGAGTCCGCGACCGTCTACATCGCCGACTCGCCGCGCGACGTCCAGGCCGCGCACATCGCCCGCTCGCCGGTCATCGCCGTCGCCACCGGCAGCGCCACCGAGGCCGAGCTGCGCTCCGCCGGCGCGGACCGGGTCCTGGCGACGCTCGCCGACACGAACGCGGTGGTGAGCGCGGTCGCCGAGCTGACCCGGATGTGAGGCGCCGCGAGAAGACCCCCGGACGGGACGAAGATGTCACCTCGGGAGGGCAGCACGACGGGCGCGCCGTCGATAACTTCGGGTAATCACTTGACAACGAGGAGTGATTATCGTGACATGTCGTGCGCTCGCCGTGTCCACCGTCCTCGCCGCGGTCCTCGGCGCCTCCGCGCTCATCCTGACCACGCCCCCGGCCGACCCCGTCCGGGCCGGCGCCGAACGCGCCGGAGAGATCTCCGTGTGCGAGCAGGTGGAGCCGCGGATCCCCCAGGTCCAGGGACGGAACTGCGACCCCGGCCAGTGGGGTCCGGTCTCGGACGTCACCATCGTCGACCGCCGCAACAACGACACCTACCGCTGCCCGACCGGCGCGGCCGAGGGGGCCCTGTGGGTCAGCGGCGAGAACTGCCGCTTCCTGCGGGGCTGATCCCCTCCCTGTGAATGGGCACTGCGAGGGCGTCCATCCCGCGGTCCTACATATCGCCGTGCACGGCGGTGTGCACCGTTCGACCTGCCGGTTCTCGGGGTGTGTGGGAGCGGAGGATGTGCGGGGCGTTTTCTGTGTGGGAGCGCGGGGTTGCCCGAAGATGCGTTTTGACCTGCGATAGGAGGGGTTGCCGGGCTTGACGGCGGGCACGGCGGGCAAGTTGCACGGTGTGCCGGGCGGGGCCGATATTGGGACGGTCGCGCAGCGTGGCGCGGCGGGGAGGGAGAGGTATGGCCCGGGAGGTATCCGAGGGTTCGGCGCTGTGGGAGCCGTCGGAGGAGGTGGTCGCGAACGCGCGGGTGACGCGGTTCGCCCACTGGCTGGGGGACCGGGGCGTCCTCGCGGAGTCCTACGACGAGCTCTGGCGCTGGTCGGTCACGGAGGTCGACGCGTTCTGGGACGCGATCTGGTCGTACTTCCAGGTCGTCGGCGAGCGCGGCGACGGCCCCGTCCGCACGGGCGGCCCCATGCCGGTCGACGGGCTGAAGTGGTTTCCCGGCGCGACCCTCAACTACGCGGCGAACGCCCTGCGCCGGGCCGAGGGTTCTCCCGACGAGACGGCGGTCGTCTTCCGCTCGGAGGCGGGCGGGCACCGGGTGCTGTCGTACCGCGAGCTGGCGCTGCACGTCGCGGAGGTGCGCGCGGGCCTGGCCGGGCTGGGCGTGGGCAAGGGCGACCGGGTCGCCGCCTACATCCCGAACATCCCCGAGGCGCTGATCTGCTTCCTGGCCACGGCGTCGCTCGGGGCGGTCTGGTCGTCGTGCTCGCCCGACTTCGGGTCCTCCTCGGTGATCGACCGGTTCGCGCAGATCGAGCCCAAGGTCCTGATCGCCGTGGACGGCTACGCCTACAACGGCAAGCGGTTCGACCGGCGGGAGGTCGTCGGCGAGATCGAGGCCGCGCTGCCGAGCCTGGCCGCCACCGTCCTCGTCCCGTACCTGGACCCGGCCGCCACCCCCGAGGGCCTGCGCGTGGGCATGCACTACGGCGACCTGCCCCGGGCGGGCCACGACACCCTGGAGTTCGAGGACGTCCCGTTCGACCATCCGCTGTGGGTCGTCTACTCCTCCGGGACGACCGGGCTGCCGAAGCCGATCGTCCACGGCCACGGCGGCGTGGTCCTGGAGCACCTCAAGGCGCTGTCCTTCCACCAGGACCTCGGCCCCGAGGACGTGTTCTTCTGGTACACCACCACCGGCTGGATGATGTGGAACTACCTCATCGGCGGCCTGCTGGTGGGGTCCACCGTCGTCATGTACGACGGCGCCCCCCTCGACCTCTGGACGCTCGCCGCGGACACCGGCGTCACCTACATGGGGGTCGGCGCGCCCTACATCACGGCGTCGGCGAAGGAGGGCCGCCGCCCCGGCGAGGAGCTCGACCTGTCCCGGCTGCGCGGCATCGGCTCCACCGGGTCGCCGCTCCCGCCCGAGGGCTTCGCCTGGGTGTACGAGGCGGTCGGCAGCGACCTGCTGCTCGGTTCCTTCTCCGGCGGAACCGACCTGTGCACCGGCTTCGTCGGCCCGTCGCCGCTCCTGCCGCTGCGCGCCGGCGTCATCCAGTGCCGCGGCCTCGGCGCGAAGGTGGAGGCCTACACCGAGGACGGCAAGCCGGTGGTCGACGAGGTGGGCGAGCTGGTCATCACCGAGCCCATGCCGTCCATGCCCGTCTTCTTCTGGAACGACGAGGACGGCGAGCGCTACCGCGGCTCCTACTTCGACATGTTCCCGGGCGTGTGGCGGCACGGCGACTGGATCAAGGTCCTGCCGGACGGCGGCTGCGTGATCTACGGGCGGTCCGACTCCACGCTCAACCGCGGCGGCGTCCGCATGGGCACGTCCGACTTCTACCGCGTCGTCGAGGCGTTCGACGAGATCACCGACAGCCTCGTGATCGACACCGGGCGCCTCGGCCAGGAGGGCCGGCTGCTGCTGTACGTCCAGCTCGCGGAGGGCGCCTCGCTCACCGACGAGCTGGTGGCGGAGCTGCGCAAGCGGATCAGGTCCGCGCTGTCGCCCCGGCACGTCCCGGACGAGATCACCGCCGTGCCCGGCATCCCGCGCACGCTGTCCGGCAAGAAGCTGGAGGTCCCCGTCCGCAAGATCCTCCAGGGGACCCCGGTCGACAAGGCCGCCAACCGCGACTCCATGGCGAACCCCGAGGTCCTGACCCACTTCACCCCGTAGCCCGGCTTCACCCCGCAGCCCGGCTTTACCCCGCAGCCCGGCTTCACCCCTGGCTCGGCTTCACCCCTTGGCCGCGGCGTAGGCGAGGACGTCGCGCCGCCGGTAGAGCCGGCGGACGCGGCCCCCTCCCAGCGGCTCCACTCTGGCGGGCTCCGGCCAGCCGGCGGGCGGGCGCCTGGCGTAGACGGTGACGCTCGTCTGCGCCAGGCCGAGGATGCGGGCGGCCTCGGCCAAGGTGACGAGGTCGTCGGGCCCCTCCTCGGCCGGGCGCTCGGCGAGGGCGCGGTACCAGGCGGTCCAGGCGGCCTCGTCCCAGTACAGGGCCTTGCCGGCGCGGTGCGCCGGTTCGGGGTGGCCGTTGGACGCGCGGTCCGCCCAGAGCTGCTTGAGGCGGTGGCGGCTGAGGCCGTGGCGCGCCGCCAGCTCGTCGCGGGTGGCGAGGCCGGCCGGGACGTCCCGGGAGCGGTGCGCCTCGTACCAGCGGGCCCACTCGTCGGCGTCCCAAGCGAGCTGGGAGCCGACCGTCCCCACCGCCTCGGGGTGGCCGTTTGAGGCGCGCTCGCGGTACCACTTCTCCAGGGTGCTGCGGCCGAGCCCGTGCTCGTCCATGAATTCGGCGCGCGTGCGGACGCGGCGGCCGTCGAGTGTCGCCATGTGCCCAGTGTCCCGCGCGTGGCGCCGTTTACGCCGTGCGCCTCCGCCGCCGGTGCGACACTGCTCTGTAACGACACCGCTCCGGAGTGACACTTCCTTCAGGAGAGACGCTGCTATCGATAGTGACGCTGCTTTCTGTAGTGGCACGAGCTTCCGCAGTGACACGACGTCTGTAGTCCCCCGGCTACCCATGGTGAATCGGGCTTCCGGAGTGACATCTGGCGCGTCCTGGGCACAGGTGGATGTGACGCCATTAGGGTGGTAGCCGACCCAAAGCTGGCCACCGGGGGCGATGGACCAGTTCGCTCCGAATGGTCGCGGGATCGGGTGAACTTGCCTCGTGTCTCGCGCGTCACACAGTCGGAGGGGTGATCCGGGTCGGGGCTCGCTCGATCCGTCGATCAAGGAGAGGGACGGTTCCACGCATGGAGGTTGGGGCGCTGCGGTCCGGAGACCCGGACCGGCTGGGGACGTACGCCCTGATCGGCCGAGTGGGCGAGGGCGGCCAGGGCACGGTGTTCCTCGGCGTGGCCGAGGACGGCCGGCAGGTCGCGATCAAACTGCTGCACGCCGAACTGACGTCCGACGACAAGGCGCTCGCCCGGTTCCTGCGCGAGCTGGAGGTCGCCAAGCAGGTGGCGCCGTTCTGCACGGCGCAGGTGATCGACGCCGACGCGACCGGTGACCGCCCCTACATCGTCAGCGAGTACGTGCCGGGCCCGTCGCTGAACCAGCAGGTCCTGGCGGACGGCCCGCTCCACGGCGCCGCGCTCGACCGGCTCGCCGTCGGCACCGCGACCGCACTCGCCGCGATCCACCAGGCGAACATCGTCCACCGCGACTTCAAGCCGCACAACGTGCTGATCGGCCCGGACGGCCCGCGCGTCATCGACTTCGGCGTCGCCCGCGCGCTCAGTGGCGGCACCACCCTCACCAGCCGGGTGATCGGCACCCCGTCCTACATGGCGCCCGAGCAGATCAGCGGCGACGAGGTCGGGACGCCCGCGGACGTGTTCTGCTGGGCGGCCACGCTGGCCTTCGCCGCCACCGGGGCGCCGCCGTTCGGCCAGGACACCATCCCCGCCGTGATCAACCGGATCCTGCACGAGGAGCCCGAGCTCGGCGGCCTGGACGGGCCGCTGCGCGACCTGGTGCTCGACTGCCTGGAGAAGGACCCGTCCCGGCGCCCGGGCGCCCGGCAGGTGCTGATGCGGCTGCTCGGGCACGAGGAGGCGGCGCGTCCCGCCGCCCGCCCCTCCGGCGACACCGACGAGACCGCGATGCTGGCCGCCGGGTCCGTCCTGGCGGCGGAGGGCGGCGACGAGGACGAGGTGTTCGAGCCCGACCCCGTGTTCGCCGACACCCCGGTGTTCGACGACGACCCGGTGTTCGACCGGACCCCGGACTTCGACGACTCCTTCGACGACGCTTTCGACGCGCCGGCCTCCGACCGCGACGCGGCGCGGGAGGCCGAGCCGCTGCTCGCGCCGGCCGCGTGGGCCGCCGACGAGACAATGCCCGGCGACGCCGCCGGCGGGGAGGGCGGCGGGCTGCGGCGCTCGCTCACCGGTTCGGGGCGCTCCGCGGCGCTCGCCGGGGCCGCCGCGCTGCTCGTCGCGGTCATCGTCATCTCCTCCGTCCTGCTGCTCGGCTCCGACGGCGGCGGCAAGGCGGGCCGCAAGGTCAGCGACCCGAGCGGGCCGCCCACGTCGAGCGACGTCGTGCCGACCACCGAGGCGCCCACCAGCCGGCAGCCCGTGCGGGAGGGGCCGCCGACGTCCTACGACCCGACCCCCACCGGCGACCCCACCCCGACCGGCAGCCCGACCCAGAGCGGCACCCCGACCCCGTCCGACTCGCCGACCACGACGCCGCCGAGCGACACGCCCACCGACCCGACCGACCCGTCCACCGGCCCCACCGACACGCCGACCGACACCCCCACCGACCCCGGAGGCGGCGGCACCGACCCCGGGGGCGGCGGCACCGGCACCGGCAGCGGCGCGGGCACCACCGGCCAGGCCGCGGGCTGACGCTCCCTCCGGCACCGAATCACATGATCGGCCCGAGTCGCTTCGGGCACCCTGACAGGGTGGGATAGGCCACGTCGGCCATGCACGGGACCAGGTCGGCTTTGCGGCGATTCCTGGCTACGCTCGTGCAGTGAGCGGCGCCACAACGAGGTGGCGATGGGTCTCAAGGGGAGATTGTCGATGAGCGGCATGCTCGATCAAGCGAAGGACGACCTGCTCCGGCGGGCCGCCGAGACGTGCGCGAGGCGTCCGGAGGCGCGCGGGGACGTGGAGGAGGCCTTCGCCTTCCTCCGCCTCTACTACCGCCAGGTCGCCCGCGAGGACCTGCTGGAGCGGGATCCGGCCGACATCTGCGGGCCCGCGATGGCGCACCGCGCGCTCGGCGAGGAGCGGCCGCAGGGGCGCGCGAAGGTGCGCGTCTTCACGCCGACCCTCCAGGAGGACGGCTGGGACCCGGGCCGCACCGTCGTCCAGGTCGTCACCGACGACATGCCGTTCCTCGTCGACTCGGTCACGATGGAGCTGACCCGCCACCACCTGGCGACCTACATGATCGTCCACCCGCTGCTGGGCGTGGACCGCGACGTCGCGGGCCACCTCAGGGCCTTCCGCGGCAACCACGACAGCGACGCCGACGTCGACGAGTCGTGGATGCACATCGAGGTCGACCGCACCACCGACCAGGTCGTCCTGGACACCCTGGAGAAGGACCTGATCCGCGTCCTGCAGGACGTCCGGGTCGCCGTCGAGGACGAGCCCAAGATGCGCGCCCGCGCCCACGAGATCGCGACCGCGGTCCAGGAGGTGCCGCCGCCGCTGCCGGCCAAGGAGCTCGCCGAAGGCGTCGAGCTGCTCGACTGGCTGGCCGACGGCCACTTCACGTTCCTCGGGTACCGCGACTACACGCTCACCGGCGACGGGACGGCGCTGCGCCCCGAGCCGGGCACCGGCCTCGGGATCCTGCGCAACGACAAGCGCGAGTCCGACAGCTTCGCCGCGCTGCCGCCGGAGGTCCGCGAGAAGGCGACGGAGAAGCGCCTGCTCGTCCTCACCAAGGCGAACTCCCGCTCCACCGTCCACCGCCCCCTGTACCTGGACTACATCGGGGTGAAGAAGTTCGACGAGTCCGGCGAGGTGATCGGGGAGCGCCGGTTCCTCGGGCTGTTCAGCCACGTCGCCTACAGCGAGTCGATCGCGCACGTCCCGGTGCTGCGGCCCAAGCTCGACGAGGTGCTGGAGCGCGCCGGGTTCGCCCCCGACAGCTACGACGGCCAGGACCTCATCGAGATACTGGAGAGCTACCCGCGCGACGAGCTCTTCCAGATCTCGGTCGACGACCTGCTGAAGATCTCCCTCGGCGTGCTGCGGCTGCGCGAGCGCCGCCAGCTGAAGCTGTTCCTGCGCAAGGACCTGTACGGCCGCTTCATGTCCTGCATGGTCTACCTGCCGCGCGACCGCTACACCACCAAGATCCGGCTGCGCATCCAGGACCTGCTCAGGGAGGCGTTCGACGGCGTCAGCGTCGACTACAGCGCGAACGTCACCGAGTCGATCCTGGCCCGGCTGCACGTCGTGGTCCGCGGCGAGCGCGGCCGCCCGCTGCCGGACGTCGACGTCTCGGAGCTGGAGGAGCGGCTCGCCCAGGCCACCCGCTCGTGGGAGGACGACCTCGCCGACGCGATCGCCGAGCAGTCCGGAGAGGAACGTTCCGGAACGCTCGGCCGCACCTTCGGCGAGGCGTTCCCCGAGGGCTACAAGGCCGACTTCCCGGCCCGCACCGCCGTCGCCGACCTGCGCCGCCTCGCCGCGCTCGACGAGAGCACCGACACCTCGATCGACCTGTACGCGCCGGACGGCGCCGGGCCCGGCGAGCGGCGGCTGAAGATCTACCGGCTGGGCGAGCCCATCTCGCTGTCGCGGGTGCTGCCGCTGCTGCAGAACATGGGCGTCGAGGTGATCGACGAGCGGCCGTACGAGATCAACCCCTCCGACGGCCGCCGGTTCTGGATCTACGACCTCGGGCTGCGGTACGTGCCGCCCGCGGACGTCCCGGCGGAGGCCGTCAAGGACCTGTTCCAGGACGCCTTCACGATGCTGTGGCGCGGCGGCATCGAGAACGACGGCTTCAACGCGCTCGTCCTGCACGTCGGGCTGACCTGGTGGCAGGCGATGATCCTGCGCGCCTACGCCCTGTACCTGCGGCAGGCGGGCACGACGTTCTCCAAGCGCTACATCGAGCAGGTGCTGCTGCGCAACGCCTCGATCACCCGGCTGATCATCCGGCTGTGGGAGAGCCGGCTCGACCCCTCGCTGCGGGGCGGCGAGGAGGAGCGCAGCGCCGGCATCACCGAGGAGATCCGCGGCAAGCTGGACGACGTCGCGAGCCTCGACGAGGACCGGATCCTGCGCGCCTACCTGGCGCTCGTCCAGGCGACCCTGCGCACGAACCACTACCAGAACAAGCCGTACCTGGCGATGAAGTTCGACCCGGAGGGCATCCCGGACCTGCCGCAGCCCCGCCCCATGTACGAGATCTTCGTGTACTCGCCGAAGGTCGAGGGCGTGCACCTGCGGTTCGGGTCGGTCGCCCGCGGCGGGCTGCGCTGGTCGGACCGGCGCGAGGACTTCCGCACCGAGATCCTCGGCCTGGCCAAGGCGCAGGCGGTGAAGAACACCGTCATCGTCCCGGCGGGCGCCAAGGGCGGCTTCGTCGGCAAGCAGCTGCCCGACCCGTCCGTCGACCGGGAGGCGTGGCAGAAGGCCGGCATCGCCTGCTACAAGGACTTCATCTCCGGCCTGCTCGACCTGACCGACAACCTCGTGGACGGCAAGGTCGTGCCGCCGCCGAACGTCGTCCGCCACGACGGCGACGACACCTACATGGTCGTCGCCGCCGACAAGGGCACCGCGACGTTCTCCGACATCGCCAACGGCGTCGCCGCCGAGTACGGCTACTGGCTCGGCGACGCGTTCGCTTCCGGCGGCTCGGTCGGCTACGACCACAAGGGCATGGGCATCACCGCCCGCGGCGCCTGGGAGTCGGTGAAGTACCACTTCCGGGCCCTCGGCAAGGACATCCAGAGCGAGGACTTCACCGTCGTCGGCATCGGCGACATGTCCGGGGACGTGTTCGGCAACGGGATGCTGCTGTCGGAGCACATCCGGCTCGTCGCCGCGTTCGACCACCGGCACATCTTCCTCGACCCCGCCCCGGACGCCGCCGCCTCGTTCGCCGAGCGCCGCCGGCTGTTCGAGCTGCCGCGCAGCAGCTGGGGCGACTACGACACCTCGCTGATCTCCAAGGGCGGCGGGGTGTACCCCCGCAGCGTGAAGTCGATCCAGATCACCCCGCAGGTGCGGGCGGCGCTCGGGCTCGGCGACGGGGTGAAGACCCTGCCGCCCTTCGAGCTGATCCGGGCCATCCTGCGGGCGCCGGTCGACCTGCTGTGGAACGGCGGCATCGGCACCTACGTCAAGTCGTCGCTGGAGAGCAACGCCGACGTCGGCGACAAGGCCAACGACCCCGTCCGCGTGGACGGCGCCGAGCTGCACTGCAAGGTCGTCGGCGAGGGCGGCAACCTCGGCGTCACGCAGCTCGGCCGGATCGAGTTCGCCCGCGGCGGCGGCCTGATCAACACCGACTTCATCGACAACTCCGCGGGCGTCGACACCTCCGACCACGAGGTCAACATCAAGATCCTGCTCGACCAGGCGGTGCGGGACGGGGAGCTGGAAGGCAAGCAGCGCGACGGCCTGCTTTACGAGATGACCGACGAGGTGGGGCGGCTCGTCCTGCGCGACAACTACGCGCAGAACGTGGTGCTCGCCGCGTCCCGCGCGCAGGCGTCGGCGATGCTGCACGTCCACGCCCGGTACATGCGCAAGCTGGAGCGCGACGGCCGCCTCAAACGGCGCCTGGAGGCTCTGCCCGACGACAAGGCCCTCGCCGAGCGGCGCCATTCCGGGCACGGCCTGACCAGCCCCGAGTTCTCGGTGCTGGTCGCCTACGCCAAGCTCGCGCTGGACGCCGACCTCGTCGCCTCCGACCTCGCCGACGACCCCTACCTGGAGTCGTGGCTGGTCGACTACTTCCCGACGCCGCTGCGCGAGCGGTTCCGGCCCTTCATGGACCGGCACCCGCTGCGCCGCGAGATCATCACCACCGCCGTGGTGAACGACGTGGTCAACGCGAGCGGCTCCACGTTCGTCTTCCGGATGAACGAGGAGACGGGCGCGTCCTCCTCCGACATCGCCCGCGCCTACCTCGTCGCCCGCGACGTGTTCCAGATGCCGCGCTTCTGGAAGTCGGTGGAGAACCTGTCGCACCAGGTCGAGGAGTCGACGCAGATCGCGATGCTGCTGGAGGCGCGCAAGCTGACCGAGCGCGGCGCCCGCTGGCTGCTGCACAACCGGCGGCCCCCGTTCGACATCCAGGAGACGATCGACTTCTTCACCGGCGGCGCGGCCACCCTGAGCGCGCACCTGTCGAAGCTCCTGGTCGGGCTGGACCTCGCCGCGTTCGAGCAGCGCCGCGACGGCTTCGCCGAGCTGGGCGTCCCGGACGAGCTGGCCGAGCAGTGCGCCACGTTCGTCCCCGCCTACTCCACCTTCGACGTGGTCGGCATCGCGCACGACACGGGACGTCCGGTGGAGGAGGTCGCCGAGATCTACTTCGACCTCGCGGACCGGCTCCAGCTGTCCCGCCTGCGCGAGCGCATCATCGCCCTGCCGCGCGACGACAAGTGGCGCTCGATGGCCCGCTCCGCCCTCCGCGACGACCTGTACGCCGCGCACTCCGCCCTCACCCGGGACGTCCTCATCACCAGCGAGCCGGGCGGCAACCCCGAGGAGCGGATGATCCACTGGGCGGAGAAGAACAGGCCCGCCGTCCAGCGCGCCCAGCAGACCCTCAGCGAGATCTGGGAGAGCGACAGCTTCGACCTGGCCACCCTCTCAGTGGCCCTAGGCGCCATCCGCACCTTGGTCACCTCCAGCTCCCTCCCTGCTGAATAGCTTTTTCTCCTCCTTCGGGCCTGGCGGCCCTCCATCGTCGAAAAAGCGGGCGATCGCTGGCATCGCTCCGTCTCGCCTTGGCGGCTCGCTGCGCGATCAGGTTCTTGCTTCGCTCGAACCTGCCTTCGGACGCGATCGCAACCATGGAGGTTGTCGCGTGGTTGCGGTACGGGCTGGGGTCGCCGCGATGGGGTTTCCTCCCCAGAGCGTTAGTTCCCGAAGGAGGAGATGAAAGCAATAAGTACCGTCGAGTGCCGACCGGGGCCCGCCGCAGCGGTCAGGAGGGGCGGGACCGGCCGGCACCCGACGGAGTTCAGGAGCCCTGGGCGGTGATGGCCTTGCGGTACATGCCGCTGATCGTGGCGCGGCCCTTGGGCGGAACGCTGGCCAGGTACTGCACGAGGACGATCGTGTCCAGGCGCGTCCGGGCGCTGGCGGGCGGGGCGAGGCCGACGAGGTCTCCGCTGACGGTCATGCGGCCCCGCCGGGCCGCCGAGTACGCCTCGTTCTGCTTCAGGACGTACCAGACGACGGCCCCGCGGTCCTTGGTGCGCAGCCCGTAGACCTTGTACTGCGAGGGGGAGAAGCGGGACGAGAGCGTGACCCCGCGTGCGGCGAGGCTCTTCTCGCCCTCCTTGAGCGCCTTGTAGGTCTCGGTGGTCCTGGCCCCTTCCGCGAGGAGGGCCGCCCCGGGGGCGCCGGGCCCGTCCGTGAGGAGCGCGGCGTGCGCCTGGGCGAGTTTCGCGGGCTGGACGGCGAGGTCCTTGACGTCCGGGGCCACCGGGGTGGCGTAGCCCTGCGGGTCGAGCGCGACGTGGCCGAGGGCGAGTTCGGACGGGTAGGGGTCGGCGGTCAGCAGCCACGGCGCGCCCTGCCCGGCCTGCGTGAACAGCAGCGCGTGGCGCAGCGCCCGCTTGCCCTGCCCGGTGACGGCGTCGGCCGCGAACCAGTGCGGGTAGCCGGTCAGCCGCGGGATGTAGAACGTCGGGTGGGCGAAGGCCACCTTCGGCGGACGCTGCCGGACGGCGCGCCGGAGCTTGAGCGCGGCGACGTCCATGGAGAGCTGCGGGTCGGCCTCGACCGTGCGCAGCGTCCGGCCGCTGAACCTGTGCCCCGCCCTGTTCATCCCGGCG
Source organism: Spirillospora sp. NPDC049024 (assembly GCF_040649235.1). NCBI lineage: Bacteria > Bacillati > Actinomycetota > Actinomycetes > Streptosporangiales > Thermomonosporaceae > Spirillospora > Spirillospora sp. NPDC049024. Next base: position 137,632 of record NZ_JBEZFD010000010.1, read on the forward strand.
GTGAAGGACGCGAGGACCTGCTGCGCCTGCTCCTTGGTGAGCGCGGGCGCCCCCTGCGGCTTCCCCGGGGCCGCGGAGGAGGAGGTGCTGCCGGAGCAGCCGGTGCTCACGGCGGCGGCCAGCAGGCCGGGTATGAGCATGGAGACGAAAGTGCGTGCGGCCATGAGGCCCCCCCGAATGGCGACATTGATCGAACCACCCGGCATCCTCGCAGAGTGACCGCACAGTCACTCTATGAACACGAAAGTCGGCCGAAAAAGGTGCCGCCGCTCGCGGGGCGGGCCTGGGGTCAGGCGATCTCCTGCTGGCGCAGCCAGCGGATCTCGGCCTCGATGAACTCGTCGATGTCGCCGTCCAGGACCGCGGTGGGGTTGCCGACCTCGACGCCGGTGCGCAGGTCCTTCACGATCTGGTACGGGTGCAGGACGTAGTTGCGGATCTGCGTGCCCCAGCTCGTGGTGCCCTCGCCGCGCAGCTCGGAGAGCTTCTCCGCCTCCTCGTGGCGCTTGCGCTCCAGCAGCTTGGCCTGCAGGACGTTCATGGCCGTGGCCTTGTTCTGCAGCTGGCTTCGCTCGTTCTGGCAGGAGACGACGATGCCGGTCGGGATGTGGGTGATCCGCACGGCCGAGTCGGTGGTGTTGACGCCCTGGCCGCCGGGCCCCGACGACCGGTACACGTCGATCCGCAGCTCGGTCTCGTCGATGTCGACGTGGTCGCTCTGCTCCACCACGGGGACGACGTCCAGGCCCGCGAACGACGTCTGCCGCCGGCCCTGGTTGTCGAAGGGGGAGATCCGGACGAGCCGGTGGGTGCCGTGCTCGCCGCGCAGCGTCCCGTAGGCGTAGGGGGCCTTCACGGTGAACGTGGTCGACTTGATCCCGGCCTCTTCGGCGTAGGACGTCTCGTAGACCTCCGTCGGGTAGCCGTGCCGCTCGGCCCAGCGCAGGTACATCCGCTGGAGCTGCTCGGCCCAGTCGGCCGCGTCCACCCCGCCGGCCTGCGCGTTGATGGTGACCAGCGCCTCGCGGGCGTCGTACTCGCCCGACATGAGGGTGCGCACTTCGAGCTGCTGGACGGCCTTGTTCAGGGCGGCCAGCTCCTCGTCGGCCTCCGTGCGCGTGTCGGCGTCGTCCATCTCCCGGGCCATCTCGTACAGCGTGGCGGTGTCGTCGAGCCGCTGCCTCAGGCCCTCGACGCGGTTCAGCTCGCTCTCCAGGTACGACAGGCGGCGCGTCACCGACTGGGCGCGCTCCTGGTCGCTCCACAGGTCGGGGTCGGCCGACTGCTCGCGCAGCTCCGCGATGTCGCGGCGCATGCCGTCGAGGTCCAGCACCTGCTCGATGCTGGACAGGGTCGAGCCGAGCTCCTTGAGCTGCTCTTCGGGTTCGATGCCTGCCACGGTCCGAGCTTATCGCCGTCCCGGCATGCTTATCGCCCCATGGCGGACGACCGGAGGTCCCTCCAATATCATGCGGATGGCAGAATCACGGGCCGAGGAGGTCGGCCGAGGGCGGCCGGCCCTGGAATCTCGGTCCGGGGGACGGGTCTTTGCACAGCTTCCTGCGGGTGGTCGCGGCCGGGGTGCTGCTCGCCCTGCTCACCGCCGCGGGCTGCGCCGAGGGCAAGACGGAGGCGCGGCCCACCGTCACCATGCCGAAGACGTCCCCGCCCGCGCCGGTGGCGCTGACCCCGCAGGTCGCGGAGCAGGCGTTCCGGTCCTACGTCACCGACGAGGACGTGGCCAGGGCCGCCGGCGATGAGCGCCTCGCCCTGACGTGGACGTCGGACGGCCAGTCCCAGCTCACCGCGGCCGAGTTCCGCAAGGCCGCCTACGACGGCGACCCGGTGCCGCGCTTCGGCTACGGCAAGCCCAGGCTGTACGTGCCGAAGCTGAAGGACGCCGCCTACCCGCAGTGGTTCGTGGTGTCGGTCGACCGCTCCGTCATGGACCGGCCCAAGAGCAAGCGCAGGGTGCTGATGGGCTTCATCCTGCGCGGGCCGTCCGACCACTGGAAGCTCACGGTCGCGACCGTCCTGCAGGAGAAGGCCAAGGAGCCGAAGGTGGCGATCGACGCCGCCGGCTACGCGACGGCCCTCAGCGCGGGCGACGCGTCCCTGCTGATCCGCCCCCGCGACGTCGGCGGGATCCAGGCGACGATCGCCGCCGAGGGGCCGCGCAGCGTCGCCGCGAAGGTGATGAAGTCCAACCCCGTCACCACCGGCTTCTACCAGGACGCCAAGCGCGCCAGGAAGAAGGCCAAGAAGGACGACATCACCTACACGGTCGTCTACACGGCGACGCCGTTCCCCTACTTCGGGCTGCGGACCGAGCACGGCGGCGGGCTGGTCATCTACTCGCTGTTCCGCAACACCTCGCTGGTCGCCAAGGACCCGCGCACACCGAAGCCGGAGATCCCGCAGGAGGCCGAGCACCTCCTCGACGGGGCGGTCGAGGGCAACGAGGTCGACACCACGGCGACGCTGCACTTCGCCGCGTTCGATCCGCCGAAGGCCAAGAAGCGCGCCGCACAGGTGAAGGCGCACATGCTCGCCGACGACGGCGCGGTGACCAAGGCGGCCACGCCGCCGATCAAGAAGCCCTAGGCCGATCAAGAAGCCCTAGGGCCGGTCAAGAAGCCGTAGGGCGCCGCGTCAGCCGTAGACGCGCTGGAGGACGAGCGCCGCGAACAGCAGCGCGACGAGGATCGCCAGGACCACGGCGGGCGGCACGGACGGGCCGTGGTCGTGCAGCTCCGAGCGGGCCTCCCGGCAGGTGGGGCAGCGGCCCTCCACCACCGGGTTCGAGCACCGAGCACAGATGAGATGTTCGCAGCTCATGTCGTGGGCCCCAATCTCCGACAACGGCACGTGGTCCGTGCGGGAAGCGTCGGCCTGTCTGGTCGTTCGTCCATCTATTAGGTATCTTTCGCCATCATCCAGCGTAGCCGGACTGTATGGTCGTTCCGGCAAGTCCGGGGGCAAAGCCGGTATGAAACGACCGGACGTCGGGAGACGGTTCACATGGCACTGATCGGACGTCACGCACAGATCGGACGCGGTGCCGGCCCTGGGCGCCCGTACCGCTCCGAGTGGGACGAGGCGGTCGCCTCTCCCCTCTACACTGCTCGAAGGCTCCGCGTCCCACCTGGCCGTGAAGCCGGGCGGCGCAGGCAAGGGGTCACGGACTCTTCCGTGGCCGCGGGCCGGCCCGCTCCCCAACCCCTACAGCGAACCGCCGTGATGCAGCCGTGATCCACTTCGACAACGTCACCAAGGTCTACCCGAGCCAGAACCGGCCCGCCCTCCAGCATGTGAACGTCGCCATCGAGAAGGGCGAGTTCCTGTTCCTGGTGGGTCCGTCCGGCTCCGGGAAGTCGACCTTCCTGCGCCTCATCCTGAAGGAGGAGCGTCCTTCCCAGGGTCACGTGCACGTGGCGGGCAAGGACCTGAGCAGGCTGAGCAACTGGAAGGTGCCGCACCTGCGCCGCAGGATCGGCTGCGTCTTCCAGGACTTCCGCCTCCTGCCCAACAAGAACGTCTTCGAGAACGTCGCGTTCGCCCTCGAGGTGATCGGCAAGCCGCGGCGGTTCATCGGCAAGGTCGTCCCCGAGGTCATCGACCTGGTCGGCCTGGAGGGCAAGGCCCACCGGATGCCGGACGAGCTGTCCGGCGGCGAGCAGCAGCGCGTCGCCATCGCGCGCGCGTTCGTCAACCGCCCGATGATCCTGCTGGCCGACGAGCCGACCGGGAACATCGACCCCGCCACCTCGATCGGCATCATGAAGGTGCTGGACCGCATCAACCGGACCGGCACCACCGTCGTCATGGCCACCCACGACGCCGCCATCGTCGACGCGTTCCGCAAGCGCGTCGTCGAGCTGGAGGACGGCCGCGTCGTCCGCGACCAGTCGCGCGGCGTGTACGGGCAGGCGTACTGACACATGCGCGCCGGAACGGGCGCAGCGAAATCTGAACCATCGATTCCCGCCGGGTCGTAGGACACCCTGAGGGTGCCCGAGAGGCGGCCGCCGGCGCCGCGTCCCGCGGCCGCCCCGGCTCCCGGCCCGGCAACGGCGATCAAGGACAGCGAGGCATGCGCGTACAGTTCGTTCTCCAGGAGATCTGGATCGGTCTCCGCAGGAACATGACGATGACGATCTCCCTCGTCATCACCGTCGCCATCGCCATGGCGCTCTTCGGCACCGGGCTGCTCCTGCGGCAGCAGGTCTCCGCGTCCAAGAGCTACTGGTACGACAAGATCGAGGTGTCGATCTTCCTGTGCGCGAAGACGAGCTCGAACCCGGTCTGCCAGAAGCAGGACGTCACCGACCAGCAGCGGCAGACGCTCAAGGCGCAGCTCGAGAAGATGCCGCAGGTCTCGCAGGTCCAGTACGAGAACAAGCAGCAGGCCTACGCCCGCTTCAAGGACCGCTTCGCGGGCTCGCCCGGCTTCGTGGAGAGCACCCGCGAGGGCGACATCCCCGACTCGTTCCGGGTGAAGCTGAAGAACCCGGAGGAGTACAAGGCGGTCGCGCAGGCGATGCTCAACCAGCCCGGCGTCGACTCGGTGATCAACGAGCAGGAGATCCTGAAACGGTTCTTCCGCATCCTGAACGGCCTGCAGGTCGCGGCGCTGACGATCGCGCTGATCCAGGTGATCGCCGCGGTGATGCTGGTGGGCAACACCGTGCGGCTGTCGGCGTTCAACCGGCGCCGGGAGACCGGCATCATGCGGCTGGTCGGCGCGTCGAACACCTATATCCAGATGCCCTTCATCCTGGAGGGCGCGATAGCCGGGCTGATCGGCGGTTTGTTCGCCTCCGTACTGCTGATCTTCAGTAAGAAACTCCTGGTCGACAGACTCGCGGGGGACGTCCAGCTCGTCAGCCAGCTCGGCTGGAGCGTGGTGATCCTCGTCATCATCGTGTCGATCTGCTTCGGCGTCCTGCTGTGCGCCGTCTCCTCGTTCCTGACCCTGCGCAGATACCTGAAGATCTGACGCCGCGACCGGATCCGGCGCAACCGCCGGATCCGGGCCGCGGTGCCGCCCTACACTTGGCCGCATGACCCCCTCCGCGCCCCCGTCGAGCCCGTGTCCCCGCTGAACAGGCGGCCGGGCGGCGTGCTGCGCGGAGCCGCGATGGCGGCGGCGCTCGTCTGCGCCTACGGCGCCGGGGTCGTGAGCGGCTCGGGTTCCGAGCGGCACGCGGCCGTCGCCGGGGGCGGCTCCGTCCTTGACGACGCGGCGACGAAGATCGGCGGCCGGGCCGCGCGGCCCGTCGACCGCGGCGAACTCGACCGCGCCGCCATCGAGGGCATGCTGCGCGGGCTCGGCGACAAGTGGGCGCACTACTACTCGGCCCGCGAGTACGACGACGTCGAAGGGCGCCTCACCGGCCGCTACAGCGGCGTCGGGCTGTGGCTCGGCAGCGAGGACGGCGACGACCGCGTGCTGGTGGCGAGCGTCCAGCCCGGCACCCCCGCCGCCCGCGCCGGCGTCCGGGCGGGCGACGTCGTCACCCGCGTCGGGCAGGCCTCCGTGGCCGGCTGGGACATCTCGCGCGTGGCCGAGGCGCTGCGCGGACGTCCGGACGAGACGGTCGAACTCACCGTGGAGCGCGAGCGTCGAACCAGGAGGTTCCACCTCGCCCGCACGAAGGTCTCCGGAGGGGACGTCACCGTGACCGAACTCCCCGAGCACGCGCGGATGATCCGCGTCGGCGCCTTCACCCGCGGCACGGGCGGGCAGGTCCGGGCCGCCGTGACCGGGCGGTCACCGGCGGGCCGGCCGGGCGGCGGCGTCCTGCTCGACCTGCGCGGCAACCCCGGCGGGCTGGTGGACGAGGCGGTCGAGACGGCGTCGGCCTTCCTGCCCGGCGGCCCGGTCGTGACCTACGAGCCGCGCGGCAGGCCCGTCCAGCGGCGCACCGTCACGACCCCGGGCGACGCGCGGACACCGCTCGTGGTGCTCGTCGACGCGGGCACCGCCAGCGCCGCGGAGATCGTCGCGGGCTCCCTGCGCGACCGCGACCGCGCGGTGATCGTAGGATCGCGTACGTACGGGAAGGGCTCGGTGCAGGAACCCCTCCGGCTCGCCGACGGGTCGGTCATCGAGCTGACCGTCGGTCGCTACCGCACGCCGAGCGGCCGTAACCTCGACGGGGTCGGCATCGAACCCGACGTGGAGGTCTCCGCCGACCGCCCCGCGAAGGCGGCCGAGCGGCGCGCCCGGACGGTGCTGCGCGGCCTCGACGCGGCGATGCCCGGGTAGAGGCCACAAGCTGACAAGACGACGATGCCTGACAAGACGACGATGCCGGACTGAGACGACGAACGCCGGACAAGGACTGAGGACGTGGCACGGGACACCGGGCGCAAGAAGGACACCGGGCACAAGCTCATCGCCCAGAACAAGCGGGCCCGCTACGACTACCACATCGACGACACGTGGGAAGCGGGCATGGTGCTCATGGGCACCGAGGTGAAGGCCCTGCGCGCCGGCCGCGCCTCCCTCGCCGACGGCTTCGCGCACGTGCGGGACGGCGAGGTGTGGCTGGAGAACGTCCACATCCCCGAGTACACCCAGGGGACCTGGACCAACCACGCCCCGCGCCGGCGCCGCAAGCTGCTGCTGCACCGCCGCGAGATCCAGAAGATCATCGCGAGGTCGGAGGAGCCGGGCTGGACGCTGATCCCGCTCTCGCTGTACTTCAAGGACGGGAAGGCCAAGGTCGAGATCGGCCTGGCCCGTGGTAAGAAGACCTACGACAAGCGCCAGGCCATCGCCAAGCGGGAAGCCGAGCGGGAGATGCAGAAGGCGGCGGCGGCCCGGTTCAGGAGACGGTGAAGGGTGTCGATGACGAACCGAGGCCGGAGGCGGGCCGGGGCCCGGACGCCGCTCCTTTCGCCGCTGCGGCGCCGTTCGGTCGCGCTGGCGGCCTGCGGCGCCCTGGTCGGGACGATGACGACCGGATGCTGGGCCGAGCCCTCCGCGATGCCCGCCGTCCGCGACTTCCTCATCGCCTGGCAGGTCGGCAACTACGAGGCCGCGGCCGGGCGGACGGTCGGCGCCGACCGCAGGCAGGTCGAGGACGCCCTCGGCCGCGTCCGGCAGCAGCTCGACGCCGCGTCCCTGCGGCTGTCCCTCGGCACCGAGGTGGAGGGCTCCGACGTCGACCAGATCGTCAAGAAGGGCGACGAGGCCGACGCCCGCTTCACCGTGAAGATCGACCTGGGTGAGAACGGGCAGCCCTGGCAGTACCCCGGCCTCATGCACCTGCGCCGCGTCGGCGGCAAGTGGAAGGTCGTCTGGGACCCGTCCATCATCAACACCAAGCTGAAGCCGGGGCAGCGCCTCGCCGTGGTGACGGAGGTCCCGAAGCGCGCCCCCATCACCGACGCCCAGGGCCGCTCCGCGCTGCGCGAGACCGGCGCCTACCAGTTCGGGGTGTTCCCGGGGCAGCTCGCCGACCCGCAGAAGACCATCGACCAGCTCGTCAAGGAGACCAAGATCGACGGCGGTCGGCGGCTGGACGGCGAGCGCCTCCTCGGCCGCGTCCGGTCCGCGCCGCCGCAGACGTTCCTGCCGCTGCTGACCCTGCAGGCCCCCGACCACAACGCGGTGAGCCAGCGGCTCGCCCAGATTCCGGGGGTGCGGTTCCAGGGCGTCCACGCGCCGATCGCGCCCGCGTACGCGCCCGAGCTGATCGGCAACCTCGGCCCCGCCACCGCCGACCGGCTCCAGCAGGTCGGCGCCCCCTACCAGCCGGGCGACACGATCGGCGTCAGCGGCATCCAGCTGCTCCAGCAGCGCCGCCTCGCCGGGACGCCGACCGTCAGCGTCGTCGCGCAGGACGAGACCGGCAAGACCACCGAGCGGCTGCGCTCCTGGCCCGGCCTGGAGCCGCAGGCGGTCCAGACGACCCTCGACCCCGGGTACCAGCAGCACGCCGACGACGCGCTGGCCGGCCTGCCGTACCAGGCCTCCATGACGGTCGTGCGGCCGAGCACCGGCGAGGTGCTCGCCGTGGCCAACCACGGCACGGGCGGCAGGAACCTGGCGTTCGAGGGCCAGTACCCGCCCGGCCTGACGTTCGGGATCGTGTCCGCGCTGGCGCTGTTCTCCCAGGCCGGCATGAAGCATTCCACCGAGACCACCTGCCCCGGCACCGTCACCGTCGGCGGCAAGACGTTCACCAACAAGGCCCGCCCCGACAGCACCTTCGCCAACCACTTCGCCGCGTCCTGCAAGACGACCCTCGCGCAGCTCAGCACCAAGGTGGACGCCCAGACCCTCCTCCGCGAGGCGTCCCAGCTCGGAATCGGCAAGAACTGGGGCCTCGGCGTCCCCGCCTTCACCGGCTCCGTCCCGGCGCCTGCGAACGACGGCGAAAAGGCCGCGACCATGGTCGGCGAAGGCGCCGTCCAGGTCAGCCCCTTGGCGATGGCCCTGGTGGCCGCCGCCGCCTACACCGGCACCTGGAAGCCGCCCTACGTCTTCAAGGACCCGTCCACGACGGCCCAGGCACCGCAGGCCCAGAGTCCGCCGTCCGAATCCATCTCGAACCTCAAGAGGGTCCTGAACCGCACCGCGTCCCGGGGCAACGCCCGCGGCGCCCGCGTCTCCGGCGACGTCGTCGGCGTCGCCGCCCTCGCCACCTACAACGAGGGTGGTCGGCCCAAGACCGTCTCCTGGTTCATCGGCTCCAGCGGGGACCGCGCCTTCGCCATCGCCGTCGAGGGCGAGGTCAACACCCCGAAGCTCGCCGCGAAGTTCCTGGGCGGTTAGGCGCGGTCAGGCACTTTGTCAGCTCTTTACCGGCGGCGCGCAACCAACCCGGCCCCCGGGTGCGTCTTTACGGGTGACTGAGCCACCGCTTGGGGGGTTGCGGGACTCAGTCGCCGTGATGAGACCAGAGCCTCGTCTCGGGGGAGGCTCTGCCGTCCGGACCGGCCCGACCCTGCCGGTCGACCCCGGTGGACGCGACACCGCTCGCGTCCACCGGGGTTCACGTGTGCCCGGAGGGAATCACTTTGCCCCGGCACGCGTTATCCTTGTAGCGTCATCGTGCGGAAGCCCCGCCGCCAGCCGGCGGGACGGACGTTTTGACAACTCAACATGGGGGTGACCGGCTTCGACTTCGGTCGTTCGAGCCAGGGGAAGCGGGTCGAGGGTTGCTGTCGTGACCTCGTAAATCCTGTGACAGCAAACCAATAACTGCCAACAAGAAGCAGTCCGAGTTCGCCCTCGCCGCCTGAGCGAGGAGCGAACTCTGTCAGCCCGGTAGCGTCTCCGAACCGGGGTCTGGCATCGTAAGGAGACTCCACCTGCCGATTCGGTCGCGGGACCGGTAGGGACAGCGAACAGCGACTGAGCCCGTCGGCGACACGCCTGCGTGAGCGCCGGGGCTGAGAAAGCGTCAAGCAGGCTGCACCCGGAGAAGCCCTGACTCATCACCGAAGGACGCGGGTTCGATTCCCGCCACCTCCACGACACGAGAAGCCGCTGATCAGACACGTTCTGGTCGGCGGCTTCTCGCATGTGCGCCCGCTTTCCGCCCGGGTCAGGAGGCCTCTGCGCCGGGCGAGGCCGCGCAGCGGCTGCTGGGGGCCGTCAGGGCAAAAGAACATTCTTGTGTGAGTGTTCGGAGCGTCGGTAGGTTCGGCGTGTGACGACTGCACCGGAGGCGGCCCCCGGGCGGCTGGTCGGCGGGCGGTACCGGCTGGTCGAGACGCTGGGGCGAGGCGGGTTCGGCCTGGTCTGGAGGGCCCACGACACCGCCCTCGGGCTCGACGTGGCGGTGAAGGAGATGCGGCCGCCCGCCGCCGAGCTGGCCGAGCGGGTCGCGCGCGCCACCCGCGAGGCGCACAACGCCGCGCGGCTGCGCGAGCATCCGAACATCGTCAGCGTCCACGACGTCGTCGTCGAGGACGGCCTCCCCTGGATCGTCATGCAGCTCGTCGACGGGCACTCGCTGCACGACCGGATCGCGCGATCCGGCCCCCTGCCGGCCGACGGCGCCGCACGTGTCGCCGCCGGGCTGCTGAACGCGCTGGAGACGGCGCATGGGGCCGGGATCGTCCATCGGGACGTGAAGCCGGCCAACGTGCTGCTCACCGGCGCCGGCGACGCCGTCCTCACCGACTTCGGCATCGCGGTGCACCACGCCGACACGACGCTCACCGCGACCGGAGCGTTCATCGGGTCACTGGAGTACATGGCCCCGGAACGCATCGACGGGAACGACGAACCCGCCTCCGACCTGTTCTCCCTCGGCGCGACGCTCTACCACGCGGTGGAGGGCGTCTCCCCGTTCCGCCGCGACACCACCTCCGCCACGCTCAAGGCCGTCATCACCGACCCTCCGGCCCAACCGAGGCGCGCGGGAGGGCTCACCGAGCTCATCACCCGCCTCCTGGCCAAGGACCCGGCCGAGCGTCCGACGATCTCCGAGGCGCGCGCCCTGCTCGCCCGCGCCTCCGGACCGGAGGACCGGCGCCTGCGGGACGCGGACCCGACCGGGCGTGCGACGGCCACCGAGATCTCCAGACCGCCCGCAGAGTCGAACGACGGCCGCACGCGGATCGTCGACGGGGCGTCGTGGTGGAGCCGGGCATCGATCGTCCAGCGGACGGTCGCGGCGGCCGTGGTGGCCGCGGCCCTGCTCGGCCTGGCCATGTTCCTCGGCCGCCAGGTCTACGGGCAGCCGGCCGCCGAAGCCGGAATCGGGGACTGCGTGTACCACGCCGGCGACTCCGACTTCGGGTTCGGCACGAAGCAGGGGGACTGGTACCAGACGCCGTGTCACCTGAGGTTGGCCAATGGCACGGCCTACGAGATCGTCGGCCAGACCGCGGATGACCCGGACGACCCCGATCGCCAGGATCCGACCCACGGCTGCAAGTACTACCAGGGCTGGAATGACAGCTCGATGGTCAAGACCTTCCTCGGCGTGGACCCGCGGGGCCTGGCGAAGAACCTCTGTCTCTCGCCGATCGGCTGACCGGGCCGTCCGGCCGGTCGGGTGGTCACAGGCGCAGGATGACCAGGGCGGTGTCGTCGGTGATGCCGCCGGACGGCAGCAGTTCCGCCAGCAGGGCGTCGGCGAGGGCCTCGGGTTCGGCGTGCCGGTTCCGGACGAGGGAGCCGGCCAGCCGCGACAGGCTGGCGTCGATGTCCTCCCGGCGACGTTCGATGAGCCCGTCCGTGTACAGGACCAGAACCGATCCGTCGGTGAAGGCGCAGTCGGTCTGCCGGCGGACGGCATGCTCGAAGCTGGCCGCCAGCGGGGGGTCGGTGGCCTGGTCGAGGAACGAGACGGTGCCGTCGCCGTGCAGCAGGGCGGGCGGAAGGTGCCCCGCGCAGCTGTAGGTGAGGGTGCGGGTCGTCCAGTCGATGAAGACGCTGACCGCGGTGGCGGCCTCGGCGCCGTCCACGGAGCGGGCGTACAGGCCGAGGGCTTCCAGGGCATGGGCCGGGCCGTCGGCGACGCGGGCGGTGGAGCTCAGCGCCGCGCGCAGCTGGCCCATCACCTTGGCCGCGGTCAGACCGTGGCCGACGACGTCGCCGACGGCGACCGTGATCCGGTCGCCGTCCAGTTCGACCAGGTCGTACCAGTCGCCGCACACGTTCAGCGAGCCGATCGCGGGCCGGTAGCGTACGGCGGCGCGGTGACGGCCGATCGCCGGGGCAGCGGGGAGCATCGCCTCCTGCAAGGCCACGGCGACCTCGCGCTCGCGGGCATGCGCCCGCCGCAGCCGCTCGTTGACCTCCTGCAGTTCCCGGGCCCGGGTGTACAGGTCGGCCTCCAGCACCTCTGCCCGGTCCTCGCCGCGGCGGGCGCCGCGGGCGCGGATGAGTTCGGTGACCTCCTCCACCCGGTGCAGCAGCAGCGCGACCTCCCCATCGGGGCCTGGGATGGGGGTGTTGACCGGACTCCAGTACCGCTCCTGCCACACCCCGGGACGCTCGGAATCCTCCACGTCGTAGCGCTGCAGCGCCATGGCGTCGCGTTCCCCGGTGGCCGCCACCCGCCGCAGCGACGCCTCCAGGTTGCGCATCCCGGTGGCGGTGGGGTCGTTGGGGTTGTCGGGGAAGACGTCGAAAAGGTAACGGCCTACCAACTGCTCGCGGGTGCGGCCCGCGATCTGCAGGAACGCCTCGTTGACGTCGACGTACACCAGATCCGGGCGGAGGAGCGCCACCGCACTCGGCAGTGCCTGGAACACCGCCCCGTAATCGATCTCGACCCCGCTCACAAGCGCCCCCGAATACCCCCAGAACCGTTGTCTTGCTCCTTCCCACAGTAAGCACAGCCCGGGGGCGGACCAGGACCGCTAGTGGCGGACCTTGTACTTCAGGTGCAGTACTCGGTCGCCCTGGATGACCACGTGGGGGTCCTCCAGCAGGTGCTGGCGGTCGATGCCGCCGAAGAAGCGCTTGCCCGATCCGAAGACCACCGGCACCACGTCCATCGCCACCTCGTCCACGAGACCGGCCGCGAGGATCTGGCCGCCCACGTCGCCGGCGTTCACCGCGACGGTCCGCTCCCCGGCGAGCTCCTGGGCCTTGGCGACCGCGGCCGCGACGTCGCCGACGAAGTGGCAGGACGCCTCCGGGTGCCAGCCCTCGGGCTTGGGCCGGTGGGAGACCACGACCACGTGGTCACCCGCGGGCGGCCGGCCCTCCCAGCCGTTCACCAGGTCGAACAGGGCGCGGCCCATGATGATCGCGCCGATCGACTCCCACATCGAGCGGACGTACCCCGCCGAGGCCTTCGAGACCCTGAAGCGGCTTCCGGCGCCGGAATGGTCGTACTGCTCGCCGACGTCTCCGGTGATCGGGGTGTCGCCGTTGAAGTACCAGTCATGGAGCGGCCCGACGTCGTCCTTCTCGTCGGCGATGAAGCCGTCCACCGACGCCGCGCTGTGCATGATCACTGTGCCCACGGGTCCTCCTCGGTCCCTTGCCTGCTCCTCTCCGATCTTGTCGTCTCCGGGTGCGGAGGGCTTGTAAGAAATCACTCGGCGGGCATCGGACCGCTGTCCGGCGGGAACCCAGGGTCGGCGGGGAACCGGCGCCGCAGGGCGAGGTACTCGGTCGGGGTGTGGCCGGTGAAGTCCTTGAACTCCCTGCTGAAGTGGGCCCGGTCGAAGTAGCCCGCCGCGTGGGCGAGATCCGACCAGTCGACCGGGCGCAGGGCGTCCACGGACAGGATCAGCCGCGCGAAGCGGTAGATCCGCGCCACCCGCTTCGGGGTGACCCCGACATGCGACTTGAACTGCGCGGCCAGGTGGTTGCCGCTCACCCCCGCGGCATCGGCCAGCGCGCCGACCGCGACCGCGCCGTGGGACGTCTCCAGACGTCCGCCGGCATGCCGGACCAGGCCGAGACCGCGCGCGGGGGCCTCGGCGAGTCGCGCTCGCAGCTCCTCCTCCACCACCCGCAGCGCCTCGGCGGCCGATGCGGCGTCGCCGACCCGGTTGCGGATCCGTTCCAGGGACCGCTGCCAGACGTCGTCGACCGGCACCCATCGGTTCCGCAGCTCGCTCACCGGCATGTCGACGAACGGCGAAAGCCCCCAGGGCTTGAAGTGCACCCCGACGAGCCGGACCCGGGCGGGGTACTCGACGACGAAGCGCCGGGTCCATACGCCCATGAACCACCCGTCGGCTAGCAGCGCCGACGGCACCGAGGGGTCGGAGTCCCACAGGCGGGCGGGTTCGCCCAGGTTGAGGAACAGGTGCGCCGACGGCATCGGCGGCACGTTCATCCGGCGGTGGCGCGGTACCCCGGTCAGGCAGTAGACGTCGTCGACGAACCGGTCGAGCGGCGGAGCGGGCACCCGGCCGACGTATTCCATGGACTCAGTCTGACCGGTGTGGTCCAGTTCATGAAGCAGAACGCGTCCCCGGGCGTCGCGCACAGCCCGGCCGCCACCGGCCACCGTTCGGTGCTTCGGCCGGTCCCTGCGAGGAGAGGAGAACACTCATGGACGTCATGATCGTGGGAGCCGGGATCGGCGGGCTGTTCACCGCGTTACGCCTGCACGCCGACGGAGTCCGCTGCGTGGTCTACGAGCGCAACGAGCGGATCCGCGAGCTCGGCGTGGGCATCAACGTGCTGCCGTTCGCGGCGCGGGAGCTGGCGGAGCTGGGTCTGCTCGACCGGCTGGCCGAGACCGGGGTGCCCACAGGCGAGCTGGTCTACGCCCACCGGCTGGGGCAGGAGATCATGCGCCGCCCCTGCGGCCTGGCCGCCGGGTTCGCGCATCCGCAGTTCAGCGTGCATCGCGGCCGGCTGCAAGGGCTGCTCCACCGCGCGGTGGTGGAGCGGCTGGGCGCGGACGCGGTGCGCACCGGCCACCGCCTGGTGGGCTTCGAACAGGACGCCGGGGCCGTGACCGCCCGGTTCGCCGACGGCTCGCGGGCACGCGCGGACGTCCTCGTGGGCGCCGACGGCATCCACTCGCGGGTCCGGTCGATCCTGTTCCCGGACGAGGGCCCGCCGCGCTGGAGCGGCATGATGCTGTGGCGCGGCGCCACCGAGTGGCCCGAGTACGGCACCGGCCGGACCATGGTGATCTCCGGCGGCAACACCGCCAAACTGGTCGTCTACCCGATCGCGCCGGCCACGTCCCGGGGGACCAGGCTGACCAACTGGGCCATCGGCGTCATGACCGGCCGTCCCGGCGATCCGCCGCCCGGCGAGCAGGACTGGACGCGTCCGGCCGACCTCGCGGACCTCGCCGAGCACATCGGGCTCTTCACCTCCGGCCACGTCGACCACGCCGCCATGATCGAGTCCAGCCGGGACCGCTTCGAGTTCCCCATGTGCGACCGCGACCCCCTCCCGTACTGGACGCGGGGCCGCGTCACCCTTCTCGGCGACGCCGCCCACCCCATGTACCCGATGGGCTCCAACGGCGCCGGCCAGGCCGTCCTCGACGCGGTGAACCTGAGCGCCAACCTGGCGGCCTTCAACGACCCGGCCGACGCCCTGCTCGCCTACGAGCAGGACCGCCTTCCCGCCACCGCCCAGGTCGTCCTCCGCAACCGCCTGGGCGGTCCCGAACAGGTCATCGAGGAGGTCGAGCGCCGGGCTCCGGAAGGCTTCGAGCGGATCGAGGACGTGATCGACCCCGCCGAACTGGAGGCCATGGTGGCCGGCTACGCCCGGCTCTCCGGCGGAGTCCGCGACCGCCCGCCCCGTCCGAACGCCTGACCCCGCGATCTGCCCGGCCTAGGACGCCTGCTTCCCGGCCCGCCACTCGGGGGCGAGGACCGACCAGATCTCCGTGTCCTGGCGCTGCCCGCGGTAGAGGTAGAGCTCCCGGAGCGTGCCCTCCTTGGTCATCCCTAGGCGCTTGGCCACGGCGATGCTGGCCTCGTTGGCGGACGAGACGTGCCACTCCACCCGGTGGATGCCGCGCTCCTCGATCGCCCAGTCGATGATGACGCGTACCGCTCTGGTCACCAGGCCCCTGCCGGCCGCGGACGGTTCGAGCCAGCAGCCGGCCTCGGCGGTGCCCTGCTCGACGTCCATCGTCACGAAGAGCACCCCGCCCACCAGCCGACCGCCGGACCAGATGCCGTAGATGCGTCCTTTGTCGGCCGCGGCCTTGTCGGCGTACGCCTGGAGGTGCGCACGGCTGGACTCCACGTCCACGACGCGGTCCGGAAGCCCGACGTGCTGCCCTATGAACTCGCGCCCCCGGTCGATGTGGGCGAGGAACTCCTCAGCCTGCCATGGTTCGAGCGGCCGCAACTCCGCGCCGTCGTCACCAAGGGACACCGCGTACATCCTCGCCTCCACGGTCATAACCTGCACGAACTGCGAGTGGATCTTCTCACGGACCCGGCGCCCCCGGCCCCTGCGCGGGCGACGTTCAGCGAGCCGGACATGCCTTGCGCCCAGCTGATCGTTTGTGCATGCTCATTCCGATCAGGGATGGCGGCCGAGGCTTCGGCGCCCGAGGAAAGAGGTGCCGTGGACGGCATGCTTCGCCGTGCGGCCTGGACCGGGGTGGGCGCCGCGGCCGTCGCGGCCGGGGCTCTGGTGGTCGTGCTGATCGCCACTGATCCGGCGCCGTCGATCCTCGGGGACGACTCCCCGCGGTACGAGCCCGCACCGAGTTCCGTCGCCCTGCCCGCCAACACTCCCGAGCAACTCGCCCTCGTCCGGGCGTGCATGGTCGGCGACCCCCAGATCTCGATGCCGGATTACTACGATCCGAGGATCGAGGTGACGGTGACCGGGCCGGGAACGCGGGTCTCCGACTTCCGGGTGTTGACCGCTTCCGCGCCCGACTCGCGCGGGCGCACGGTGTGGCTGGGCAGCAGGGCCGCCCATCGGCTCTGCGTGCTCGACCGCTCCGGCAAGCCGAGCGAGAGCGACCGGAGCTTTCATCAGGCCGCCCACGTTTGGGGGGTGTCTCTGGCGGCCGTCCTCAAGAACGTGGTCTATGACGACACGGGCGGGGGTTCTGTGGACCCCGGCGCCGAGGGGAGTTGGGAGACGCACGTCGCCGGTCGGGTCCCGCTCTCGGGCGGTACTCGCGTCACGTTCACGGCCGCGGACGGCAGATCCGCCGAAGCGCCGGTGACCGATCGGTTCTTCGTCCTGAGGAGATCCGGTGTCCGTGGTCAGGGCTCCGGGCTCGGTCGCATCGAATCCGTGACCGTCAGGCTCTACAAGGGCTCCCGCGTCCTGAAGGTCTTCTCCACGCAGGTGGAGGGCGCCGTCCTGCGCTAGTCGCGCCAGGGCATGTGCTGGAGGGTCCAGGTGTTGCCGTCCGGGTCGGAGAAGTAGGCGTAGAAGACGCCGCCCATGTCCTCGACAGGGGCGACGTCCGCGCCGCGCTCGACGAGGTCGGACCTGGCCTGCTCGATGTCGCTCACGACCAGGTGCAGCCCGCGCTGCGAACCGGCTGGCATGTCCATGCCGGGCAGGCCCTCCGTCAACGCGATCGAGCAGGCCGAGCCGGGCGGGGTGAGCTGGACGATCCGGACGCCGTCCGCCGGCCGCACGTCGACGTCGGCGTTGAAGCCGAGCGCGGTGTAGAAGTCCTTGGCGCGGTCTATGTCGCTGACGGGCACTGGAACGAGTTCGAGCAGGAGCATCCCCGGGCGTACGGGTATTACCGGGTTGTCGGCGGGCTGGGACTCGGTCATGGGTGGCGTCCTTTCGATAGCAGGGCGTCGAGCCGGTCGTAGGCCTCGCCCGCGCCGCGTCGCATGGGGCCGCGGAGCACGCTGTCGCGTATCTCGCGCGTGGGGTACCGAACGGTGATGTTCACGGCGGTGCGGCCGTCCCGCTCGTCGAAGGCGGTGGTGACCAGGGCCTCGCCGGCCTCCCAGCCGTCGTGGATCTCGCTCTGCACCAGCCTCGCCGGTGCGTCCACCTCGAAGAAGACGCCGCCGTAGCCCATCTCGGCGCCGCCCGGACCGTGGGAGACGAAGCGCCAGGCGCCGCCGGGACGCAGGTCGACCTCGCAGACGACGAGCCGCCAGCCCCGGGCGCCGTGCCACTGCTTCAGCAGGTCGGGCCGCGTGAACGCGTCGAACACCCGGCGCCGGGGCGCGTCGAACGTCCGGCTGAGCAGGATCTCGGTGTCGGACGGCGCGCTGACGACGAGGCCCGCGCCGCGAGGCGGCCAGGTCGTCACGGGTCGTCCTGCTCGTCCTGCTCGTCTTGCTCCCCGAGCCTTGCGAGCAGGTCGTCGAGCCGCTGGTAGCTCTCCTCCCAGTACTCGCGGAAGTCCGCGAGCCAGGCCAGGGCGTCCCGGAGCGGGCGGGCCTCGAGCCGGCACGGCCGCCGCTGCGCGTCCCGGCCGCGCGAGACGAGGCCGGCGCGCTCCAGCACGCGCAGGTGCTTGGACACGGCGGGCTGGCTCATGTCGAACGGCGCGGCCAGCTCGCCCACCGACGCCTCGCCCCGGGTCAGCCGGGCCAGGATGGCCCGCCTGGTCGGGTCGGCGAGCGCGGCGAACGTCGCGTCCAGGGTGCTGGTGTCCACTGATCAAACCTTCCGGTTCTATAACCAGTTGGTTTTGTATCGGGAACGGCACGGCCTGTCAAGCGGCCGGGCCCGCGCGCCGGCCCGGCGTCACCGCATGTCAGGAGGTGGTGAGGGTGGCCATGGCGCGGTCGGGCTCCCAGTGGGCGCGCAGGGAGGTGATCTTGCCCGCGTCGTCCACCGTGTAGACGAGGACGCAGTCGATGGTCATCGTGGCGCCGTCCGGCGTCGTGGTCGTGATCGTCGCGACGTTGGCGCAGCAGGGGCCGTTGGCGAACGAGTCGGCGACGCGGAAGCGGAAGCCGGCGATCGTGGAGATGAAGGAGTCCCAGAAGTTCTCGATGCCGTCCGGGCCCCGGTGGCCGGCGCCCGCCGGGTCGAGGAAGGACGGGCCGACCGGGTCCTCGATGAGGGCGTCCGGGGCGAAGAGGGCCAGCCAGTCGTCCTTGCGGCCCTCGGCGACGGCGGTCATGGAGGCGCGGGCGGCGCGGCGGGCCGGGTGGTCCGCGTCGGGGGCGTCCCAACTGATGGCGTCCACTGTAACGTGTTCTCGTTTCGGGGTCAGGAGGCCGTCTTGGCGATGACGGTCTCGGCGAACCGTTCGAGGTGCTCGATCTTCTTGTCCAGCGGCTCGGTGTCGGGGCCCTTGGCGTAGGGCATCCGGAAGCCGACGATCACGTCGGTGACGCCCTTGTCCTCCAGCCGCTTCACCCCGTCGGGCGTGTAGGCGTCCATCGAGATGACGTGCACCTCGAAGGGGTCGCCGGCCTTGCCCTCCGCCTCGCGGATGCGGCCCAGCCTGGCGAGCAGGTCGTCGAGGTCGTCGCCGCCCGCGTGCATCCAGCCGTCCCCGCGCACCACGGCGCGGCGCAGCGCGGCCTCGCTGTGCCCGCCGACCAGGATCGGGAAGGGCTGCGCCGGGCAGATCTTGAGCGCCGGGACGTCGAAGTGCTCGCCGTGGTACTCGAAGTACTCGCCGCCGCTCAGTCCCCGGACGATGTCGATGGCCTCGTCCATCCGCCTGCCCCGCCGCTCCCACGGGACGCCCATGACCTCGAAGTCCTCGCGCCACGGGCTGAGCCCGACGCCGAGGCCGAGCCGCCCGCCGGTCAGGCACGCCACCGAGGTGGCCTGCTTCGCCACCAGCACGGGCGGACGTACCGGCAGCTTGAGGACGAACGGCGTGAACCTCAGCCGTTCGGTCACCGCCCCCATGGCCGCGATCAGCGTGAACGTCTCGATGAACGGCTTGTCCTCCAGGAACCCCCGGTCGCCGTCGGGGGTGTACGGGTACACCGAGTCCGACTCCTTCGGGTACACCAGCGAGTCGGCGACCGACATGCTCGTGTACCCGGCCGCCTCGGCGGCCCTGGCCAGCGGCAGGTAGTACGACGGATCGGTC
Organism: Spirillospora sp. NPDC049024; assembly: GCF_040649235.1. Classification (NCBI taxonomy): domain Bacteria; kingdom Bacillati; phylum Actinomycetota; class Actinomycetes; order Streptosporangiales; family Thermomonosporaceae; genus Spirillospora; species Spirillospora sp. NPDC049024. The sequence goes on from NZ_JBEZFD010000010.1 coordinate 157,050, forward strand.
ATGGCCTCGGCGTAGGTGAACCTCATGGCCGAAATAGTAGAACGTGTTCCACTTCGGTGCCAGGGGCGCCGGCGGGGAGCATCATGGGACGGTGGGCATCTGGGAGTCGCTCGTCGCGGCCGGCGCGGAGCGGCGGTTCGCCGCGGGCGACGTCCTGCTCCGCCAGGGCGACCCCGCGAGGCACGTCCTGCTCCTGACGCGGGGCCGGATCAAGGCGCTGCTGACCCTTCCGGACGGCGAGGTGCTCCTCCTCGCCGTCCGGGGGCCGGGCGAGATCCTCGGGGAGATCGCCGTGCTCGGCGGCGACGACCGCTCCGCGACGGTCGTCGCGATGGACCCGTGCGTCACGCGCGTCCTGCCCGCGGACCGCTTCCGTTCCCTGCTGCGCTCGGCCGGGGCGGAGGAGGAGATGCTGCGGCGTGCGATGCGGCGCCTGCGCGAGGGGGAGGCGTGGCGCGCGGAGACGGCGGCCCTGTCCGCCGGTCCCCGTGTCATGCGGGCCCTCCTGCGCCTCGCCGTGCCGGCCGGGGACGGGCCGCCCGGTGTGGGGCTCGGCCAACTGGAGATCGGCCAGGCGGTGGGGCTCTCCCGCAGCGTCGTCGCGGCCGAGCTGGCGCGGCTGCGCGACCTCGGCGTCGTCTCCACCGAGCGCGGCCGCACCGTCATCACCGATCTGCCCCGCCTCCGCGAGCTGGCCGCATCGGGCCGCGGTTCTGTCTGAATTCCGACAGTTCTTCCGGCGCTTCGGCTCCACAGTGGTTGCCGTCCGCATGAGTGGAGGGGGCCTTATGGAGCAATACCGTGCTGTTCTCGTCGTGGACGCCGAGAAGTTCAGCGCGCATCGCGACGCCGATCTGCCGGACGTCCACCTGGAGATCCGGCGCGTGCTGGCCGCGGCCTGCGCCGAGAGCGGGCTCGGCCAGGCCTGGGACGACGTCCGGTTCATGGAGAGCACGGGGGACGGGATCCTCGCCGTCCTGCCGCACGAGGCGGTGCCCGCGCTCATCGATCCGTTCCCCCGGCGCCTCCAGGACGCCCTGGCCGAGTGCGCCCCGAGGCTGCGCGCGCGGGGGATGCGGCTCCGGCTGCGCGCCGCCCTGCACGTCGGGCTCGTGGACGACGAGCGCCCCGACGCGCCCGGCATCTCCACCGCCGTCATCGACGCCTGCCGCCTGCTGGACGGTAAGCCGCTGCGGGCCGCGCTCGACGACAGCGACCCCGAGGTGACCTTCGCGGCGTTCCTGCTCTCGGCGGAGCTGTTCACCCCCTACGTCGCGGGCGGGCGGAGCGGCCTGCGCGAGAGCCAGTTCACCGAGGTCAGGGTCCAGGTGAAGCAGTTCGACCGGACCGCCTACCTCTACGTGCCCGTCCCGTCCGAGGGGCGGCGGCCCGACCGGCGCGAGCAGCCGCCGCCGGAGGCCGCCCTCTCCGCGCCCCCGGCCCCGTCCGGCGGGACGTCCGTCAACGGCGTCACGATCAACGGGGACGGCGCCCAGAACGCGATCGGGAACACCGTCGGCGGCGACTTCCGGCAGGAGCGCCGATGACGACCATGGAGGACTTCACGATCAGCGGCGACGCGGCCCAGAACGTGATCGGCAACACGGTGTCCCGCGACCTGATCGTCCAGCAGCTCGTCGAGGTGCACAAGCGCCGGTCGATGATGCTGGGTGAGGCCGACGTGGACGAGCGCGTCGCCGGGTACGTGCGCGCCCGCAACCACGACCAGATCGTGACCGTCCTCGGGCGTCACCATGCGATCGGGCTGGCCGGCCCCCCGGGAGCCGGGGTGTCGACCACGGCGATCGCCGCGCTGCGGGAGCTCCGCCCGGGGATGCCCGTCCACCTGTTCTCTCCCGAGGAGGACGACGTGGAGGAGGGCCCGAGCGCGCAGCTCGGGTACCTGGTGCGGGGGACCGACGACGACGAGAAGCGGCTGTGGTCCTGCAAGGAGAGGATCGAGAGGGCCGGGGGCTTCCTGCTCGTCGTCGGGAACGAGACCGAGTTGCGCCGGTTCGCCGACTTCCTGCCGATCGTCCAGGTGGAGCCGCCGCCCGCGGACCTCGTCTACCGGACCCGGCTGCACCGGGCGGGCCTCGGCGGGACGCGCTGGCCCGCCTGGTCGCGCACCGCCGAACTGCTGCGGGGCGCCTTACCGGGGGACGCCCGCCGGCTCGCCGACCTCGTCATCGAGATCGGCGAGGAGGGGGAGGTCGAGCGGGCCTACCGGGGCTGGAAGGACCAGCTGTGCGGCTGGTTCGCCGAGCACCCCGGGCTGCGGGACCAGACCCTGCTGATCGCGGCCGCGGCGATCAGCCCGGCCGACGAGACCAGCGTGTACGGCGCCGCGATGTCGCTGGCGCGGCACCTCGAGATCAACGTCGAGGGCGGCGGGCTCGCCTGGTGCCCCTCCACCGGGCTGAGCGAGCTGCTCGGCGCCGACCGCGCGGACGACCGGATCGTGTTCCGCCGGCACGGCTACGCCTCCTCGGTCCTGCGGCACGTCTGCGACGACTACCCGCTGGTGCGGATGGACCTGCTGGAGTGGCTGTCGGCCCTGCCGAGCGACACCGTGCTGGCGCTCGACCCGGGACGCCGCCAGAAGCTCGTCGAGGTGTTCGCCGACCTCGCCGCCGAGAGCGGGGCGGCGGCGAAGATCGTCCAGGTGGCCGGGGGCTGGGCCTCCGACGGGAAGGCCGACCTCGCCTACGTCGCCCTGGCGCGGACCTGCCTGGACCCGCTGGTCGGGGGCCGGGTGCGCAGGGGCCTCTACGAATGGGCCAACAACCGGAACGCCCCGCAGACGTTGAAGCTGACGGTGGCGCGGGTGTGCCAGGTGGTCGGCGAGTCCTACGTCACGGTCGCCCTGACCCGCCTGAAGCATCTCGCGACCTACGGCAACGAGCAGGTGCGGGACGAGGTCCTGGACGTGGTGCGGACCCTGGCGGAGGCGAACCGGCGGGAGGTCGTCCGCGCGGCCGCCGCGTGGTGCGGGTCGTCGGTGCCGCTGAGGGTGGAGGCCGACGCCGAGCGGCGCGCCAAGACGGGCCTGCGGGTCCTGCTCGACCTCCTGCCGGACGCGCCGGCGCGCGACACGTGGCTGTGGAACATCACGCTGGGCGCCATCGACCGTCTGGCGCGCCAGGGGGGCGAGCGGCTCCGGGCGGCGGCGCTGGACGCCGCGCGCGAGCTGGCGGCGCACGACCGCCGCGCGATGCTCGACCTGACGCTCGCCTGGGCGCGCAACGCCGACGGCAGCCCGCCCCGGGAGGCCGAGGTCCGCGCGCAGCTGGCGACGGCGCTGTTCCTGGATCTGGCGGCCGAACGCGACACCGCCGGCCTCGCCGCCGTGCTGACGGCGTCGGCGGCCGTCCCGGCCCAGGCGTGCGTGCCGCCGTGGTCGGTCGCCATGGCCGCCGAGCTGAGGAACGGGACCGGGTTCGGCTGCTTTCCCGAGGTGGCCATGCTGTGGCTGGAGACGGCGGCGGCGCGTCCCGCCCTGCGGCCGGGGATCGTCTCCCTGTTCGCCATGGTGGCGGGCGGCGACCCGGCGCGGCGGACCCTCCTCACGGACCTCGTCCGCAGCTGGGCGGGCACCCGGCGGGCGCGCCGGGCCACCAAGGAGGACCTCCTGGTGCACCTGCTGCAGCCGGAGTGGCAGCGGCTCCTCTACAAGCTCTGGGTGAAGGCCCGGCGGGCGGTCGCGGGGGGCGGCTGAGCGGCGGCGTATCTCCGGGGCGCCGGGCCGTTAGCTCCGGGGCGCCGGGCCGTTATCTCCGGGACGCCGCGCCGTTACCGTCCGGAGGCGCCGTGCCGTTTGCCGGGGGTTGCGGCGGGTGGTTCGGTGGAGGGATGGAGCGCAAGATCGCGATTGTCACCGGGGGGACGTCCGGGATCGGGAAGGAGATCGCGCGGGGCCTGGCTCGGGCGGGGCTCCTGGTGGGGATCGTCTGCCGGAACGAGCTGCGCGCCGCCGCGGCGGTGGAGGAGCTGACGAAGGACGTCCCGGACGCGCGGATCGAGACGTTCCTGGGGGACCTGTCGGTGCAGATGGACGTCCGGCGGGTCGCGGCGTCGCTGGAGGAGCGGTTCGACCGGCTGCACGTCCTGGTCGACAACGCGGGCGTGTACCTGCTGCGGGCCAAGGTCAGCGCGGACGGGTACGACCGTGTGGTCGCGACCAACCATCTGGGGCCCTTCCTGCTGACGAACCTGCTGCTGGGGCTGCTGGAGAAGGGCGCACCGTCGCGGGTGGTGGTCGTGGCGTCCGAGGCGCACCGGTTCGCGGACCGGCTCGACGTCGAGCGGATGGCCGAGCCCCGGTCGTACGGCCCGGCCGGGGCGCTGCGGGTGTACGGCCGCTCCAAGCTCCTCAACATCATGTTCGCGCAGGAGCTGGCCAGGCGGATGGAGGGCAGCGGCGTCACGGCGAACGCGGTCTGCCCGGGGCTCACCGCGACGAGCCTGGGCAGGGACGTCCGCGGGACCGAGCGCGTCATGGGGCTGTTCTCGCGCACCCCGGTGCTGCGGACGCCGGAGCAGGGGGCCCGGATGGCGCTGCGGCTCGCGCTGGACGAGGAGTTCGAGGGCCGCAGCGGCGGCTACTACAGCTCGACGCCGGGCGCCGGGATGCTGCCGACGGTGGGGGCGTTGAAGGATCCGCAACTCAGACGTGCGGTTTGGGACCGTTCGGCCCGCCTTGTGGGGCTGCCTGCCCTATAGGGTCAGGCTGCGTGAGCCAACCGCACGGACCGCCGGACCGGCCCGGCGCATGGAACGGTCCCCAGCCGACCCCGCCACCGCGGCCGGTCCCGCCGCAGCAGCCCGGCCGGCCGCCGGCCCCGCAGCCCGGGACCCCGCAGCCCGGGGCCGCGCGGCCGGGAGGCCCGCAGCCGGACCCGCACTCGCCCGAGCCCCGGCAGAGGCCGCGCCCGTCCGCGTTCAAGGACCTGTTCAACGGCGTGGGGTACCTGCTGCGCGGCATCGGATGGGCGGCGCGGCACCCGGCCCAGTGGCTGTTCGGGCTGATCCCCGCGCTGATCGTCCTGGCGGTGTACGTCGCGGCGCTGGTCTTCCTGGCGTACCGGCTCGACGACCTGGCCGGATGGGTGACGGGGTTCGCCGACGGCTGGCCGGACGCGGCGCGGACGTCGGCGCGGGTCGTCGCCGGGCTCGCCCTGTACGGGTCGGCGCTGTTCCTCGCGGTCATCACGTTCACGGCGGTGACGCTGCTGGTGGGCGACCCGTTCTACGAGGCCATCGCGGTCCGGGTGGAGGAGTCGCAGGGCGGCGCGCCGCCGGACCCGGGTGTCCCGCTGCTGGTCCAGATCGGGCGGGCGGTCAAGGACACGCTGATCCTCGGCGCCGTGGCGCTGGTGTTCGCGGTCGTGTTCTTCGCCTGCGGGTTCCTGCCGGTGGTCGGGCAGACGGTCGTGCCGGTGGTCGCGGCGCTGGTGTCGGGCTACTTCCTCGCGGGCGAGCTCACGTCGATCGCGCTGGAGCGGCGCGGGCTGCGGCGCCGGGAGCGGTTCGCGCGGCTGAAGGCGGACCGCCCGCTCGTCGTCGGGTTCGGCGCGGCGACCTTTGTGGTGTTTCTCATTCCGCTGGGCGCGGTGCTGGCGATGCCGGGCGCGGTGGCGGGCGCGACGCTGCTGGCCCGGGAGCGGCTCGCCGACGAGCCGCCGGCCGAGGCGGCCCTGACCAGCGTGCACTGAGGCCCCTGCCGTCCTCGCCACCAATGGCCCTGCGTCCGAATGGCCCGCACCGAGGCGGCGCGAAACCAACACTGAGGCGATAAGAAGATGTGTCCTGAGCGTGATTACCGGCCGGAACGCCATGGGTGATCTTCGCGTAACGTGTGCCGCATGTCCGATCAGGGGGAGCGCAACGTGCGCTGGACCGAAATGAGCGAGGGCGAGCCGCGGGACGGCGCGGACGGCGCGACCGGGCCGCAGGCGGCCTTCTCCGAGCCGAAGGTGCCGGAGGTGCCGGTGCCCCCGCCGACGGGGCGCACCGAGTTCTCCGCGCCCGGCGAGGGCGTCGGCTCGCACGACGTCTGGGGCAAGGTCGAGACCGGACGGCCGGAGGCGCCGGCCGAGGAGTCCGCGCCCGCAGAGCAGGTCGTGCCGGCCGAGCAGGTCACGCCCGCCGAGCAGGTCGTGCCGGCCGAGCAGGCGGCGCCCGGCGACGAGGCCGACTCCGCGGACGTGAAGGTCGCCCCCGTGGCCGAGGAGGCGCCCCAGTGGGAGGGCTCGCTCTTCGACGAGGGCGCCGGTGACGACGGCGAGGGCGACGACCGGTACGTGCCGGCCGTCCCGACCGGGTCCGGGCAGCCGGCGAAGCCCGGCAAGCCGAGCAGCGGCAACTGGCAGATGCCCGACTGGATGGCGGACGAGAGCGCGGCCGACGCCAAGCTCGGCGGCTCGCCGAAGCCGCGGCGCGACGCCCTCGACGAGGGCGGCGGCCGCTCCCGGCTCGTGCTGTTCGGCGGGATCGGGCTGCTGGTGGTCGCGCTGCTCGCGGCCGGCGGCGTGTACTTCATGAAGAACGGCGACGACGAGCCGGCCGACACGTCCGAGACGTCCGGCAACGCCGACCGGCGGGCCGCGGCGGAGCAGTCCGAGGCCGCGCAGGTGGAGATGCCGCCGGACAAGCCGCTCGCGACGTTCCGCGGCAAGCCGAGCCGCATGCTCGGGCGGGTCAACGACGTCCACTCCGGGCTGTCGTACCCGCGGCTGGCCGCCCCCTGGCAGGTGCCCACCAAGAAGAACAAGCTGGGCACGCCGGGCTGGTCGGGGCAGCAGGTCCTGGTCACGGAGCGGCAGGCGGAACGGCTCTGGTACGGGCAGTTCCTCACCGGCACGCTGATCCCCACCCTGCAGAGCGCCTACCAGGGGCCCGACAGCGTGAAGAACGTGGCCGGGCTGGCCGCCAAGGGGTACGAGGCGCAGTACTACGCGTTCCCCCACAAGTCGTCGCCCCTGGCGTCGCAGGCCCTGAACGTGGACGGGCACAAGGGCTGGCTGGTCGCCTCCTACCTCACCTACAAGCGGGCCGGAGTGCGCGCGACCGGCGAGATCGTCGCCATGGCGGTGGTCGACACCGGCCGCAAGTCGCCCGCGGTCGTGTTCGCGTCGATGCCGAACACGCACCGCCAGCGGTGGCCCGACATCAACGAGTTCCTCGGCCAGCTCAAGATCGCCTCCTGACCCGGCCCTCCCGGCCCGGGCTCGTTCCTGACAACCGAATGCCGTTCTAATAGGCTGTGGCCACCTCCGAGAAAGGTGTGGTCATGGGCATCGGGCTGACCGAGGAACACGAGGCGCTCGCGGCGTCGGTGCGCGGCTTCGCCGAGCGTGCCGTCACGCGGCAGGCCGTCCGGGACGCGGACGCGGGGTTCTGGCCCGCGCTCGCCGAGCAGGGGCTCCTCGGCCTGCACCTGCCCGAGGACGCCGGCGGCGACGGATTCGGGATCCTGGAGCAGGCCGTCGTGCTGGAGGAGCTGGGCCGGGCGCTCGCCCCCGGCCTCTACACCCCCACCGTGCTGGCGTCGGCGATCATGCACGCGGCCGGGGCCGAGGCGTGCGGGCTCGTCACGGGGGACCGGAAGGCGGCGGTCGGGCTTTCGGGCGGCCTCGACATCGACGGCTCCACCGTCTCCGGGACGGTGCAGACGGTGCTGGGCGCGCCCCTGGCCGACCTCTTCGTGCTCCCGGCCGGTGACCGCTGGGTCGTCCTGCGGCGGGACGACGTCACCGTCGAGCCGCTGGAGTCCCTCGACATCACCCGCCCGGTCGGATCGGTCACGGTCACGGACGTGTCCCTACCGGACGAGAGCGTCATGAGCGGCGTGGACGTGCACGCCCTCGCCGTCGTCCTCCTTGGGGCCGAGGCATGCGGGGTCGCAGGGCGGGCCCTGGACGACGCCGTCGCGTACGCGAAGCTGCGCGAGCAGTTCGGCCGTCCGATCGGCCAGTTCCAGGGCGTCAAGCACAAGTGCGCGCGCATGCTCATCGCCGTGGAGCGCGCCAGGGCGGCCGTATGGGACGCCGCGCGCGCTCTGGACGAGCCAGAAGAACAGCGCGACTACGCCATCGCAGTAGCCGCCGCCCTAGCAGCGGACGCCGCCGTGACCTGCGCCGAAGGCAACATCCAGGTCCATGGAGGCATCGGCTACACCTATGAGCACGATGCCCACCTCCTCTACCGGCGGGCCCTGACTCTCCGCGCGCTCCTAGGACGGACGAGCAAGCACCATGCGACCCTCGCCGCGCTGGCGGTCAAGGGCGTCCGGCGTCCGATGAGCATCGAGCTGGCCGAGGACGCGGCGCCGGTCCGCGAGGAGATCCGGGCCCGCGTCGCCGAGCTGGCCGCGATGGAGCCGCTCGAACAGCGCGCCGCGATGGCGGAGGGCGGCTGGGTGACGCCGCACCTGCCGAAGCCGTGGGGGCGCGGCGCCGGGCCGCTCGAACAGATCGTGATCCAGCAGGAGCTCAAGGCGGCGAAGGTGCGCCCGGTGCCCCTGATGATCGCGGCGTGGGTCGTCCCGTCGCTGGTCCAGTACGGCACCCCCGAGCAGCAGGAGCGGTTCCTGCCGCCGACGCTGCGCGGCGAGATCATCTGGTGCCAGCTGTTCTCCGAGCCGGGCGCGGGCTCCGACCTCGCCGGGCTGCGGACGCGCGCCGAGCGCGTCGAGGGCGGCTGGAAGATCACCGGGCAGAAGATCTGGACGTCGCTGGCCCGCGAGGCGCAGTGGGGGATCTGCGTCGCCCGCACCGATCCGGACCGTCCCAAGCACGACGGGATCACCTACTTCCTCGTCGACATGTCCTCGCCCGGCATCGAGGTCCGCCCGCTGCGCGAGTGCACCGGCGACGCCGTGTTCAACGAGGTGTTCCTGGACGGCGTGTTCGTGCCGGACGACCTCGTGGTGGGCCCGGTCAACGAGGGCTGGCGCGTCGCCCGGACGACGCTGGCGAACGAGCGGGTCGGCCTGACGAGCAGCTTCCAGCTCGGCGGCGACCTGCCCAAGCTGCTCGACCTCGCGGCCGAGCTCGGCCTGGACGGGGACCCGGTCGTCCGCGACGCCGTCGGCCGGCTGGCCTGCGACGAGCACGCGTTCAACCTGCTCGGGCTGCGCGCCACGCTCAAGCGGCTGTCGGGCACGGACCCGGGCGCGACGGCGAACGTCCGCAAGCTGGTGGCGATGGAGCACGGCCAGCAGGTCACCGAGTTCGGGTTCACGCTGCTCGGCGAGGAGGGCGCCCTGACCGGCGGGCGGCGCGACCCCCTGCGCGCCCGCTGGACCCGCTACCTGCTCGCGTCCCGGGCGATGACGATCGGCGGCGGCACCACCGAGGTCAACCTGAACGTGATCGGCGAGCGGATCCTCGGCCTGCCCCGGGACCCCGAGCCGGTCGGGTAGCGTCCAGGCTCACATGCGGGAGCGGACTGCTTGACCGACCGGACGCGGCACCTGGTGGCCGCCCTCACCGGCCTCGGGCTCGGGCTCGCGGCACTGGGGCCGGGGCTCGCGCCCGGCTTCGTGCTGTCCTACGACATGGTGTTCGTGCCCGATCCGGCGTTCACCCGCATGACGTTCGGGCTGACGGGGGTCGTGCCCCGGCACGTGCCGAGCGACGCGTTCGTCACCGCGCTCTCCACCGTCTTCCCGGCGGACGCGGTGCAGAAGCTCGTCCTGCTCGCGGTCTTCGTGATGGCGTGCACGTCGGCGGCCTCGCTGGTCCCGTCGCCCCGGCTGCCGCCGCGCCTGGCCGCCGGCGTCTGCTACGCCTGGAACCCGTTCGTCGCCGAGCGGCTGCTGCTGGGGCAGTGGGCGCTCCTCCTCGGTTACGCGGCCCTGCCCTGGGTGGTCGCGGCCGCCGCGCGGACGGAGGAGCCCGGCGGCGGCCGCCGCCTCGTCCGGACCCTGCTCCCCGCCGCGATCGGCGGTTTCGCGGCCTTGACGGTCTCGGCCCTGACGGCCCTGGCCGTCGCCCTCGTGAGCTCGGCAAGGGGCCGGCGCCTCCGCGCCGGCCCGCGGGTCGTGGCCGCCGCGGGCGTGCTGAGCCTGCCGTGGCTGATACCGGGGGCACTGCGTCCGGCCGGTGTGCCAGGGGACGGGACGGCCGTCGACCTGTTCGCGGCCAGGGCGGACACACCGTTCGGGACGCTCGGGAGCCTGCTCCTGCTCGGCGGGGTCTGGAACGGCGAGACGGTGCCGCGCGGCTACGGGGCGCCGGTCACCGCGACGCTCTGGCTGCTCGTGGTGGTCATCGCGCTGGCCGCCTACTGGCGATGGTGCCGCGAGCCCGTCTGGTGGAGGGGCGCGGCCGTGGCGGCGGTGATCGGGTTCGTCGTGGCGGCTCTCGGCGCGGTGGCGGCCCCGGTCCTCCAAGTCCTCATCGACCTCTGGCCGGGGTTCGCCGTCCTCCGCGACGGGCAGCAGTACGCGGCCCCGCTCGCCGTCGTGGTCGCCGTGGGGCTCGGTGCGGCCGCCGACCGGGCGGCCGAGGCCCGGTGGCCGGGAGTGGCCGCCGCCGCGGCGGCCGTTCCGGTGCTCCTGCTGCCGACGCTGGCGTGGGGCGCGGCGGGGGACTTGCGGTCCGTCCGATATCCCGGCGACTGGGCGCGCGCACGGCAGATCATCGACGGCGACCCGGCGTCCGGGGACGTGCTGGTCCTGCCGTGGGCGTCCTACCGGAGCTACCCGTGGAACCGCGGCCGCCGGGTACTCGACCCGTTGCCCCGCTACCTGCACCGCCGCGTCATCGTGGACGACGCCGTCACCGTGGGCGGGACGACCGTCGCGCCGGAGGACCCCAGGGCGGTCAGGCTCGCGCCCGCCGCGCGGACCGGAACGCCGCCGGCGGCGACGCTGCGTGACGAGGGCGTACGGTACGTCGTCGTGGACGCGGAGCCGGGCGCCAACCGTCCCTCCGGCGCCGCCACCGAGGTCCTGCGCGGCCCTGACCTGGTCGTCTACCGAATCGAGGGGGCCGCCGGCGGGGTGCGGGACGCGGTCCCGGCCGCGCCCGCGGCGGCCGCGTGGGCGGTGACGAGTCTGGCCGTTTTCTGGTCAATCCTGCCCTCAGGGACTACTCTGAGCTTCCCGTTACTCGGCGGTATCACGCGCCGCAGATCCGACCCCCGACGAAGGACCCCCTGATGCGCATCGCCATCGCCGCAATCGTCGGCGTCCTGCTGGCCGCCGGAGCGTCGTTCGGCGCCGTCCAGCTCGCGAACGCCTCCCAGAAGGACCCCGTCATCAAGCCGCTGTACAACTACGGCTCCCGGTGACGTGTAGGCCCTGATGGGGACCTGGCGTGACCGGCCGGCGCTCCTGGAGATCGTCGTCCCCGCCCACAACGAGGCCGACCGGCTTCCGGCGGGGCTCGATCTGCTGTGCGCCAAGCTCGCCGCGCTGCCGGTGCGGGCGGCGGTCATCGTCGTCGACAACGCCAGCACCGACGGGACGGCCGGGATCGTCGAGGCCTGGGAGGGGCCGGTCCCCGTCCGGCTGGTGCGCTGCGAACGCCGGGGAAAGGGAGCGGCGGTCCGGGCCGGACTGCTCGAAACACGGGCCCCTTACGTGGGGTTCATGGACGCCGATATGGCAACAGACCTCGCCGCGCTGGACGAAGCCATCGTCCTGCTGCGCGAGGGCCGCCCGGTCGTGGTCGGGTCAAGGCGCCACGGTCGGTCGGTCGTCCAGGGGTACGCGCTGCCCCTCAGGCGCCTCGGCGCCATCACGTTCAACCGGATCGTCCGCGACCTCGTGGGCGGCATCCCCGACACCCAGTGCGGGTTCAAGTTCTTCTACGGCCCGCTGGGGCGGGCCGCGGCGGCGGACCTGCGCACGGTCGGCTTCTCGTTCGACGTCGAGCTCCTCGCCCACTGCGTCCGGCGGGGGGCGTCGGTCACGGACATCCCCGTGATCTGGCGCGACCGTCCGGGGTCGACGTTCTCGGTTCGGCGGCACTCGCTGCAATGCCTGCTCGACCTGATCCGGATCCGGGCGCGCGCCGGATTCCGGCTGCCCTTCGTGCCGGTGGTGTCGAACATCCCGATCGTCCCGCTCAGGGCGGCCCTGGGGGAGCCGGTCCCGGTGCCTGTCGCCCTGGCGGAGCCCCTGGCCCTGGCGAACTCGACCACCCTGGCGAACCCGGCCGCTCTCTCGAAGCCGGGCGCCCTGCCGGAGAACGCCTCCACGTCGCGCGCGAAGACGGGATGAGCGAGAAACTGCGGCTGGCGGTCGTCAACTGGCGGGATCCCAGGCATCCCGCCGCCGGCGGCGCCGAGCGCTACGCCTGGGAACTGGCGCGCAGGTTCGCCGGTGAAGGAGCCCGCGTCCACTACGTGACGAGCAGGGCGCCGGGGCAGAGGCGCAGGGAACGGGTCGAGGACGTGGAGTTCGTGCGTCTCGGCGGCCGTTTCACCGTCTACCCCCTCGTGCTGCTGTGGATGCTGGGGTTCCGCCTGGGGCGGGGACGCTTCGACGCGGTCATCGACTGCCAGAACGGCATCCCGTTCTTCACGCCGTGGGTTCTGCCACGGCGCGTACCGGTGTTCTGCGTCATCCACCATGTGCACGACGCCCAGTTCGGTTTGTACTTCCCCCGATGGCTCGCATGGATCGGCCAGATCCTGGAGGGCCCGGTGAGCTGCTGGACGTACCGGCGGCATGCGTTCGTGGTCGTCTCGCCGTCCACGCAGCGCGCCGTCAGGGAGCGACTGGGCTGGACGGGGCCGACCCACGTCGTCCATAACGGAACGGTGGTCGCCGAACCCGATGGCGTAGTCGCAGAGGCCGCCGGGGATCCTGACCTCGTCTGCGTGACCCGGCTCGTCCCGCACAAGCGCCTCTCCTTGCTCCTCGACCTCGCCGCGGACCTCGCAGAGACCCATCCAGGGCTGAGGCTCCACATCGTCGGGGACGGCCCTGAAGCGGGCGCGCTCGCGGCCGGGATCAAAGACCGCGGCCTGGAGAAGATCGTCGTCGCCCACGGCTACGTCCCCGAGAACGTGAAGGCGGCCCTGGTCGCCCGCGCCGACCTGCACCTCAGCACGTCCCAGGGCGAGGGCTGGGGACTCAGCATCATCGAGGCCGCGGCGCTCGGCGTCCCGACCGTCGCGCACGACGTGGACGGCCTGCGCGACGCCGTCCGCGACGGGGCCACCGGATGGCTCGTCCGAGCGGGCGACGACCAGGCCGACGTCGTCCGGCGCGCCCTCAAGGACCTGGCCGACCGCACGGAGCGCGATCGGGTCGCCACGGAATGTCAGAGGTGGGCGGCAGAGTTCGACTGGGCGCACACCGCAGCCCGGATGCGGGGCCTCATCGACTCCGCGGTCCGGGGCGATCCGGGCGGCGCGCGGGGCGACCGAAGGTACGGTGACGAGCACCCTGGCTGACGTCCGGGGCAGCACCCGGGGAGCAGGGCCCCGGGGACCACAGGAGAGGGGCAGAGGGCGAGCATGGCCGTGGGAGAGGCGAATCCGCCCCGCGCCGGCGCGTCCCGCCGACCCGCGCCGGACGGCCCGGACATCGCGGGCCGCGTGCGGGAGCGGCTGCGCGTCCTCGCGTGCTGCCTCGCGCTGACCGCGCTCGCGTTCGGCACCCGGCCCGGCGCGATCCTCGCCGACACCAAGATCGACATGGCGGTGAACCCGCTCGGGTTCCTCGGCCGCGCCCTGCACCTGTGGGACCCGGAGCAGTTCGGCCAGCTGCAGAACCAGGCCGTCGGCTACCTCTTCCCGATGGGGCCGTTCTTCGCGCTCGGCGACGTGGCCGGGATGCCCGCCTGGATCACCCAGCGGTTCTGGCTGGCGCTGCTGATGTGCCTGGCGTTCCTCGGCACCTGGCGGCTCGCGGGGCGGCTCGGCATCGGCGGCGCCGGCGGCGTCGGCGGTCCCTCGACCGCGGGCGGGCCCGGGCAGGGCGCCCGCCTGTTCGCGGCGATGGCCTACGCGCTGGCCCCCAACGGGCTGGCCACGCTCGGGCAGATCTCCTCGGAGTACCTGCCGGTCGCGATGCTGCCCTGGATCGTCCTGCCGCTGGTCGGCGCGGCGACCGGGGAGACCGGGCGGCTCAGGGCCGCGGCCGCGTCGGGGCTCGCGATCGCCTGCTGCGGCGGCATCAACGCGACCGCGACCGTCGCCGTGCTGGTCGTCCCGGTCGTCTACGTGGTGACGCGGCCGCGCGGGTCGTTCCGGGCGCGGATGCTCGCGTGGTGGTCGCTGGGCGCGGGCGCGGCCACGGCCTGGTGGCTCGTCCCGCTCCTGCTCACCGGGACGTACGGGTTCTCCTGGCTGACCTACACCGAGAAGGCCGAGACGACGGCGGGGCCGACCGGCCTGGTCAACGTGCTGCGCGGCGCGGAGCGCTGGGTCAACTACCTGGTCGTGGACGGGCAGGTCTGGGCGCCGGTCGGGCACGGCCTGTCGCTCGGCCCGGCGGCGATCGTCTGCACGGGCCTCGCCGCCGCGCTCGGCCTCGCCGGGCTGCTGAGCCGGCTGCTGCCCGAGCGCACGTTCCTGCTGCTCACGCTGCTCGCCGGGCTGGCGATCCTGTCGACGGGCCACATCAGCGACGTGCCGAGCCCGTTCGCCGGGCAGCTCCGCGACCTGCTGGACGGCCCGCTCGCCCCGGTGCGCAACCTCCACAAGTTCGACGCGGTCGTCCGGCTGCCGCTCGCGCTCGGCCTCGCCCATCTGATCGTCGCGGCGGCCCGCCGCGCGCACCCGGCCGACGGCACGCGCAGCCCGGGCGCCGAGGCCGCGCCCGCGTTCGGTTTCCGGCCCGCCTCGCTGCTCAGCCTGCCGGTGGCCGCCGCCGTCGCGCTCGGCGGCATCGGCCTCACGGCCGCCTCGAACGGCCTGACCGGGTCGGGCGAGTTCAACGAGGTGCCCCGCTACTGGCGGGACGCGGCGACCTGGATCAACGCGCGGGCCGGGCGGCAGGGCGTGCTGGCCGTCCCGGGCGCGCCGTTCGGCGAGTACCTGTGGGGCCGCCCGATGGACGACATCGTCCAGCCGCTGCTGTCGGCGCGGTGGGGCGTCCGGCAACTCGTCCCGGCCGGGTCGCCCGGATACACGCGCGCGCTGGACGCGATCGACCAGCAGGTCAGGTCCGGGCAGGGGTCGCCCGGCCTGAGCGCCTTCCTCGGCCGGATGGGCGTCCGGTACGTCCTGGTGCGCAACGACCTGCGGCGCGAGACGCTGCGCGGCGCCTGGCCCGCCCGCCTCCACCAGGCGCTCGCCGACTCGCCGGGGATGCGCAGGGTCGCCGCGTTCGGCGCGCCCGTCGGGGGAGCCGCCGACGACGCGGTGAGCGCCGTGGACCAGAAGTACCCGGCGCTGGAGGTCTACGAGGTCGGCGGCGCCGCCGGCGTCGCGAACCTCGCCGACGCCGCGAGCCCCGTCCGCGTGTACGGAGGGCCGGAGTCGCTGCTCGCCATGGCCGACGGCGGCGTGCTCCCCGACGGGCCCGTCCTGCTCGACGACGACGCGGCCGACCTCGGCGGCGCCCCGGTCGTGACCGACTCGCCCCGCCTGCTGCGCCGCAACTTCGGGGAGCTGCACCAGACGTCCCCGACGCTCCCCGCCGCCCGCAAGGGCGAGGCCGCCGACGTCCTGGACGAGGGCTGGAAGCGCTACACGACCCACGCGACCTACGGCGGCGGCGTCCGCGACGTCACCGCGTCCACGTCGGCCGCGGGCGACGACGCGGTCCCGCAGGCGCGCAAACCCGAGGCGACCCCGTTCGCCGCGCTCGACGGCGACCAGTTCACCGCCTGGCGGACGGGCGGCTGGAACGGACCGGTCGGGCAGTGGCTCCGCGTCGACTTCGACAAGCCCCGCGAGGTCCCGAGCCTCACCGCCACGTTCCTCCAGGACGCGTCCCTCGGCCCCGCCGTCGCGCGCGTCGCCGTCGAGACCGAGAACGGTTCGGTGCGGCAGGACGTCCAGAAGATCGCGACCGGGCAGCTGCTCCGCGCGCCCGCCGGCCCGACCCGCTGGCTTCGGCTGCGGATCCTCGCGCTGGCCTCCGAGCCGGCCGTTCCCGGCTTCGCGCACGCGGCCGTCACGGAGCTGTCGATCGGCGGGGTGCGGCCCGCCCGCACGTACACGATGCCCGCACCCGCCGGTTCCCGGGGGCCCGCGACATACGTGATGAGCCGGGCGCCGGGAGCGGCGGGGGAGTGCGTGAAGGGCAACCGCCGCTGGGTGTGCTCGCCGTCCCTGGGCTCCGGCGACGAGGAGGGGGACGGGTTCGACCGGACGTTCACCGCCGCGGTCGCGGGCAGGGCCGCCGTCACCGGCACCGCCGTGCTCACCGACCGGCGGCTCATCGAGCGGTACACCGCCGCCCGCGGCCGCCCGGTCGTCGCCGCCGGGTCCACGCTGTCCGACCACCCCGCCGACCAGCCCCGGTCGGCCTTCGACGGCGACCCGCAGACGTCCTGGATCGCCGGGGAGAAGGACGAGGCGCCCACGTACACCGTCCGGTGGAAGGGGCGCAAGCAGCTGTCCGCCGTCACGGTCACCCGCCCGCCCACCGCGTCGGGACCGCTGCGCATCCGGGTCGAGGGCGAGAACGGCCAGGTCCGCGAAGGGCTGTCGGACGCCCAGGGCAGGCTGACGTTCGCCCCGATGGCGACCGACCGGCTGACGTTCACCTTCTTCAGGGAGACGCAGGCCCAGCCCATCCAGGTGGTCGACCTCGCCATCCCCGGAGTCAGCCCGCTGCCGGACGTCCGCGCCTTCCCGCTGCGGCTGCCGTGCGGGTACGGCCCGAAGCTGCGGATCGCCGGCGGCGCCGTCCAGACCGTCCAGACCGTCCAGACCGTCCAGACCGTCCAGACCGTCCAGACCAGGGCGACCGGCACGCTCGGCGACCTGCTCGCGGGCCGGCCGCTGCGGTTCAGCGCGTGCACCCCGGCCGCGCTGCGGGCGGGCCAGAACCGGCTGGCCTCCGCGCCGTTCGACCCCTACCGCCTCGACACGGTGACGGTCGGCGCGAAGCCGGGCGGGGCGGCGGTCCGGGCGCCGCAGGAGGTCAAGATCCTCGACTGGGGGCCCAGCGCGCGCAGACTGGAGGTCGACGCCGCCGCCTCCTCGTTCCTCACCGTCAACGAGAACTTCAACGCAGGGTGGCGCGCGACGGTCAACGGCACCGAGCTGCGCGCCGTCCGCCTCGACGGATGGAAGCAGGGCTGGATCGTCCCGCAGGGCACCAGCGGCGTCGTCGAGCTCGCCTACACGCCCGACCGGGCGCAGCGCATCGCCGTCGTATCCGGCCTCGCCCTGCTCCTCGTCCTGCTGGTCGCCGCGTTCTGGCCGGGCGGGCGCGGCCGCCGGCGACGCCCGTCCCCCCGCGCCCTCGTCGCCGGGACGGGCTGGCCCGCGTGGGCGGCTCTCGGTCTGGCCGCCGCGCTCGGCGGCTGGATCGCGGGGGTTCCCGGCCTCGCCGTCACGGCCGCCGTCGCGGCCGTCTGCGGCTGGGCCCGCACCCGCCGCTCCGCCGTGCCGCGCGCCCTCGCCTCGCCGTGGCCGGTCGCGCTCGCCATGCTCGCCGGGGCGGGCTGCCTCGCCGCGGGCGTCCGGCTCGACCTGCTCGACAACCCGGCGTCCCCGTCCGGACCGGTCGGCGACATCGCGCCCCAGCTCCTCGGGCTCGTGATCGTGGGCAGGCTGGCGATCGAGCTGTGGCGGCCCAAGCCGCCCGGCGGCGGCGAGTCCGGCGGTCGGATCTCGCTCAGCTGGACGGCGCCGCAGGGTCCGCCGGACGGGACGGGGCCCGGCGGCGGGTCAGCCGCTGGACCGGCCACTCCACCAGGTAGTAGCTCAGTGCCCCCGCTGCGATGGTCGCCGCGGCCAGCAGCGGCAGATCCGTCAGAACGCTCCCCCGGAAACCCCGGCCGGTCGCGTCGTACCAACCGACGATGATCGGGAGTTGCCACAGGAAGACGCCGTAGGAGATCCGCCCGAGGAACCGCATCACCGGGTTCCCGAGCATCGGGCCGAGCGCCGGGTGCCCCGGCGGGGCGAGCACCACCGGCGCCACGAACGCCGCCGCGCACAGCCCGAACACGATCAGGTGCAGCAGGGACGTCCAGAAGACGTCCGGCTTGAGGCCGATCGGCCCGGCCGCGGGCGTCGCCGCGACCACGTACAGCATCACCGCCGCGGCCCAGCACGCCGCCCACGAGTCCGACACGGCGCGGCACACCGCGGCCACGGGACGGCGCTCGTCCAGCCGCGCCCACACCGTCACCACCGCGAGCGCCATCCCGATCGCGAACCAGACGAAGTACCGCGGAAGCCAGACCCCCATCCTGGAGTGCCATTCCGGGACGAACATGGAGACGGTCCAGGGCAGCGACAGCGCCGCGTAGACGCCGATGGCGACGAGGAGCCGCCGGGCGCGGACGCCGACGTCCCGGGCGCGCGTCCGGCGCGCGTACCAGGAGAGGACCGCCGCGGTGGCCGGGAGCGTGACGTACCAGCCGACCTCGACGACGAGGCTCCACATCTGGCCGAGATGCGCGGGGCCGAGGTCGCCGGGCCACCACGGGTCGGGCAGGTAGGTCTGGGTCAGCGTGAGCAGCGAGATCCAGGTCACCGGGTCGGCGGCATGGTCCCGTCCGGCCGTGGCCATGAAGACCGCGACCACGGCCCAGTACGCGGGCATGATGCGGAACACGCGCCGGCGGAGGTACTCGGCCGTCCGCGGGACGGGCCGCCCGTCCAGCACGGCGGCCGCCCACGGGCGGTAGAGCAGCAGCCCCGAGAGCGTGAAGAAGATCGGCACGCCGACCTGGCCGCCGTTGAACAGCCACCCCATGCCGTTCGGGTCGGTCACGGCCCCGGCCGCGCTCGCGACGTGGAAGACGAGAACGGCGAGTGCCGCCACGGCCCGGACCCCGTCCAGGGTGTCCTGATGCCCCGAGATGGGCGGCGCCACAGCACCCCCGTCCCGGCGCTCACCCCGCCTGGAGGGCGCCGCCGCCATCCCCACCCCACCCTCCGTGCCGTGTCGTTCTTGCGGTGCCGTGTCACCCGAGCAGCGCCGAGCCGTTGTGTCGTACCGTGCCATGTCACCCGAGCCGTGCCGAGCCGTTCGTCCCGTTCTTGCTATGCCGTCCGTGCCGAGCCGCGTCGCTCTTGCGGTGTGGTGCGGTGCCATGCGGGACCGGGGGCCTTGAGAGGCCGCCAAGGTAACGGGGAGCTTACCGACCAGTACACACGTCCGGTAGGGTGACCCGGACATGCTGGAGGTGCGGGGCCCACGGCACGGCTGGGGCCCCCGCCCGCCGTGAGAACGACGGCAGCCCCGGAGGTGTTCATGCGGCGACCGGTCGGCCTGGTCCTGATCGGCCTTGGCGCGTTCTTCCTCACGCTCGCGCCGCTCGTCCGTTTCTATGTGGCCGACCAGGTGGTCGTCGCACCGCTGAACCGCTACCAGGTGACGAGCCTGGAGTCGAAGGACTCCACGTACTTCGACGAGGCCGAGCGGAAGTTCAAGTCCGGCGTGACCCTGCTGGCCAGGAACACCGTGCGCGGCGACGTCCGGGCCAACGAGGGCAACGACAAGATCGCCGTCTGGGACTCCACGACCAACATCTACAACCAGGACAAGCCTGACAAGCCCGTCCAGATGCAGGGCTTCCGGATCGCCTTCGACCGCCGGACGGGCGTGCTGACCAATTGCTGCGGCACCAACGTCGACGGCGACAACGGCGTCCGGATGTCGGGGTACGGGCTGCTGTTCCCGGTCGCGAACGTGCACAAGCGGGACTACCCGTTCTTCGACATGACGACCAAGCAGACGGCGCCGATGCAGTTCAACGCCGTCGAGAAGGTCCACGGCCTGACGACGTACCGGTTCACCCAGACGATCCCGCTGACCAAGACGGCCGCGCTGGACGCCAAGCTGCCGCCGAAGATGCTGGGCCTGCCCGACGACGCGGGCGACCAGAAGGTCGACCGGTACGCCGAGGCCTACAACACCGTCTGGGTCGACCCGCGCACGGGCATCCCGGTCAAGCACCGCCAGAACATCCGCAGCAGCGTCCGCACGCCGGACGGCAAGGGCTCCATGATCGTCGCCCAGGCCGACCTCATCACCGTCGACAAGGACCAGAAGGCCCTGGTCGACATGGCGAACGGCGAGGCCCTGAAGATCGACATGGTGCGCAGCTACATCCCGGCCGCCGGCGTCCTCCTCGGCCTGGTCCTGCTGTTCGTCGGCGGCTACCTCGGCATGGCCCGCCGCGAGCCCCCGCCCCTGGCGGCCCCGCGCCGCCCCGACGGCAAGTTCGGCGACATGACCCCGCCAGGCCCGCCCAAGCCCCCGTCCCCGCCCGCCGCCCCCGCGGCCCAGGCCGACCCCACCCCCCAGCCCCGCCGCACACCCCCCACCAGCCAACGCCAGCAACGCAAGGCCGCCGGCCCCGCCAAACGCCGCTGACCCCCTCCCGCCGCAAGGCTGGCCACGGCCCGCGCTGCCCTCCCGTCGGCTTGCGTCGCCGTCCGGGCCCCGACGGGGCCTATGCCCCCGGCCGCCGCAGGGCCCCGAGCGGCCAGCGCCGGCAACGCAAGGCCGCCGGCCCCGCCAAACGCCGCTGAGTCGCCACGACACCCCTCCCGCGCGTCACCTCACCACACAGCCCGCCCGTCGCCCCGTGCT
>NZ_JBEZFD010000010.1:177837-316704 GCF_040649235.1 Spirillospora sp. NPDC049024
CGCTGCCGCCCGCCGTCCTGTGCTGCCGCCCGCCGTCCTGTGCTGCCGCCCGCCGTCCTGTGCTGCCGCCCGCCGTCCTGTGCTGCCGCCCGCCGTCCTGTGCTGCCGCCCGCCGTCCCGTGCTGCCGCCCGCCGTCCTGTGCTGCCGCCCGCCGTCCCGTGCTGCCGCCCGCCGTCCTGTGCTGCCGCCCGCCGTCCTGTGCTGCCGCCCGCCGTCCTGTGCTGCCGCCCGCCGCCCGTTTTGCCTAGTACCGGCGGGTGCTCCGGGTCGTCCCCCGACGCTCTCCCTCCGCCGTCCGCGTGCTCCTGGCCGCCGCCCTACGCAGCTGTGTCGCCCTCGGCAGTCCTCCGCAGTCCTTCGCCGTCCGCGTGTTGTCTGGTTGGCCCGCACCGCATTCAGCAGCCTGCGCCGCCGGTCGGCCCGCGCTGCCGATTCATCGCCTCGCGTTGACTCTCACTGCCGCGGGTTGGCTGGCTGCTGCCGTGTGCGCCCCGCGGTGTTTTTCATCGGCGTGCGGTGCCTTCGCTGCGCCTTGCCGACTCGCGCTGCTGGGCGGGTTGGCGTCGGCCCGGGTGGCGACAGTCGTGCGGTGCCGCGCACCGACTCGTGTATCGCCCTTGTGTGCAGGCTCCCGTTCCGCGTGCTGGGGCCCGTGCCGGTGGGGTGGGGGCGTGGTGGGGACGTGGTGGGGACGGGGTGCGGTCCGTTGCTCGGGGAGGCGGGCTGATACGTGTTCTAGAAGCGGGGCGGGTGGGCGTCCGGGATGAGATTCCTAACTAGAACCTGTTGCAGTTTTGCGGGTGCGCGCCTAGGGTCGTGGCTGTGCGGACACGAGTCACCGAACTATTCGGCATCGAGTACCCGATCTTCGCGTTCAGTCATTGCCGCGACGTGGTCGCGGCGGTGAGCCGCGCCGGCGGCATGGGCGTCCTCGGCGCCCTGCATTTCACCCCCGAGGAGCTCGAACTTGAGCTGAAGTGGATCGACGAGCACGTCGGCGGCAAGCCGTACGGCGTGGACGTCGTGATGCCCGCCAAGTACGAGGGCGCCGACGTGGGCGACGCCGAGGAGCTGCTCGGCAAGCTCCAGGGCATGATCCCGGCGCAGCACAAGGACTTCCTGGAGAACCTGCTGGCCGAGCACGGCGTCGACCCGCCCAGCGAGCAGGCCGGCAAGGCGCTGCTCGGTTGGACGGACGTGACCGCGCGGCCGCAGGTCGAGGTGGCGCTCAAGCACCCGATCGCGCTGCTGGCCAACGCGCTCGGCCCGCCCCCGGCGGACGTCGTCGAGCAGGCGCACGAGCACGGGGTGAAGGTCGCCGGCCTGGCCTCCAACGCCCGGCACGCCCGCAAGCAGGTCGACGTCGGCGTGGACATCATCGTCGCGCAGGGCACCGAGGCGGGCGGGCACACCGGCGACGTCGCCACGATGGTCCTCATCCCCGAGGTCGTGGACGCCGTCGGCGAGGACACGATCGTGCTCGCGGCGGGCGGCATCGGCCGGGGCCGGCAGATGGCCGCCGGCATGGCGCTCGGCGCGGACGGCGTCTGGACGGGCTCGATCTGGCTGACGGTGGACGAGGCCGACACCCCGGAGCGCGCCCTGCCGAAGCTGCTGAACGCCACGTCCCGCGACACCGTCCGCTCCCGGGCCTGGACGGGCAAGCCCGCGCGCTTCCTCAAGACCGCGTGGACCGAGGCGTGGGAGAGCGAGAACTCGCCGGGCTACCTGCCGATGCCCATGCAGTTCATGCTGATCGCGGACGCCCTGCCCCGCATCCAGCGGTCCGGCGACGGCGAACTGGTCACCTTCCCGGTCGGCCAGATCGTCGGCTCGATGAACCAGGTGAAGCCGGCCGCCCAGGTCGTCTACGACCTGATCGAGGAGTACGTGGAGGCGATCGAGCGCCTCAACACCATCACCGAGGGCTGACCGCCCGCGGGCCCCGGCCGGCGTCGTTCCTCCCGACGCCGGCCGGGGCCGCGCGCTTTCTCAGCTGCGGATCAGAAGCGGGTCATCCAGGACAGGGCGCGCGCCAGGACGTAGTAGACGGCGCCTGCGAGGGCCCAGTTGATGTAGAGCTGCTCGTCGGGGTCGGGCCGCGTGAACACGTCGTGGAACGGCGTGGCGAGCCAGCGTCCCGCGTCGAGGGTCGCGTCCACCAGGGTGTTCCCCGGATTCGCGTCGCCCCAGGTCAGCAGCATGCCGAGGGCGAGGATCGCGACCGCCGCCCAGCCCGCCGCCATGATCATCGCGCTGACCGGGTTCGGCCTGCTGCGCCGCCACCGCGGCGGCTTGCGCTCGACGGCCGTGCCGTCCGTCCGCCGCCAGAGCGCCCGCCGGGGCGGCCGCTCGGCCGTCTCCTCCGGGGTCTCGTGCCGCTTGCGTCCTAGATGCAAGGCCATGGCCTCGTCCTTCCGTGCTCGCCTTCGCCCCAGGCGGTGCCACGCAAGGAATCCCGCAAACCCGACCCCCGTTTACGGACAGCCCGTTATCCGCTCTCCGGCTCCAGGGGCCGGGCTCCCCGGTCGCGTGCGGGCTGCCCGGTCGCGTGCGGGCTGCCCGGTCGCGTGCGGGCTGCCTGGTCGCGCGCCGCGTTCGCCGGTCGTGTGCCGGGAGGGGGGTCACTTGCCGTGGTAGACGGGCGGGCGCTTCTCCTTGAAGGCGCGGGAGCCCTCCTTGGCGTCCTCGGAGCCGATGACCGGCCAGCCGATCTCGTCGGAGATCTTGAGGGCGTCCTCCTCGGAGAGGTGCTGGGTCTCGCGGTAGGTGCGCAGGATGCCCTGGACGGCGAGGGGGCCGCACTCGGCGATCTGGTCGGCGAGCTCGCGGGCGGCCGCGAGCGCCTGCCCGTCCGGGACGATCTTGTTGATCAGGCCCATCGCGAGGGCCTCCTGCGGGGTGACCGAGCGGGCGGTCAGCAGGATGTCCATGGCGTTGGCGTAGCCGATCTGGCGGGGCAGTCGGATCGCGGAGCCGCCCATGGGGAACAGGCCGCGCTTCGCCTCGTAAAGGCCGAGGGTGGCGCCCTCGGCGACCACGCGCAGGTCGGTGCCGACGAGCAGCTCGGTGCCGCCGGCGACGGCGTAGCCCTCGATGGCGCAGATCAGCGGCTTGGTCGGCTGGCCCTCGCGCAGCAGTCCCTTCCAGTGGAAGTTGGGGATCTGCGCCATCCGCTCCTGGACGCGGGGGTCGGACGGCTGCTGGCCCATCGCCTTCAGGTCGGCGCCGGCGCAGAACGTGCCCTCGGCCCCGGTGAGGATGCCGACGCGGACCTCGGGGGTGTCGGAGATGTAGGCCCAGGCGTCGGCGAGGCCGACCAGCATGGACGAGCTGAGCGCGTTGCGCGCCTCCGGGCGGTTCATCGTCACGATGACGACGTGGCCGTCCCGCTCGACGATGCAGTGCTCGGTGCTGATCGGCAGCCGTTCCGTCATGGTTCCTCCAGCTCAGATGTCAAACGAGAACAGATTCTAGTTAAGCCGTTGCCCTACCGGTAGGGGTTGAACTGCAAAACGAGAACGTGATCTACTTTGGCTGCCGGGCGCCCTCAGCGGGTGGCGGCGCGCTGTGGTTTCTGTGCTCTGTGCTTTCAGTGCTCTGTGTGCTCACGTAGGGAGATCCGATGGGGTCATTGGGCTTTTGGCGGCTGGCGCAGGCCGATCCCGAGTGGGTCGCCGCCGTCGATCCGGACGGGACGCGACACAAGGCGGGCGACCTGCTGTCCCGCGCGAACCGGCTCGTCCACGGCCTGCGTGCGCTGGGCCTTGAGAAGGGCGACGGCATCTGCGGGCTCGTCCCGAACGGCGCGGACGGGGTGGTCCTCTACTTGGCGGCGCTCCAGGCGGGCTGGTACTACACCCCGATCAACTGGCATCTGACCGGCCCGGAGATCGGCTACATCGTCGCCGACAGCGAGGCCAAGGCGTTCTTCGTCCACGAGCGGTACGCCGCCGAGGGCGCGCGGGCGGGCGAGGAGATCGAGGCCCACCGGCGGTTCGCGTTCGGCGAGGTCGAGGGCTTCCGGCCGGTCGCGGAGCTGGTCGACGGGCAGCCCGACACGCTGCCGGACGACCGCAGCAACGGCGCCACGATGCACTACACGTCCGGGACGACCGGACGGCCGAAGGGCGTCAAGCGGGCGCTGGCCGGGATCGACCCCGACGACAGCGCCGAGCTGATGACGTTCCTGCTCGGCATGTTCGGCATCCCGCCGGGCCTCCCCGCCGGTGGAGAGCACCAGGCGCACCTGGTCACCTCGCCGAACTACCACACGGCGGTGACCCAGTTCGGGGGCACGGCACTCCAGATGGGCCACACGCTCGTCTACATGGACAAGTGGGACGCCGAGGAAACCCTGCGGCTGATCCAGGAGCACCGCGTCAGCAACACCCACATGGTGCCGACGCACTTCAAGCGGCTCCTGTCGCTGCCGGAGGACGTCCGGTCCCGGTACGACGTGTCGAGCATGAAGTGGGCGATCCACGCGGCCGCGCCGTGCCCGGTGCCCCTCAAGCAGCAGATGCTCGACTGGTGGGGCGACTGCATCTGGGAGTACTACGCGGCGACGGAGGGCGGCGGGACGATCGCCAGCCCGGCCGACTGGCGCGCCCACCCCGGCACGGTCGGAAACGCGTGGCCGATCAGCGAGCTGCTGATCGTCGACGACGACGGCGAGCCCGTCCCGACCGGGACGCACGGCACGATCTACATGAAGATGGCCGGCGTCGAGTTCGAGTACAAGGGCGACAAGGAGAAGACGGAGAAGAACCGTCTCAAGGACTACTTCACCGTCGGCGACATCGGGTACCTGACCGAGGACGGGTTCCTGTTCCTGTCCGACCGCAAGGCCGACATGATCATCTCGGGCGGCGCGAACATCTACCCGGCCGAGATCGAGAACGAGATCATCCTGCATCCCAAGGTCGGGGACGTGGCCGTGTTCGGCATCCCGGACGAGGAGTGGGGCGAGCAGATCAAGGCCGTCGTGGAGCCCGCCGAGGGCGTCGAGCCCGGTCCGGCGCTCGCGGAGGAGATCCTCGCGTCGCTGGAGGGGCGGCTGGCCAAGATGAAGTGGCCGAGGACCATCGACTTCATCGAGACGATGCCGCGCGAACCCAACGGCAAGCTCCTCAAGCGCAAGCTCAGGGACCCGTACTGGAAGGACCGCGACAGTGTCATCTGACATCGCGCCATCTGACACCGCGCCATCTGACACGGCGCCCGCAGGCAGCACCGCGCAGGCAGCCACCGCGCAGGCCGAGCCGAACCACGTCCTGGAGTTCCCGGGCGGCTACACGCGCTCGGTCGGCCCGGTGATCGGCCGCTTCTTCAGCGAGCTGCGCGACGGCCGGCTGGTCGGCGTGCGGACGGCGGACGGCAGGGTCCTCGTCCCGCCGTCGGAGTACGACCCGGAGACCGGCGAGGACGTGACGGACGAGTTCGTCGAGGTCGGCCCGGTCGGGACGGTCACGACCTGGTCGTGGGTGGCGCACCCGGCGAAGGAGCACCCGCTGGACCGCCCGTTCGCCTGGGCGCTGATCCGGCCGGACGGCGCCGACACCGCGCTCCTGCACGCCCTCGACCTCGGCGTCTTCGAGCAGGGCGCGAAGCCGCCGAAGTTCCTCAAGACGGGCATGCGGGTCCGCCCCCGGTGGCGGGCCGAGCGCACGGGCGGGATCGGCGACATCGAGTGCTTCCAGCCCGAGGTCACGATGATCAACGCGCCGACGCGGCTGGAGTACCGCCTGAAGGGCGGTCAGGCTCTGCGGCGCTTCCTGGAGGGCATGTCCGAAGGCCGGATCCTCGGCCACCGCTGCCCGGTGTGCGAGCAGGTCATCGTCCCGATGAAGGGGCTGTGCCCGCGCGACGGCGTCCCCACCGCCGAGGAGGTGGAGCTGCCCGACACCGGCACCGTCACCACCTTCGCGGTCAACAACATCCCCGACCCGCGCGCGCCCGAGGTGCCGTTCGTGTCCGCCTACGTCCTGCTGGACGGCGCGGGCCTGACGATGCTGACGCTCGTGGCGGGCATCCCGGCCGACCAGGTGCGGATGGGCATGCGGGTGAAGGCGGCGTGGCGGCCCCGGGAGGAGTGGGAGCGGTCGATGAGCAACATCAAGTGGTTCGAGCCCATCGACGAGCCCGACGTCCCCTTCGAAGAGATCAAGGACTTCATGTGATGCCTCGTCCCGTAGCCGTGGTCGCGTTCGCGCAGACCGAGCACAGCGGTGAGGACCGGGGGACGGCCGAGATCGAGATCCTCGCCCCCGTCATCACCGAGATCAAGGAGCGGACGGGCCAGAAGCAGTTCGGCTTCACCTGCTCCGGGTCCTGCGACTACCTCGCCGGCGCGCCGTTCGCGTTCGTGTCGGCGCTGGACGCCCTCGGCGCGTGGCCGCCGATCTCCGAGAGCCACGTCGAGATGGACGCCGCCTGGGCGCTGTACGAGGCGTGGGTGAAGCTCCAGCACGGCGACATCGACACCGCGCTCGTGTACGGGTTCGGGAAGTCGTCGCAGGGCAGCCTCCGGGCCGTCCTCACCCAGCAGCTCGACCCGTACCACCTGGCGCCGCTCGGCATCGACGCGGTGTCCCTGGCCGCGCTCCAGGCCCGCGCCTACATGGAGCGGTCGGGTACGAAGGAGGACGACCTGCGCGCCGTCGCGGCACGGTCCCGCGAGGCCGGACGCGGCAACCCGTTCGCGCTGCACCTGCCTGAGCCGGAGGGCGACGGCGTCCAATCCGACTACGACGTCGCCCCGCTGCACCCCTACGACGTCGCGCCCATCACCGACGGCGCCGCCGCGATCGTCCTCGCCGCCGGCGACCGGGCCCGCGAGCTGTGCGAGCGCCCGGCGTGGATCACCGGGATCGACCACCGCACCGAGGCGCACGCGCCGGGCGTCCGCGACCTGAGCCGCTCGGAGTCGGCGCGCATCGCGGGTGAGAAGGCGGGCGCGACCGGGATCGAGGTCGCCGAGCTGCACGCGCAGTACACGCACGAGGAGCTGATGCTGCGGGAGGCGCTCGGCCTGGGCGAGGACGCGGTGGTCAACCCGTCCGGCGGGCCGCTGTCGGCGAACCCGATGATGGCCGCCGGCCTCATCCGGATCGGCGAGGCCGCGTCCCGCATCCACGACGGGTCGGCGTCCCGCGCGCTCGGGCACGCCTCGTCCGGCCCCTGCCTCCAGCAGAACCTCGTCTGCGTCCTGTCGGGAGAGAACCATGGCTAACCGTTGCGCGATCATCGGCGTCGGGCAGACGGCGTACAAGACCAAGCGGCTGGACGTGTCGATGGCCGGGCTGCTGCGCGAGGCGGCCCGGCGGGCGCTGGAGGACGCGCAGCTCACCTGGAAGGACATCGACGCGGTCGTCGTCGGCAAGGCCCCCGACCTGTTCGAGGGCGTGATGATGCCGGAGACGTTCCTCGCCGAGGCGCTCGGCGCGACCGGCAAGCCGATCATGCGGGTGCACACCGCGGGGTCGGTCGGCGGCTCCACGGCGATCGTCGCGGCGGGCCTGATCCAGGGCGGCGTGCACGACCGCGTCCTCACGATCGCGTGGGAGAAGCAGTCGGAGTCGAACGCGACGTGGGCGCTGACCGTGAACTCGCCGTTCACGACGTCGCTGGTCGTGGGCGCGGGCGGCTACTTCGCGCCGCACATCCGCGCCTACATGCGCCGGTCGGGGGCCCCCGACCACATCGGGACGCTCGTCGCGGTCAAGGACCGGCAGAACGCGCTGAAGAACCCGTACGCGCACCTGAAGATCCCCGGCATCTCCCGCGAGATGGTCGAGTCGACGCCCATGCTGTGGGAGCCGATCCGCTACCTGGAGACGTGCCCGTCGTCCGACGGCGCGTGCGCGATGGTGCTGGCCTCGGAGGACGCGGCGAAGAAGGCGCCCGCCCCGCCCGCGTGGGTGCACGGCACGTCGATGCGCTCGGAGCCGATGCAGTTCGCGGGGCGCGACACCGTGAGCCCGCAGGGCGGCAAGGACGCGGCCGCGGACGTGTACCGGCAGGCCGGTATCTCCGACCCGCGCCGCGAACTCGACTGCGCCGAGGTGTACGTCCCGTTCTCCTGGTACGAGCCGATGTGGCTGGAGAACCTCGGGTTCTGCGGCGAGAGCGAGGGCTGGAAGCTCACCGAGGCGGGCGCGACGGCACTGGACGGCGACATCCCGTGGAACCCGTCCGGCGGCGTGCTGTCGTCCAACCCGATCGGGGCGTCCGGGATGATCCGGTTCGCCGAGGCGGCGCTGCAGGTGCGCGGCCAGGCGGGAGAGCACCAGGTGGACGGCGCGCGGCGCGCGCTCGGCCACGCCTACGGCGGCGGAGCCCAGTTCTTCGCCATGTGGATCGTCGGCAGCGACAAACCCTGATTCCCGGAGGTCCGTCCGATGGAGTTCAACCACGCTGACCTGTTCGAGGGTGTCGCGGACGCGATCGGGGACCGTCTCGCCCTGGTGTGCGGCGACCGGCGGCTCACCTACGCCGAGCTGGACGAGCACGCGAACCGCCTCGCGCACCATCTGGCGGACGCGGGGGTGCGCCCCGGCCAGCACGTCGCCGTCCAGCTCTACAACGGCGTCGAGTACGCCGCCGCGCTGCTGGCCGCGCTGAAGATCCGGGCCGTGCCCATCAACGTCAACTACCGGTACGTGGAGAGCGAGCTGCTCTACGTGTACCGGGACTCCGACAGCGTCGCGCTGCTGTACGACGTGGAGTTCGAGGACCGCGTCGCGGCGACCGTCCCGGACGCGCCCGAGCTGCGGCACCTCGTCGCGGTGGGCGGCACGCCGTCCATCCCGGGGGCGGTCGCCTACGACGAGGCCTTGAAGAACGCGTCCGGAGCGCGCGGCTTCCCGGCGCGTTCCAAGGACGACGTCTACATCATCTACACCGGCGGGACGACCGGGATGCCGAAGGGCGTCATGTGGACGACCGAGCAGATGCTGCTCGCGTTCTGGAACCCGACGTACCCGCGCCCGACCAGGCCGGAGGACGTGGTCGACAACGCCCGCAACGGCGGGCCGATGACCATGATGCCGATCGCGCCGCTCATGCACGGCGCCGCCCAGATGGCCACCTGGATCGCCTGGTTCATGGGCGCGACGCTCGTCTACACGCGCAAGTTCGACGCGGCCGACGTGTGGCGGACGATCGAGCGCGAGAAGGTCAACTCGGTGACGATCACCGGGGACGCGATGGCGATCCCGATGGCCGAGGAGCTGGCGCGCGGTGACTACGACACCTCGTCCCTGCTGGCCTACGTCTCGACCGGCGCGATCTTCACCGGGACGGTCCGGGACCGCATCCAGAAGCTGCTGCCGAACACGATGATCCTGGACCGCTTCGGCTCCACCGAGTCGGGCTCGACGGCCGAGGCGGTCGCCGGGTCCACCCCGGAGAAGGGCCTGCGGTTCGCGCCGGACGTGGAGAACGTCACCGTCCTGGACGACGCGTTCCAGCCCGTCAAGCCGGGCTCCGGCGTGATCGGCCAGGTCGCCCGCACCGGCTACATCGCGCAGGGCTACTACAACGACCCGGAGAAGACCGCCAGGACGTTCCCCGTGGTGGACGGCAAGCGCTGGCTGCTCACCGGCGACATCGCGACCGTGGAGGAGGACGGCTCGATCGCCGTGTACGGCCGCGGCTCGCAGGCCATCAACACCGGCGGCGAGAAGGTGTTCCCGGAGGAGGTCGAGGCCGTCCTCAAGGGCCACCCGGGCGTGTACGACGCGGTCGTGACGGGCATCCCGGACGAGCGCTGGGGGAACCGCGTCGCGGCGGTGATCCAGCCCTCCGGGGAACGTCCGTCCGATGCGGAGCTGGACGAGCACTGCCGCAGGGAGCTGTCGGGCTACAAGGTGCCGCGCGTCTACGCGTTCGTCGCGGAGATGAAGCGCTCCCCGGCCGGCAAGGCGGACTACCGCTGGGCTAAGCAGGTGGCGGAGGAGGCAAGGTAGCGGCGGGCGCCGGACAGAGGTCGGCCCCGGACCTTCGTGGGATCCGGGGCCAGGAGCGGACCTCTGTTAGCGGTCCTAACAATGACCAGCGTAGGGGCCGTCCGGGTGTGGTGGGATCATTGACGCGTGTCGGCTGCGCCACACGCCGTCGCCGTCCCGCCTGGTCCTGTTCGGGGCGGGGTCGGTAGAATCTCCCTCAGAGAGTCGCTCTTGAAATGAGCGTCTCTATATGAGAGAAAAAGGGAGAGAGGTCTCAGGCGTGTCGACCCCGGAACGCGACCGGATGGCGGGCGAGCTGCAGATGGCGATGCAGCGCAGCACGATGTTCACGGTGCTGCTGCACCATGCCACCGCGAGCAAGGCGGGCATGAACGTCACCGACGCGCAGTGCGTCAACGCGCTGACGCTGGACGGCCCCCAGACCCCCGGCCAGCTCGCGCAGCTCATGGGCATCACGACCGGCGGCGCGATCACCGCCGTCATCGACCGCCTGGAGCGGGCCGGCTACGTCCGCCGCACCCGCGACCCCGACGACCGCCGCCGCGTGATCGTCGAACTGGTCGAGGAGAACGTCGCCCAGTTCGCCCGCTACTTCGAGCCGATAGGCCGCGCCTTCCGCGACCGCCTGGACACCTACACCGACGACCAGATCGCCCTCCTCCTCGACTGGATCCGCCACAACAACGAGACGATGCCGTCCGTAATAGAGGAAATCCGCAAACTCCCCTGACGGGCCAGAAGCAGCCGGTGTGCCACGACGCCTTTTCTAGGCCCGCGGGATATGGAGCCACGCGTCGGCTGAATACTCCTTGGTGGTGAAGTCGACGCGCTGAAAGGCCGCGGGATCGATGCCGGGGTAGCCGTTCGGTACGGTCTCCTCGTAGAAGTGGCGGGACAGCAGAGCGGCCGCCGGGACGGATTCCGGTGCCTGCGCCAGGGCCGTGCGCAGCGGTGCGGCGTCGAGCAGCCGGGCGAGGATCTCCAGCGGACGGCCGGTGGCCGTACCCATCTCATCTATGCCGACATCTCCGGCATGGAGGGCCACTCTGAGCCGGATCCGCGTCAGCGGCCGGGAGTGGGCGTTGTGGGCGCGGAGACGGTTCGCGAGGTCCTGGAGCAGCGGGTACACCATCCGGCTCTTCGGAGTGTCGCTGGGGGCCGCGACCCTGAAACCGTCGCCCAGGTCGTCGACCCGGCACCGCTCCCAGTCGATCCCGCTCTCCTCGAACGACCCGCGGAGCAGGGACAGGAGGGCTTTCCTGATGCTCTCCTGCGCGGCGGCGCCGCGACCTGCCGAACGTTCGATGTCGACGACCAGGAGCGGGCGATGGGCCGGGGGCTGGGACGCCGGTTCCGCCGCCGTTCCGCGCTCGATGCCGCCTCCTCCGGCATGCCGCACGTCGACGGTGGCGTGGTCGCCGAC
Source organism: Spirillospora sp. NPDC049024 (assembly GCF_040649235.1). Taxonomy (NCBI): domain Bacteria; kingdom Bacillati; phylum Actinomycetota; class Actinomycetes; order Streptosporangiales; family Thermomonosporaceae; genus Spirillospora; species Spirillospora sp. NPDC049024. The sequence goes on from NZ_JBEZFD010000010.1 coordinate 189,233, forward strand.
GACCACCGGGCCGGTCACGCTTCCGCCGATCTTCAAGGAGTGCCCGCCATCGGACCTCGCCATGGAAACCTCCGCACTGATCGGGTCGCTTACGACGACTAGTTCGAGGGGATCCGCTTCCATTCCCCGCATACGAAGCACTCGAAGTTGGGGACCTGGGAGCTCGCCGTGACGTTCGCCGTGGAGCCGTCCGGTGCGACCGCAATCGTGAGCGTCCCCGTCCCCTGCACGGGTCCGGTGCACGGGTCCCCTACGTGCACCGGCACTTGAGCGCTGTAGGAACCGCCGCTGCCGGTGATGTTCAGATCTCCGTCACACCGGGATTTGATGAGGTACGAGTCGGAGCCGGTGGCGACGACCGTCACCGGCCCCTGTCCGGTGCTCCAGTTCCCCGCCAGCCCGGTCGGCTCCGACAGGCCGCCTTGCCGCGTGATCACCTGGGAGGCGACGTTCACGACCGCCGCGCCGATGACCAGTGCCACCACGAGGCCGACGAGGGCGGCGACCTTCGCGGCCAGGCCCGCACCGATGACCGTGGACGCCAGGCCTCCGGCGGCCCCCGACACCGCCGTCCCGGCCGCCGCGGACCCGTGGGCCGCGGCCCCCGCCGCGGTATGGGGCATGGCGCCGGTGGCACCCGCATGGGTCGCCGCCGCGCCGGCGGGAAGGCCGGGCAGCGCTGGGACGGGGGCGGGAGGTGGCGGGCCGGGCGCCAGGCTCGCCATATGCGAGGCCGGTGATGGTGCGGCCCCTGGCATCGCGCTGGAGCCGTGCCCTGCCAAGGAGCTGTGTGCCGTCATGGAGTGATGCGCTGCCACGGGATCGTGCCCTGCCAGGGAGCTGTGCCCTCCCAGGGAGTTGTGCCCGGCCAGGGAGTTCTGCGCTGCGAGGGAGTCGGGCGTCGCCCCGGGGGCGGCCGGAGGCGGGGTGGAGGGCGATGGCAGGAACGGGGCGACGTGCTGGGCGGCGGCCGTCCCGTGCTCGTTGCCGAGGACGCGCCATAACTGGAACGCCGCCCCGATCAGCATGGCCGCGACGACCCGGCGGCCGCGGAGCAGACTGCGGACTCCCTCCTCGTGCAGGAAGTACGCTTTGGCGCCCTCGTCTCCCGCCGCCTCCGCCGCCTTGTAGCCGAGGCCCAGCATCCGCGCCCACGCGTCGAGCCGCCGCGAGCGCGCCAGCAACGGCTCCGCCGCCCGGGCCAGCCGTACGGCGGCGTCCGGTCGGCCGGCCGACAGCGTCAGCTCCACCGCGCGTTCCAGGACCCTGCTGCGGACGGCCACCTGGTCGGGTGTGGTGTCGGGCCGGTTCAGCCACGTGGCGTAGTAGTGCCAGATCTGATCCGCGGGGAAGGGCGCGGGCCGCAGCTGAACGATCAGCGGGAAGACGTCGGGGAGGCACCGGTAGCCGTCCTCCTCGGCGGTGGCGAGTCCGAGGCGGACCAACCGGTCGCACAGTTCGGCCGCGTCCGCCCTGCCGGTGAGCCCGCGGACGTCGGAGACGTCCACGGCGGTGCCGAACGTCGCCAGCAGGTGCAGCGCGTTGGTCGCCGGCTCGCCCAACCGGCCGAGGACCAGGGGGATCAGCTCGGCCACGTGTCCTGGGCGAGGCAGCCGGATATCGGCGTCCTCCGCGGCGCGGGCAAGCGCGGCGGCGCGCAGCAGCGGTAACGGCCGGCCTCCCGCGACCTCGCACAGGGCGACGGCCGTCGCCTCCTCGCGGGGAGGCAGCGTGCCCAGCTCTCGCGCGAGCAGTTCCATGCCCGTGGTTAGATCGAGTCCGCCGACCTCCAGCGCGAAACCGTCGTCCCCCAGCAGGACCCTCTGGTGGCCGGTGAAGACGAGTGTCGCGTCCGGGGCGCTGTCGGCCAGAGCCATGATCTGGTCACGCGTGAGGTCGGCGTTGTCGAGGTAGACGGTCACCGCGACACCCGCCATCAGGCGGCGCAGTTCCGCGGCGGACGGCACGTAGCCGCCGGTCTCGTAGCACGCCTCGAAGATCTCTTGGGCGAGGTCGTCGGCCTCGCGGTACCGGGCATCGAGGTAGACCACCCCGGCGCCCTCCGTCTCCGCCGCCACGTGCCGGACCAGGGTGCTCGTGCCGATCCCCGGCGGACCGTAGACCTGGACCAGCCCCCCGTCCCCGACAGCCCGGCGCAGTGCCGCGACTTCGGCGGATCGCCCGAGCGGCGCCGGCCGCCGCCGCGGCAGCAGTCGTATCACCTCCCGCCGGACCGGCGCGGGGCGCTCCTGCTCGGTGACCATCCGCACGGTCGAGCCGTACCTCGCGTCGACGACCAGGGCGTAGTCGCCCACCACCACCGGGCCGTCCACGTCGCCCTCGATGCTGACCTGGTACCTCGGACCGCCGGAACCCCGTCCGCGATCGTTCGCACTCTCGTCCAACCCTGTCTCACCACCCGAGAAAGCGTCCGGAACCACACGCGTGCCTGACGGCCGTCCGCATCCCGGCGACGGGCGCCCACGACCGAAGGCCCACTCTGCCAGCGGCGGCCGCCCCAACATGTGTCTACAGACGCAGATGTCTATTTGATCTGGTCTCTGACCGTCCCGAGCGAGAAGTCCCTGGTCAGGGGGTTAGGTGGCCTTGGAGAGGGGCGTCCGGGTGGCTTGGACGTCAGTGAAAGGGCCACGGTGCTGAAGGGGTGCATCGGTTCAGAGCGACGGTGCGGAGCTGAAGACGGTGTCGGCGGCCATGCCGGTGCCCAAGTCAGGACGCAGATCGCCGTCGGTCCCGCGCCGTGCAGGACACAGGGCTCTCAGCCTCGCAAATCAGATCCCGACTTCGTCGGTGTCCGCCTATCCAGGGGGCGACAGTAATGAAACCCTCGACCGGACGGGGATCGCTCATTTGTTCGATATACTCTGCGTATGTGTTCGGTCACGGATATGGATCTCGGTGTGGCGTCCACCCAGGAGTTGGTGGACGCCGCCGCCGTGATTGCCGCCGAACTCGCCACCCGCCCCGCCCCCGAATCCCCAGCGGCGTGCATGGAGCTCGCCGAGACGCTAGCGGCGGCGTCCGACACCCACGAGGCCGCGTTGGCCGGGTTCGTCGCCCGTGTGGACGCGGCGGGTGAGACGCGCCGGTGGGGGTTCCCCTCCACGCAGGCGTGGCTGCGGTCCCGACTGGGCATGCGCGACGCGCGCGCCAAGGAGCGCGTCACCCTGGCCCGCCATATCCACCGGCTCCCTGTGGTCGCCGAGCTCCTGGCCAGAGGTGAGTTGTCCTACGGCTACGCCACCACGGTCACCGACGCCGTGGCCCGCCTCGACGATGACGACTGCGCCAAGGCCGAGACCCTGCTGCTGGACATGATCGGCCAGGGCTTCTCGGCGGGGAAGGTCGCCGTGTTCGGGCGCCGCATCCGCGAGGTGATCGCCGAACGCGACGGGCACGAGCGGCCCCCCGACGACGTCCGGCGCGGGTATGAGCGGTCCTGGATCGACTCCACCCGGTCCCTGGACGGCGGCCGCTACATCAGCGGCTGGCTCAACCCCGAGGACGCCGCCGTCTGGGACGGCACCCTGGGTCCGCTGGCAAAGCCGGCCGGGCCCGACGACCACCGCGACCTGCCCGAGCGCACCGCCGCCGCCCTGTCGAGCGTGCTGTCGGGCGGGCACAAGGCCACCAAGGTCACCGTCATCTGCGACCTGGACACCCTCACCGGCGGCCACGCACCCGCCCGCCTCACCGACGGGACACCGATCCCCGCGCCCCAGGCCCGCCGCATCGCGCTGGCCGCCGGAGTCTCACCCCTGCTGCTGGGCACCGGGAACACGCCTCTGTACCTGGGGCACAAGGTCCGCTTCGCCACCGCCGCCCAGCGCCAGGTTCTGGAGACGCTGTATCCCACGTGCGCGGTGCAGGGCTGCGAGGTGCCCGGGACGCTGTGCGAGGTCGACCACGTCAACGGATGGGCCCTGGGCGACAGCCCCACCGACATCGACAAACTCGCCCTGTGCTGCGGATGGCACAACCGCTACAAACACACCAACTCCCAACAAATCCACACCACCCAAGACCCCGCCACCGGCCGCTACACCTACCGACTCCACCCACCCGGCACACCAACCAACCACCCACCCACCACCCCACCAACAGCCGAGCCATGGACGGCCGAGCGAAGGACGGCTGAACCATGGACGGCCGAACCATGGACGGCCGAGCCGCGACCAGGCGACCCGCAGACTGTCGAGCCATGGAAAGTCGAGTCGCGGACGGCCGAGTCATGGACGGCCGAGCCGCGACCAGACGAGCGGGGAACAGTTGAGCCGCGGGCCGCCGAGCCGTGCACGGGCGGGTCATGGAGCACTGGGCCGGGGACCACGGAGCCGCGGACGGCCGAGTCATGGACGGCCGAGCCGCGACCAGACGAGCGGGGAACAGTTGAGCCGCGGGCCGCCGAGCCGTGCACGGGCGGGTCATGGAGCACTGGGCCGGGGACCACGGAGCCGCGGACGGCCGAGTCATGGACGGCCGAGCCGCGGCCAGACGAGCGGGGAACAGTTGAGCCGCGGGCCGCCGAGCCGTGCACGGGCGGGTCATGGAGCACTGGGCCGGGGACCACGGAGCCGCGGACGGCCGAGTCATGGACGGCCGAGCCGCGGCCAGACGAGCGGGGAACAGTTGAGCCGCGGGCCGCCGAGCCGTGCACGGGCGGGTCATGGAGCACTGGGCCGGGGACCACGGAGCCGCGGACGGCCGAGCCGCGCAAAGGTGAGCCACTGCCGGTCGAGCCGCTGTTGTCCGAGCCGCTGTCGTCCGAGCCGTGGACGTCCGAGCCGCGAGAGGCCGGGCCGCGGGCTGGCGAGCCGCGAACGGGCGAGTCGCGGAGCACTGGGCCGCGGGCCACCGAGCCGCAAACAGCGGAGTCGCTGAGAGTTGACCGGCAAACAGCCGATCTGCGGACCGTCGAACCGCGGACCGTCGAACCGCGGACTGTCGAACCGCGGCCAGCCGGGCCGCGGACAGCCGGGCCGCCTACCACCTCCGGTCGGGCCGCCTAACGGGGGAACTGTTTCGGTGGGGGCTTGCGGGCGCGCTGATCCTGGTCCGGTCGGTGCGATCTCCCGGGGGTCGGAGAAGCTGCTGGTAGGGCGGTTGATCTCTGGCAAACGGCTACCGCTTGATCAGCGACTCCGCGTTGTGCTGCGTGTCGTTGCCGGGGCCGTTGCGGCTGCCGGGGCCACTAGCGTTGAGGGCCCCAACGGACCCACGCGGGCAGGCCTTTCGCCGACAGGACGAGGCGGGAGAGCGTCGCGGCCAGCGGGTCGTGCATGTTGCGGGCCAGTGTGGTCCGTTCCTCGGCGGCCGTCGCCTGCGCCGGCAGCTGCCGGCGCCTCCTCGGCGGCGGAGTGCTCCTCGAACAGGCGACGCAGCTCGAACAGGCGACGCAGCACGATGCCGACGAGCGCGGCGACCCCGCAGAAGAGGGGCCGCACCATGAGCAGTGACACTGCGGCGCCTTCGTCCTCGCGGGGTGGTTGGCGCAGTGGGCGGCGGTGCGGTGCCAGCCTGGTGCCGCTGCCGCTGCCGCTGCCGCTGCCGCTGCCGCTGCCGCTGGCGGTGCCGCTGGCGGTGCCGATGGCGGTGCCGATGGCGGTGCCGATGGAGCGGGTGCTAGGCCGTGTCTAGGAAGTCTCGTCCCAGGTCGGCATGTCGTGTCTGGGGATGAGTGAGGTCTCCGGTAGATGGATCAACGACCAAGAAGACCATCTGCACGGAGACCTCGGTGGCCAGGGTATCGATTGGAGCGCGTAAGGATCTGACCGACCGGCAGTGGCGGGTGCTGGAGCCGCTGCTTCCCCGGCCCAAGCGGCCGGACCGGCCTCGTAAATGGACGCGCAGGCAGTTGGTGGACGGGGTGCGGTGGCGGGTGCGGGCTGGGGCGCCGTGGCGGGATGTGCCCGATCGGTACGGGCACTGGCAGTCGGTCTACGGGCTGTTTCGCTGCTGGCAGCGAGCCGGGGTGTGGCCGCCGATCTGGGCGAGGCTGATGGCCTTCGCCGACGCCGCGGGCCTGGTGGGCTGGTCGGTGTCGGTGGACTCCACCATCTGCCGGGCGCACCAGCATGCGGCCGGTGCCCGCCGCGATGGGACCGCCCAGGCCGAGCCGCCCGGCGGGGCCGGTGGTCTCGAGCCGCCCGATCATGGGCTGGGCCGCTCACGCGGCGGGCTGACCACCAAGATCCATCTTGCCGCAGAGCAGGGCCGCAAGCCGATGGCGGTGCTGCTGACGGGCGGGCAGCGCGGCGACAGCCCGCAGTTCACCGCGGTGCTGGAGCGGGTGCGGGTCGCCAGGCTCGGGCCGGGACGCCCGCGGACCCGGCCCGAGCGTGTCCTGGCCGACAAGGCCTACAGCTCCCGCGCCAACCGGACCTACCTGCGGCGCCGGGGCATCCGGGCGACCATCCCGGTCAAGGACGACCAGCAGGCCCACCGCCAGGCCAAGGGCTCGGCCGGCGGACGACCACCGGCGTTCGACCCAGCCGCCTACCGGCAGCGCCACGCCGTGGAATGCGGCATCAACCTGCTCAAGCAACACCGCGCGGTGGCCACCCGCTACGACAAGCTCGCCGTCCGCTACCAAGCCACCATCCAAGTCGCTGCCATCAACATCTGGCTACAAGCCCTGGCCAACACCACTTTCTAAACACGGCCTAGCGCTGGGGGTGGCGCTGGCGCTGTGGGTGCGGTGCCGGTGTGGGAGTTGTTGCTGGTGGTGGTTTCGCTGGCATGTGGGGGCAGTGGTGCACTGTGGGTGGGGTGATGTTGCCGGCGTGGTTTGTCGGCGCGCGATTGTTTCGCAGGGAATGAGCCTGCTCTGCCGCTGGGTGTGCAGGCTCTTATGATCCGCGTCTGCCTGTGTAAAGGGGAAGTGGTCGGGAGAAGGGCCCGGACCAGGGGGTCAGGTTCCGGGCCCTCCCCATGCTTCACGTCTCAAAGCGGGTTGAGGTCGATGGATCACCTGCCTTTCTATGACGAGTGTCGCCAGGCGATGACGGGGAGGAACTCGCCTACTCCGTATCCCTGGATGGTCTGGCATGGGCCAGGTAGTCCCTGTACTTCTCGTCCTCACGTTCCATGAGGACCTTCAGCCGCTCTAAGGAGTCGGCTACCAGGCACGACTGGAGGCCGAACTCGATCTCGGCCTGTCCCAGCGGCCTTCGGGTGAAGACGGTCGGCTTTCCGGTTCGCTCGGAGAGGTAGGGGCAGGCCCATCGCCCTTCGGGCTGCGGAGGACACGGGAGCGGGTCCTTATGGCTGATGTGCGGGATGTCTGAACTGCGACTATTCGGGGAACTATGCGGGGGCATCGCGCTTCCAATTTTTTTTGCGTCTCCACCTCTTCGATGCACATCCTCAAGCATGGAGTTACGCTCGGATATGGAACCGCGCCTACAGATCCCCCCGTGCACCTACAGCGTGGTGTAGGTGGCCAGAGAGGTTCGCGTATGTCCGATATCGACCCCATGCTCTCCGCCCTCGACTTCTACCTCTTTCACATGAGGCGGCTCAGGGAGGGGGTGGGTCTCTCGCAGGAGGCTCTCGGCACGAAGGTCGGGTACACCGGCAAGTTCGTCGGCCTCGTGGAGACCAAGAAGCGCCGTCCCAATACCAAGCTCTCGGTCGCCATGGACGCCCTGTTCGAGATCCCGAAGTTCTTCGAGGCGATGCTTCCGCGCATCGCCGAGGAGGCCGGCCTCCCGCCCGGCTTCTGGGAGTACGTCGAGGAGGAGGCCCGGGCGTCCCGGATCCGGATGTACAACCAGAACTACATCCCCGGCCTGCTCCAAACCGAGGACTACGCCAGAGCAGTCGTAAAGGCCGGGAGGCGGCCCGACAAGGTGGAGGAGTTGGTGGCCACTCGAATGGGCCGACAGGAGATCCTTCTACAAGAGCTTCCGCCGAATGTCGTCGTCCTCTTGGAGGAAGGAGTCCTTCGAAAGGTGGCGGGGGACCTGGAAATCACCAGGCAGCAACTCTCTCGTCTGCTCAAGCTGATCCAAGAGCCGAACATCTCGATCTACGTCATCCCGACCAACGCGCAGGTCTTTCCGGAGAGCAGTTTCACCGTACTGTCCTTCGACAAAGAGCCCGACCTCGGCTACGAGGAATCCGTAGGGGGCCGAGGCCGCCTTCTGGAGGCGGGTCCACAAGTGACTGAGCTAGGAGTAGGGTTCGAAACGATCAGAGAATCCGCCCTGACGGCAGTGGACTCCGAGGCTCTGATCCGGTCGTTGTTGGAGGGTGCATGAACACGCAGACCACGTGGCGCAAGAGCAGTTACAGCGGCGGGGAAGGCGGCCAATGCGTCGAGTTGGCGGCGGTGGACGGCTCCGTGGGTATCCGGGACAGCAGGAACGTCTCTGGGCCCGCCTTGATGGTGGGCCGTGACGCTCTCAAGGGGCTCGTCGGGCGGATCAAGGCCGGAGATCTGGACCTTTAGGCCGCGGTGTCCGTGGCCCGTTCCGGGAGGGGCGGGCCACGGAGCATGGTTCTCGGCGGGGACTGGGGGCAGGGCGGGGAAGCTCGCCCAACCGCCGCCGCCTTGCCGATCGTGGTCGTCCTGGATTGCGGAGCCGCGCGAAACATGACGGTGGCTGTCAGGGTTTGCGGCGAGCATGGGCGACACCGGTCTGTGTTGGAGGACGTGGACCGGTGCCTACTGACAAGGACTTGCCATGCGTGAAACCCGTGAAGAACTCATCGAGCTCCAAGCCCTCTTGGACGACTCCCTCTCCCGCTCCACCTCGCATCTGCGGTCGATCATCAACGCGGAGAGGTCGCTGACCGCGGAGCAGCTCTGCCAGGTCCTCACCGGCATGTGCACCCTCGCGCTGTCCACGGTGACCGCCAAGGGAGAGCCGCGGATCAGCGGCGTGGACGGGCACTTCCTGCACGGGAAGTGGCACTTCGGCACGGCGCGCGACGCGGCCAAGGCCCGCCACATGGCCGCCCGTCCCGCCGTCAGCGCCGCGCACATGCGCGGGGAGGACCTGGGCGTGTTCACCCACGGAACGGTGGAGATCCTCAACCCTCCGGGCGGCGAGCCCGCCGCGGACTGGCCGGACCTGCTCGCCTACTTCAAGGGCTTCTACGGTGAGGACGCCTTCGACTGGGACAACGACATCGTCTACTACCGGCTGCGTCCGCACTGGATGGCCGTCTACGCGCCCGACTTCGCCAAGCTCATGACGACGGCGTGATCGGTGTGGCGGGGGTGACCTCCTGGCGGTGGACGATCACGTCGAACCACTGACGCAGCGTGCCGCCGTCCATGTAGGACCCGGGGCCGGTGTGGGGCAGGCCCCGGGTCTGGATGGGGGCGTCCACCCATCTGCGCACCGGCGGGGGAGCCGGTGTGCGCAGGTCGATGGTGAACTGCTTGGTGCGGACGCCTCCGAAGGGACGCTCGAACCAGTTCGGGGCGGGGCGCGGCATGGGCGCGGTCCGACCGCCGCCGAGGCTCACCGTCCCGTGGTCGAAGGTGAAGCCGATCGACCGGTAGCGCGGGCCGTACCAGCGGCGCAGGTACGAGCCGGCGGCGGCGAAGCGCATGTCCGGTTCGGGCGGCCCGACGATGCGCATCCGGGGCGCGTCGGCGGTGTGCGGGGAGGCCGCCCAGTACGCGATCTTGTCGCCGCTGAACCCGCGCCACCATTTCAGGTTCCGCGCCGCGTGGGCGTCCCGGTAGGCGTGCTGGTCGGGCTCCGGCAGGCTGTAGTGCTCGTAGAACGAGAGGATCTGCCGGGCGTTGTGCACGGCCAGGGCGTGCGCTCGGTCTCCCGGTCGATGCGGCAGCCCTTCGACCAGCTCGTACATCGCGCGGGCGTGGCGGACGTACGGCCGCTTGTCCTCCACGTCTCTGTACTTCATGACGTAATCCCACATGTCCGAAGTCCGGGGCCGGAGGAAGCGCAGGTGCCGCCGAAGTTCGGGGAGGCGGTCCGGCGCGGTCGCGGTGACATGGGCTCGGACGGCGTCGTAGGCCGGCAGGCCGGTGAGGAAGTACTCCACACCGACGAAACGCACCTTGTCGGCTCGGCCCGCGTTGAAGTCGCGGAGCCAGCGCAGCACCTCGGCGACCTCACGGGTCTGGTACTGCGGGAGCATCCGCTGCATCAGCGCGTCCAGGTCGCCTTCGCCCGTCCGGATGTACCGGTCGATCTGGACGCCGGTCGTCCAGTCCTCCTCCCACGCCACGGACCTGAAGCCGAGCCGCTCGACCAGGAGGCGGAGCGTGCGGTGCTTGAGCCGCGTCTCCTCGCGGGTGCCGTGCACCGACTCGCCGAGGCCGACGACGGTCGCGCCGCCGATCGAGCGCAGCAGCGGCGCCTGGTCGTCCAGCGGCGCCGCGGGGTCGAGGGTGCGCAGGGCCGCGGCGTTGTGGCCGACCCACGCGGTCACCGGCTCCGTGCGGGGCTCGGCGTTTGCGGCGGGGGCGCCCGCGAACACGGTCCCGATGCCGGTGGCGGCCGCCAGAAGCAACGCCGCCTGTACGTTCCGTCCAAGGTGGTTCATCGTTTCTCCTTTCGGCCGTCATCGTGGCTCGCCGGTTCTGCGGGGCACGTCCCACCAGGGGCGGTACGTCGAGTACGCCCGGCGGCGTAGGCCGGCCTTCGGTCGGCCCTCGGTCGGGCTGCGACGCGCGGCTAGGAGAATTCGCGATGGTCAGGCGGTGAGGCGGCCTCGGAGGAGGGCCGTCAGGGTCGCCTGGACGTCGGTCAGGGGGCGGCCGGGCTGGAGGGCGCGCCAGTCCAGGGCGACGGTCAGGACCATGCCGAAGACGGCGGAGGCGGCCGTGCCGGTGTCCAGGTCGGGGCGCAGGTCACCGGCGGCGACCGCGTCGCGCAGGACGTCGGCCACGACGCCGATGGCGCGTTCGCGGATGAGGCGGGCGGCGTGCTGCCAGTCGCCGCCGGCCCGCCACGTCTCGGCGATCAGGAGCCGGGCGAACGACTCGTGCTCGCCGATGTAGGCCAGTTCGGCGGCGACGACGGCCTCCAGTGCCTCCAGCGGGGGGCGGCCGGACGCCGCGTCGCGCAGCGCGGTGGCGAGCCGGTCGACGCCGTACTCCAGCAGCGCCGAGAACAGGGCGGCCTTGCTGCCGAAGTTGTAGTAGACGGTGCCCTTGGCCACGCCGGCGCGCTCGGCGATCTGGTCGACGGTCGTCGCGGCGAGCCCGCTCTCGGCGATGAGTTCGATCGCCGCGGTGAACAGCTTCTCCCGGGTCGCGATGCGGGCCACGTCCCCTGCCTCCGATCAGAGTTTCAGCGCCGGGTGCAGGCGCTTCATCGTCCAGACCCGGTTGTGCCGGACGGCCAGGGCGGTGAGCGCGAGCCCGCCGGCCAGGAAGGCGACCAGCACCGCACAACCCTGCCACACCGACGTCAGGTCGCCGCCGCTGATGAGGTGCCGGACGGCGTCCACGACCCACGGCATCGGCAGGTACGGGCGGACGGCCTGGAAGAACGCCGGGCTCGTCTCGATCGGGTACGTGCCGGCCGCCGAGGTGAGCTGGAGCATCAGCAGCGCCAGCGCGATGATCCGGCCGACGGGGCCGAAGCGGGCGTTCACCCACTGGATCACCGCGAGGAACGCGGCCGAGGCGAGCGCCAGGAACGCGACGAGGCCCGGCCAGTGCTCGGCGCGCAGGCCGAGCGCGAAGCGCAGGACGGCGAGGACGACGCAGGCCTGCGCCGCGCCGATCGCCGCGGCGGGCAGCCAGCCCGCGACGGCGACGCGCCGTCCGGGCGCGGTGCCCGCGAGGGCCCGGGGGTTCAGCGGGCGCAGCAGCATGTAGATGATCATGCCGCCGACCCACAGGGAGAGGGGGACGAAGAAGGGGGCGAACCCGGTCCCGTAGTTCGGCACCTCGTTCTCGGTGGCGCTGGCGAGCCGCACCGGGTTGCTCATCATGTCGTCGCGGGCGGCGCGCTCCTTGGCGTCGTAGTCGGGGATCTGGGAGACGCCCTCGTTAAGGCCGTTCGCCAGTTGCTCGTTGCCGTTGGAGATCTGCGCGAGCGCCGTCTCCAGCGTCACCGCGCCGCCGGACAGCTGCCCGAGGCCGCCCTGGAGCTGGCCGGCCCCGCCCGACAGGACGCCGAGGCCGCTGGTGAGCCGGGACGAGCCGGAGAGCAACTGGCCCGCGCCCGCGTTGACCTGCTGGGTTCCGGCGTTGAGGCGGTCCACGTCGCGGCGGGCCTGCTCGACCCTGGCGGCGAGGGTGGGCGCGTCCTTGGCGATCTTGCGGGCGGCGCGCTCGACCGTCCGGGCGTCGGCGGCGACCTTGCGCAGGTCGCCGGTGTGGTCGCTGATGTAGCCGTCCACCTGCTTCGCGACGGTGACGACCTGCGCGGCGGCCCGGGTGAGGTCCCGCCTGACGTCCGGGGGGATCTCCGGGTGCGCGGCCAGGTAGGTGTTCAGCTCGGCCTGGGCCTTCTCCGCGCGCTGGACGGCGGCGGCCGTCTGGGCGGGCAGCCGTCCGGCGCCGTCGGCGAGGGCGTCCGCTCCCCGCGCGACGGCGAGCGCGGCCTGGCGGATCTCGGGGGCGTTGTCCCTCAGCAGCGGGACGAGGGTGTCGCTCGCGCGGTCGACGGTCGTGGTGAGCTGCTGCATCCCGGCGGCGACCTGGCCCGTCCCGGTGCGGAGCTCCTCCAGGCCGGAGGTCAGCTTGCCGCTGCCGGAGCGGGCCTCGTCGATGCCGCCCTTCAGCTTGCCCGCGCCCGCCTCGGCCTTGCCTGCGCCTTCGGCGAGCTTGCCCGCGCCGTCGTGCGCCTGGCCCGAGCCCTCCGCGAGCTTGTCCGCGCCCTGGGCCGCCTTGCCGAGTTCGCCGTGCAGCTTGCCGAACGACAGGAAGATCTGGTCGAAGTAGCCGTGCACGGCCTCGCTGCCGGCGGCGGCGCTGATCTCCTTGAACGCGGCCTGGGCGAGCGTCCCGACCACGTAGTTGTTCGCGTCGTTCATCTCCAGCCGCAGCCCGGCCGGGGTGGGCGTCCCGTTCCCGGACGGCGACGCGATCCGGGCGCTGAAGTCGGCGGGGATCGTCAGCGACATGTAGTACTTCCCTGACCGGACGCCCTTCTCGGCGTCCGCCGCCGAGACGGTCCGCCAGTCGAAGACCTTGCGCTTCTTCAGCTCGTCCGCCAGGTCGGCCCCCGCGTGGACGGTTTTGCCGTCCGCCTTGGCGGGCTTGTCCTGGACGACCAGCGCGACCGGGACGTGCTGGAGCCGCGCGTACGGGTCCCAGAACGACCAGAGGTAGAGCCCGGCGTACAGCAGCGGCAGCAGCACGAGCCCGGCCATCGCGACGCGGGTCAGCCGGTTGCGCTGGAACCGGCGCAGCTCAAGGCCGCCCGGGGTCAACGCGGGAAGTCTCATCGGGGGGTTTCTCCTCGGCTAGAGCGGGAGGGTGTGCGTGGCGAGGCCCTCGGCGGGCGCGGCGTCGTGGCAGGACGCGATCACGGTGACGCCGCCGGCGGCGATCTCGGCGAGGCGCCGCCACAGGTCGCGCTGCCGGTCGGCGGGCAGGCCCTCGTCCACGTCGTCCATCAGGAGCAGTCCGGGGTCTCCGGCGAGTGCCAGGGCGGCGCCCAGCAGCTGGGCCTCCTCGGGGGCGAGTTCCTCGGCGAGCGTCCCGGGGTCGAGGTCCAGGCCGACGCGTTCGAGGGTGCGGCGCCTGCGGGCCTCACGGCCGCGGAACCGGCCGAAGACGCCTTCGCGCAGCGCCAGCGCCTCGTTGACGTGCTCGCGGACGGTCAGCGTCGGGTCGAGTTCGGTCACCCCCGGCACGATCCCGAGGGCCGCGACCCGCTGGATCTGCCGGAGCCCGGTGAGCCCGCCCACCGCGACGGCGCCCTCGGCCGGCCGCATGCGCCCGGCGCAGGTGAGCAGCAGCGCGGTGCGGCCGGTGCCGGCGATGCCGCTGACGGCGACGAGCGCGCCGGCCGGGACGTCCAGCTCCACGTCGCGGAAGACCCACCCCCGCGCGCCCCTGACGCCGAGGCCCCGCGCCCGCACGGATGATCCGCGTGCGGGCGCGGGACCGGCTCCGGGGCGGCCCCCGCCAGCCCCTGAGCCGATCGGGCGGGGTCCAGAGACGGCCGCCGCGGTCCCCCCGGCCGCAGCGGCCGCCCCTGGAGTCTCGTGCTCGGACGTCATCGCGACCCTCCGCGGAGGTTGGATTTGCACTGACCGGTCAGTACAAATTTAGCTCCACTTGAACGTCGTGGATCCGCCCGGAGCGGTGACATCAGACACGTGCCCCCACGTCCCGCGTCACACGGAACAGGGGGCGTGATTTGAATCACAAAAGTCGCATCTGACCAGGGAGTCTGCGGCGTCACTATTGGACGGGATGTCTGATCTGAGAGACTGCGGGAATGACCGCGGCAACGAACGACTCGTCACGCGCGCACCGCCGGCTGGCCACGCTCATGGCCGGGATGGGCACCCTGCACATGGTCGCTCCGAGGCCGTTCGACGCGCTCGTCCCCGAGCGGCTCCCCGGCGGCGCGCGGACCTGGACCTACCTCAGCGGCGCCGCCGAGCTGGCCTGCGCCGCGGCCGTCGCCCACCCGCGCACCCGCAAGGCGGGCGCGCTCGCGACGGCGGGCCTGATGGCGGCGGTCTTCCCGGCGAACGTGAAGATGGCCCGCGACTGGCGCCGCCGCCCGCTGCCCTTCCGCGCGGCCGCCTACGGCCGCCTCCCCCTCCAGGCCCCCCTCATAGCCTGGGCCCTCCACGTAGCCCGCACCGCCGACTGAGAACCCGCCCCCGCGGCGCGACCGGTGCCTTAAGATCAACCACCGCAGTGACCCCGCAACGGCCTCATGCCTGCGATCGCGTCCGAAGGCAGGTTCGAGCGGAGCGAGAATCTGATCGCGAAGCGAGCCGCAAGGCGAGACGGAGCGATGCCAGCGATCGCCCGCGTTTCTCGACGTTGGAGGGCCTCCAGGCCCGAAGGAGGAGAAAACGCAGTTGAGCGCAGAGGCACTTCGCGCGGAGGACCCTGCTGAGGTCGGCGGGTATCCGCTGCTGGGGCGGCTGGGCGCCGGCGGCATGGGGCAGGTCTACCTGGGGCTGACCGGCAGCGGCCGGCACATCGCGCTCAAGGTGATCCGGGAGGACTTCGAGGGTCCGACGGCGCTCGCCCGCTTCCGCCGCGAGGTCGCGACCGTCGAGCGGGTGCGCGGCCGGTTCACCGCGGCGATGGTCGGCGCCGGGCTGGACGCGCCGCCGTACTGGCTGGCCACGGAGTACGTGCCCGGGCCGACGCTCCGGCAGGCCGTCGCCGAGCACGGCCCGCTGCCGCCCGACACCTGCCTGCGGCTGCTCGCCGAGCTGGCGCAGGGGCTGCTGGAGATCCACCGGTACGGCGTCCAGCACCGCGACCTCAAGCCGGGCAACGTGATCCTCGCCCCGGACGGGCCGCGGCTGATCGACTTCGGCATCGCGCGCGGCGAGGACCAGACGCAGATCACCCAGACCGGCGCGTGGAACGGCACCCCCGGCTACGTCGCGCCCGAGGTCGTCCGCGAGCAGCAGCCCCTGCCCGCGTCCGACGTGTTCTCGCTCGCCGGCACGATCGCCTACGCCGCCACGGGACGCCCCCCGTTCGGGGGCGGGCGCATCGAGGCGATCATCCACCGCACGCTCGGCGGCGACATCGACCTGGAGGGCGCCGCCCCGCGCGTCGCCGACCTCGTCCGGCAGTGCGCCGAGAAGGAGCCCGAGGCCAGGATCACGCTGGAGCGGCTGCTGCGGACGGCCGCCCTCGCCGGGCCTGCCGCCGCTCCCCTCGCCGCCGACCCCGCCTACCGGCGCATCGTGGGCGCCCCTCAGCCGATGCCCGCCAGCGTGCCCGACGCCGTCGCGTCGGGTCTCGTCCCTGCGGACCGCACGAGGACCGTCCCGGGCATCGCGCGCGGACGGTCGCGGGCGGCCGTCATCGCGGCGGGCGCCGGGGTGGCCGCCGTCGTCCTGACGGGCGCCCTCCTCGCGCGGTTCGCCCTCAACGGCGACGAGTCGGGCGGCAAGGGCGGGGGCGACCCGCAGGGCGGCCAGGGCACGGGCGGGAACTCGCCCGCGGCCCAGGGCGGGTCGCAGGCCGGACGGACCCCCGGCCCGGGCGGCCGCCCGCCGGACGTGATCCTCGTGAAGCAGCCCACCAGCGACTTCCAGAGCGTCGCGTACTCGGTGAAGGACGGCACCTGCCTGCCCGCCGTCCGCACCGAGGACGAGGCGCTCTCCGGTCAGCTGCAGGTCTCGGCGCCGCGCCAGCCGTACTCGGGCAAGACCGTCAAGGTCGGCATGCGGTTCAAGTGGGATTCGCCGTCCGGTTACTACCTGGCGGCCCAGCTCCGCCCGCCGGGCCCGTACGGCAGCGCGGGGCCCGGATGGATGCAGAGCAAACCGCACCTGTACCCGTCCGGCTCCAGTGGGCTGGACCTCACCTTCCCCGCCGACTTCGCATGGGACGGCTCGGGCGCGGGGACGGTCCCGGAGCTGCGGTCCGGTGTCTGGACGGTCGTGTGGATGCACGTCCACCCGAACGGCGACGCCTACTACATGGGCTGCGACGGCTTCACCGTGAAATAGGCGTCAGCGGACGGCGATGACGGCGGAGCCGTGGCCGAAGAGGCCCTGGTTCACGGCGATGCCGGCTCGCGCGTCCTCGACCTGGCGGCCCTCGGCCTGGCCGCGCAGCTGCCAGGTCAGCTCGCAGACCTGCGCGATCGCCTGGGCCGGGATCGCCTCGCCGAAGGACGCGAGCCCCCCGCTCGGGTTGACCGGGATGCGGCCGCCGAGCGCCGTGGCACCCGACCGGAGCAGCTCCTCGGCGCCGCCCTTCTCGCACAGGCCGATGTCCTCGTACCAGTCGAGCTCCAGGGCTGTGGACAGGTCGTAGACCTCGGCGAGCGACAGGTCCTCGGGACCGAGGCCCGCCTCCTCGTAGGCGGCGTGCGCGACGGCGGACCGGAACGGGCGCTCGGGCTCCGGGACGGTCATCGCCGAGTCCGTCGCGAAGTCGGGCAGGTCCAGGACGGTCTTCGGGAACGTCGGCGTCACCGTCGACAGCGCCGGGATGCGCACCGGGTCGGCGATCCCGTGCTTCCTCGCGAAGTCCATGGACGTCAGGACGAGCGCCGCGCCGCCGTCGCTGGTGGCGCAGATGTCCAGGAGCCGCAGCGGGTCGGCGACCACGGCGGACTCGCGCACGTCCTCCACGGTCACTTCCTTGCGGTATCGGGCGTTCGGGTTCGCGAGCCCGTGGCGGGCGTTCTTCACCTTGACGGCGGCGAAATCGTCCAGCGTCGCGCCGTACATGGCCATCCGCCGGCGCGCGTACAGGGCGAAGTAGATGGGGTTGGTCGCGCCCAGGAGGCGGAAGCGGAGCCAGTCGGGGTCGTCTGGGCGGTCGCCGCCGACGGGCTTGAAGAAGCCCTTCGGCGCGGCGTCGGCGCCCACGACCAGCGCGACGTCGCACAGGCCCGCGAGGATCTGCGCGCGCGCCGTGTTGATGGCCTGCGCCCCGGACGCGCATGCGGCGTAGCAGCTGGAGACCCGCGCACCCGACCAGCCGAGCGCCTGCGCGAACGTCGCACCCGCGATGAACCCCGGGTACCCGTTGCGGATGGTGTCCGCGCCCGCCACGTACTGGACGTCCGTCCACGCGAGCCCGGCGTCCGCGAGCGCCGCCCGTGCCGCCGCCAGCCCGTACTCGACGAAGTTGCGGCCCCACTTGCCCCACGGATGCATGCCCGCACCCAGCACGGCGATGTCGCGCGTCATTTCACGGGCCTCCACATCCAGACGGTGTACTCGGCCTCGTCGTCCTCGTAGAGGACGCCTTCGGTGAGTTCGACCTCCATGCCGACCTCGAGGTCGTCGACGGTGTGGCCGGGGGCGACCTGGCCGAGGACGACCATGCGCTCGGCCTCCAGTTCGACGGCCGCCACGGCGTACGGGACGAACGGGTCGGGGGAGACGTACGGGGGCGGCGGCTTGTACCGGGAGTCGGCGTACGACCAGATGCGTCCGCGCCCCGACAGCGCGTACGGCTCCAGCTCGGAACCGTCCTTCGGGCCGGTGCAGCCAGGGTTGCGGCACGCCAGCTCGTTGCGCGGGAAGTACGGCGTTCCGCAGGCGCCGCAGCGGGTACCCAGCAGGCGGACGTCGCCGTCCCCCGTGGTGAACCAGCCTTCGATCGCCGGACGGCGTTCCTTGGTCGTGGTCACGCGGTCCTCCTCGTCTCCGACGGGGCGCAGCGTAACAACCGGGCAGGCGCCCGAACCCCGGCATGTCCGGTGAGCGGGACGGACCGGGCGCCCCGATCCGCCGCCCACCCACCTAACTGACTCGTCAGTCACTTCGCTACAGTGAACCGAGTCGGATTCTGCTCATGCCGCCCGGCAGGTGCGGGACGGGTGAGCCGCGGACACGTAACAGGGTGCGGACAGGTAAGGGAGCATGCGGATGCGGACTGGACTCGAAGGGAAGACCGCGCTGGTCACCGGGGCGTCCCGGGGGATCGGGAAGGCGATCGCCACCGCGTTCGCCGCCGAAGGCGCGAACGTCGTCCTCTCCTCCCGCAAGCAGGAGGCGCTGGACGAGGTCGCGAAGGAGATCCGCGCGGCCCACCCGGGCGTGGGCGTCCTCCCCAAGGCCGCGCACGTGGGCGACGCCGAGCAGGCCGCCGCGTGCGTCGACGCGGCCGTCGCCGAGTTCGGCGCCCTCGACATCCTCGTCAACAACGCCGGCACGAACCCCTACTTCGGCCCGATGGCCGACATCGACCCCGCCGCCGCGGCCAAGACCGTCCAGGTCAACCAGTTCGCGATCGTGCAGTGGACGCAGCTCGCGCTGCGCGCCTCGCTCGCCGAGCGCGGCGGCGCCATCATCAACATCGCGTCGGTCGGCGGCATGGTCACCGAGCACGGCATCGGCTACTACAACGCCACCAAGGCCGCGGTGATCCACCTCAGCCGGCAGTTCGCGATGGAGCTGGCCCCGAAGGTCCGCGTGAACTGCATCGCGCCCGGCCTGGTCAAGACGCACCTCGCCCGCGCCCTGTGGGAGAACAACGAGGCCGAGATCAGCAAGTACATGCCGCTCGGCCGCATCGGCGAGCCCGAGGACATCGCGAACGCGGCCGTGTTCCTCGCGGGCGACGCCTCGTCCTGGATGACCGGGCAGACGCTCGTCGTGGACGGCGGCGCCATCATCCGGCCCTCGATCGCCTGATCCCGCCCTCGCCCAGGAACGACTCCCGGAAAGACCGCCCACGCACCACCGTCCAGGAACACCGCCCAGGAAAAGGGATACGCGCATGTCACGCTGGGGACTGACCATTCCGCTGACCGGCCTCCCGCTGGCCGAGCACCGCGA
The DNA here is from genome assembly GCF_040649235.1 of Spirillospora sp. NPDC049024. Taxonomy (NCBI): domain Bacteria; kingdom Bacillati; phylum Actinomycetota; class Actinomycetes; order Streptosporangiales; family Thermomonosporaceae; genus Spirillospora; species Spirillospora sp. NPDC049024. Next base: position 208,649 of record NZ_JBEZFD010000010.1, read on the forward strand.
GATCGTTTCCGGGCTGTCCGAGCTCGGCTACACCGACGCCTGGTCGGCCGAGACGAACGGCGCCGACGCGTTCACCCCGCTGGCGCTCGCCTCGCAGTGGGACCCCGGGCTGCGCCTCGGGCCGGCGATCGTGCCGGTCTACACGCGGGGCCCCGCCCTGCTGGCGCAGCAGGCCGCCACCCTCGCCGACCTCGCGCCCGGACGGTTCGTGCTCGGCATCGGCACCTCGTCCGACACGATCGTGGAGCGCTGGAACGGCATCCCGTTCGACGAGCCCTACAAGCGCACCCGCGACACGCTGCGCTTCCTCCGCAAGGCGCTCGCGGGGGAGAAGGTGAAGGAGGAGTACGAGACCTTCGCCGTGAAGGGCTTCAAGCTGGAGAGCGCGCCCGCGACGCCGCCGCCGATCGTCCTCGCGGCGCTGCGTCCCGGCATGCTGCGGCTCGCCGCCCGCGAGGCCGACGGCGCGATCACCAACTGGCTCGCGCCGAAGGACGTCCGGACGGTCCGCGGCGCGCTCGGCGACGAGCCCGAGCTGATCGCGCGGCTGTTCGTCTGCCCGACCGCCGACGCCGAGGAGGCCCGCGCGATCGGCCGCTGGATGATCGCCGCCTACATGACGGTCCCCGTCTACCGGGCGTTCCACGAGTGGCTCGGCCGCGGCGAGGCGCTGCGCCCCATGAACGAGGCGTGGGCGGCCGGCGACCGCAAGAAGGCGCTGGAGGTCATCCCGGACGAGGTGGTGGACGACCTGATCGTGCACGGCTCCCCGGAGGCGTGCCGCGCCCGCGTCCGCGAGTACGTCGACAACGGCCTCACCACGCCGGTGCTGGCCGTCGTCCCTGGTGGGGGCCTCTCCCAGGCGGAGGCGGTGCGGGCGCTCGCCCCGAGTGCGGACTGAGATCACGCGATCACGTCCCGATGTTTACGGCCATGGGGATCGGGGAGGGTGGGGCAAATCCTGCATGAAAACGACGTGAGGAGCTGATCGTGCTCACGCTGACCAGCGGTGCCGTCCAGGTCATCCGTACGGTGACCGCCAATCCGGAGCTTCCGCCCGAGACCGGTATCCGCATCGAGTCCGGGCTCGACGGCTCGGACGCGCTGCGGCTCTCGGTGGCCCCGGCCCCCGAGGCCGGCGACCAGGTCGTGGAGGAGGAGGGCGCCAAGGTGTACCTGGAACCCACGGTCGCCGAGATGCTCGACGACAAGACCCTCGACGCCCAGGTCGACCCGCAGGGCGACGTGGCCTTCACCATCGCCGAGGGGTCCGAGGGAACCCCGACCTGACGCGACCGGGACCGGGGCGCGCCCTCCGGGCCGTCCCGGTCTCGCGCGCCCGGCCCGGTCAGCGCATGGCCGGGACTCAGCGCATGGCCGGGACTCAGCGCATGGCCGAGACGACGGCGACCACGGCGAAGACGAACGCGACGGCGGTGAGGACCGCGAAGGCGGCGATCACCGCGCAGGCCAGGCCGCGCGGCTGATCGCGCAAGGCGGCCGAGGAGCGGTCGCGCCACATCGAGGAGCGGTCGCGCCAGGTCGAGGAGCGGTCGCGTGCCTGCCGATCCGGTTTCCGCCGGAACGAGCGTCCCGCGTCCGGGGGGTCGGGCGAAGGCGGGGTCGTCACGAGCGCCAGTGTTGCAGATAGACCGCTCCACTCGCCGCGCGCGGGCGCCGTGCGGTTCGCGGCGCTCGCCCGGCCCCGCCGGCCGCCGGACTCCGCTCCGCCGAACGCGCCGCTCAGTCGCCGAACGCGCCGCTCAGTCGCCGAACGACGGGTGCGGGCCCAGGGCCCAGTACTCGAAGAGGCCGTGGCCGGTGGCGGTCTCGGCGGGCTGCGCCCCGTCCAGGTACTCGTACCGGCCGACCGCGTCGACCATGCCCCACATCCGGGCCGCGTCGTCCGGTTCGCGGGTGTCGTAGGCGACGCCCTGCACCTTCAGGTCGGGCCCCTGGTACATGCCGTGCTTCCAGTCGGGCTCCAGCCCGTAGCCGGTGCCGACCATCATGTGGACGGGCAGGATCGGCGTCGCCCTCACCTCGAAGGGCTTCCCGCCGGGCGGCGCGAACCGGATCGTGGCCGTGACCACGTCGCGGGTGCCCTCCGCGTACTCCGGGAGGTACTCGGGACGTCCCAGGTACTCGGGCTCGCGGTCGCCGTCGGGCCACACGCGGGTGGCCTCCTCCAGCAGGCGGCGCCCCTTCTCGTCCTCCTGCACGATGCAGAGGATCGAGTGGTCCTCGAACTGCATCGGCGCGTACAGCCAGTAGAACGTCCCCGCGTTCTTGGCCTGGATGCCGGGCGGCTCCGACTCGCCCACCGGACGGATGCCCCAGGAGCGGTCGCGCGAGCCCCACCAGTGGTCGGGCGTGACCTCGATGGTCTCGCCGTCCACCGTGATGGCGCCCGTCCAACGGCCGGTCTGCGCGAGGCGGCGGGAGTCGAAGATGACGCGCTCCTGCCAGCGCAGGTAGTGCGGCGGCTCCAGCGTGGCCGGGATCGCGCCCTCCCACGTGAGGTCGAACGAGAGGCCGTGCCCGGTCTCGTCCAAGACGACCCTGAGCCGCTTCAGCCCCTCGATGACCTCGACCCGGAACGGCCCGACCGTGGTGTCCATCCGGTCGTTCCCGAGTTCGCGGGACGCCCGGACGACCTTGTGCAGCGGCCCGCGCCGGACGACCGCGAACGCGTCCATCACGCCGAGGTTCGGGTACTGCCCGATCCCGATGATCAGCATCAGCTCGTCCGAGCACGGGTGGACGTTGAAGTAGTACCGGTCGTAGAAGTTGCGGTCGGAGGTCGTGACGTGCCGCATCACCTCCGGCGCCTGGTGGATCGGGTAGTCGTCGAGCGGCGAGAGCGTCACCGTTCCCCTCCCAGGATGCGGGCGAGCAGCTGCGTGCAGTTGTTGTTGTAGGGGAAGTCGGCCGACTCCTCGATCCAGCCGAAGTCGATCATGGCCTGCCCGATCCGCGCCATGATCACCGAGAACTTGAAGCCGGACAGGATCTCGTAGTACGCCATGTGCCGCATCGGGCGTCCGAGCAGCTCCTCGTACCGGGCGACGGTCTCGGCGTAGGACGGGAAGCCCTCCAGCCGCTCCGCGCCGACGCCCTCGGAGTGGTGCCGGTCCAGGAACATGAACCAGGCGAGGTCCTCCTCGGGGGCGCCGAGCACGGCGCCCTCCCAGTCCAGCACCGCCGCCGGCGCGCCCTCCTGGAAGATCACGTTGCCGATGCGGGCGTCGCCCCACAGCGCGACGGGGGCGTCCGGCTCGTCAGGGCGGTTCGCCTTCAGCCACTCCAGGGCCTTCAGCGCCGTCTCCTGCGGCCCCTGGTAGGCCCAGCCCAGGTAGTGCTCGTAGTAGTTGAGCCGCTGGTCGAGGCCGGGCGCGCCCCAGTCCGGCTGGTCGAGGAAGCCGAGGCCCAGCTCCCCGACGTCCAGCCGGTGCAGCCGCGCCATGACCTCCAGGGTGGACCACCACATCGCGGCCCGCTCGTCCGGCGGGACCTCGGTCACCCACCCGTCCATGTGGTACGGCGGCATGTCGGTCGGGACGCGGCCGTCGACGCGGCCCATCACGAAGAACGGGGCGCCGAGCACGTCCGGGGACGGCTCGTACCACCGGATCGGCGGCACCGGGATGGAGGTCCGCTCGTCCAGGATCCGCATCAGCCGGTACTGCTCCTCGAACCGCGGCTCGGGGAAGATCTGGTACTTCTCCGGGGCGACCCGCGCGACGAACGGCTCGCGTCTCGGCGCGCCGCCGCCGTCCCACTCGGCCTCGAAGAGCAGGGTCTCGTTGGAGAACCCGCTGGTCTGGGGCGTGTTCACGTGCGGGATGCGGACGCCGGGCAGATGGCCGTCCAACCACCGGGCGAGGGTCCGCCGGGTGAGCTCGGGATCGCGCTGGTCGGGAACGGGCATCGCACCGCCTCCTTGCCGTGCCTGCCGGCCGGGGCCGCACCCGGACCGCGCAAAACTGAAACGTGTTCTATCAACGGTCCGGGGGGCGGTCAATGGGCCGGGAGAACGGCCGTGAAAAAATCGGCGGATGCGTCTCACCAAGCTCGGACACGCGTGCGTGCAGCTCACCGAGGACGACCGCACGATCCTCATCGACCCCGGCTCGTTCAGCGAGGCCGGGGACGCGCTGGCCGCCGCCGACGCCGTCCTCATCACCCACGAGCACTTCGACCACTTCGACGCCGACGCGCTGCGCGCCGCGATGGCCGCCCGCCCCGAGCTGGAGGTGTGGACGTCCCGCGTGGTGGCCGAGAACCTCGCCGACCTCGGCGGGCGCGTCCACCAGGTCGGCCACGGCGACGCCGTCACGATCGCCGGATTCGACGTGCACGTCTACGGCGAGGACCACGAGCTCATGCACCCCGACCTGCCGCCCGTCCCGAACGTCGGGTTCCTCGTGGACGGCGAGGTCTTCCATCCGGGCGACGCGCTGACCGTCCCGTCCGAGCCCGTCCCGACGCTGTGCCTGCCGGGCAACGCGCCCTGGATGCGCGCGCTCGACCTGTACGAGTACACGCGGGCGGTCCGCCCGGGGCGCGCCTTCGCCATCCACGACGGGCTGCTCAACGACATCGGCCTGACGGTGATGGAACGCGTCCTCACCAGCGCCGGCGACGAGCTCGGCAAGGAGTTCCGCCGCCTCGCCCCCGGCACCACCGTGGATCTGGCCGCCAAGTGAACGCTTCCCCCCACCTCCCCCCGGTCACCCCTCCGACCGCCGGCGGCGGTTTCGAGCGCGGAGCGGACGTCCTGCCGCAGGCGGAGGAGCCGCCGGGCGACGGCGAGCGCATCCCCGCGCCCCGCTCCATCCAGGCCGTGTTCTTCGACATCGGCGAGACCCTCATCAACGAGGGCGAGATCTACGGGCGCTGGGCCGACTGGCTCGGCGTGCCCAGGCACACCTTCCTCACCAAGCTCGGCGCGCTGCTCGCGACCGGCGGTGACCACATGGACCTGTTCGAGTACTTCCGCCCCGGGTTCGACCTGGAGGAGGAGCAGCGGCGCCGGGACGAGGCGGGTGTCCCGAACGGCTTCGGGCCGGACGACCTGTACCCGGACGCGCGGGCCTGCCTGTCCGCCCTGCGCGACCAGGGGCTCTTCGTCGGGATCGCGGGCAACCAGCCCGTCCAGGCGGCCGAGCAGATGGCGGAACTGGGCCTGGACGCGGACGTGGTCGGCATCTCGGACGTGTGGGGCGTCAGCAAGCCGTCCCAGGAGTTCTTCGAGCGCTGCGCCCAACTCGCGGACGCGCTGCCCGACCGCGTCCTCTACGTGGGGGACCGCATCGACAACGACGTCCGCCCGGCACTTGAGTTCGGGATGCGGGCGGCGTTCCTGCGGCGCGGCCCCTGGGGGCACATCCAGAAGGACGAGGAAGCGCTTCGCGAATGCCTGTTCGTGCTGGACGACCTGGCCGGCCTGCCGAGCCTCGTCGCCGAGCACAACGCCGGCCGCCGGCCCCTAGGGGACGTCCCGTACTCCTGAGGTAGCAGCCCGGAACAGGCCGAACGGGCGATGTGAGGCCGGTCGTCCGGTTCGTAGCGTGAGACACGTAAGAACGAGAACGCAGCCGCCGAAAAGCGCGGCCGCGTTCACAGCTCGACGAATCGGGGAGAGAAGAACCCATGAACGGCCTCTATCGTCCGCGTCGCGACCGCGTCATCGCGGGTGTCTGCGCCGGTCTCGCACGCCGGTTCGGCATGACCCCCTGGACCGTCCGGATCCTGTTCCTGCTCTCGTGCCTGCTGCCCGGTCCCCAGTTCGTCGTCTACCTGGTCCTCTGGGCCATGATGCCGAACGAGGACCGCCACATGGCGGGCGTCCGCTAGCTCAAGATCAACGATTCTGCTCGACCGGGGCCCGCCCGGAGGTGTTAGATCGGGGCACCACCATTCCCGTGGGAAGGGGAGGAGCCGCGGTGCCTGACGAGGCTCCGGGCCCCGGCCGGCCGGGCCGGGCCGCGGACGAAGCCGCCGCGCGGGAGGCAGACCACGCGGCGCGCCTGCTCGGGTACCTGCGCGACCTGGCGCGGGCCCGGCGGCGCCCGTCCCGCGACCTCGCCGACCACGACCACGTCCACTGGCTGGCCGAACTGCCCGGCGACGTCTACGTCGAGACCGACGCCGGGCCGGGCGAGGTGCTGTTCAGCGTCCCGGTCATCCCGCTGACGCCGCCGGTCGTGCTGGAGGAGTTCGACGGCTGGCTCGCCCTGCGCAACTGGTACCGGGTGCTGCGCGAGCTGTCCGGCGAGGAGGCGGTCCTCGCGACGGGGCTGCTGTCCTGGCGGCCGGCCGTCCACGACCACCTGCTGAGCACGCCCGTCCGGATCGTCCTGGACGAGCGGACCGAGCGCGTCGACGTCGTCCTCGCCGGGCACACGACCCTGCGCGACCGGGAGCTGCTGTCGGGGCACCCCGGCTTCCGTCCCGCCGACTGGATCGCCGACGCCGTCCAGGCCGGGCAGGGCTTCGGGCTGAACGCCTCCGTCGGCGACGTCCTGCGCAAATGGTGCCAGGTCGCGCTGACGAGCCCCGCCGACTACCGCGAGGACTGGGCGCCCGACGCCGACGCCGCCTCGCCCGTCCCGCGCCTGCGGCTCGCGCCCGCGCTCGTCGTCCGCCCGGCGGGCCGCGAGGCCGTCGCCGACCACCACGCCCGGCTGCTGAGCCTGCTGCCGCGCGGCGTCCCGCAGGGGGTCGCACGGTTCGTCTCGCCGTCGCTGAAACCGCAGGTCATGCATATCCCGGAGCGTGCGCCGGAGACCGTCCCCGACCTGCTGGCCGGGCTGCTCGCGCGGGGCCGCCGGGTGCTCGTCGCCACGTCCGGCCCGGCCGCGTCCGCCGCCCTGCGCAGCGCGCTCCCGCCCGGCCTCGCGGCCCTCACCGCCACCGACCCGGCCATGGCGGCGCGCGTGACGGACGCGATCCGCGCCCGCGGCACGTCGCAGGGCTCTGGCGCGTCGCAGGGGCCTGGCACGTCGCAGGGCCCAGGCGCGTCGCAGGGCTCTGGCGCGTCGCAAGGGCCTGGTGCGTCACAGGCTCCAGGGGCGCCACAGGCCCTCGGCGTCGAGGCGCTCGCCGAGCGGGAGGACGCCGCCGCCCTGCGGGTCGCCGAGCTGACCGAGCGCCTGCGCGGCGGCGAACCGGCCGAGCCGCCGCCGGACCTGCGCGGCGAGGAACCCGAGCTGTCGTGGATGCCGGTCCGGCCCGACCTGCCGCCGGGCCCGCCGATCTCCCGGTCCGAGGCCGCCGAGCTGGTCGTCCTCCTCGCGGAGGAGAGCGGCGAGCGCAAGGCCCGCACCGCGCAGCGCGACGTCGACCCGGGCGCGCTGCCGAGCGCCGCCTACGTCCGCACACTGATCGAGGCGGAGGCCGCCGCGGCCGAGCGCGCCGAACGGTCGAAGACGGAGCTGTCGCAGCGCCTGCGCGACAGCGACGTCACCCTCCTCGCCCGCCTCGACGGGGACGCCTCCGTCGTCGCCGCCGCGCTGCGCGACCTCGGCCTGGAGGGGCACCCGGGCGGGTGGAACCCCTCCGACCTCGCCGTCCGCGCCCTCGGCGACGCGCTCGCCGAGCGGCGCCCGCTCATCTGGGCCCGCGTCGTGGAGATGACGTCCCGCGCCCAGTGGGCCGAGCGCGCCCTCGCCGAGCTCAGCGGGCACCGCGTCGACCTGCCCCCCGACGCGGACCTGCGCGGCCTCGCCGCCGCCGCCCAGGACCTGCGCGCGTACCTGGCCGACGGCGGCGCGCTCAAGCGCGGACCGCTGCGGTCCGGGGCCCAGCGCCAGGCCGAGCCCCTCCTCGCCACGGTGAAGGTGGACGGCGCGTCGCCGACCACGCCCGAACTGCTCGACATCGTCCACACCGACCTCATGGTGCGGATCACCTGCCGGGAGCTCCAGTACGTGTGGGAGGCCGCCGGGATCTCCTTCCCCGCCGACCTGCCGCCCGCCGAGCGCGTCGCCCGCTTCGTCCGCGCGCACTCCCGGCTCGCCCGCGTCCGCGACGCGATGACCGCCCTCGACTCGACGCGGCGGCTCCTCGAACGCTCCGGCTTCCGCGTCCCGCTCGTCCATCCGGTCCAGTGGCACGACTACGCCGCCGCGCTCCGCAACGCCCTCGAAGGGGTCGGCGTCGGCCGCGCCACCGCCGACCTCGACGCCCTCCGCGACTCGATCGGCCCCGTCGACGACGACGATCCCCCCGAGCTGCGCGCCGCGCTCGCCGCCGTCGACGCCCGCGACGCCGCCGCCTACGGCCGCGCCCTCGGCGCGCTCGCCGAGGCCAGGCACGAGCGCTCCCGGCAGATCCGCTGCGAGGAACTGGTCGCCCGCGTCCGGGCCGTCCACCCCGACCTCGCCAACCTCATGATCGCGACCGACGGCGACGAGGTCTGGCACGACCGGACCCGCCGCTGGGACGAGGCCTGGACGTGGGCCCGCCGCCGCGCCGCGTCCACCGGTCCGGCCGCCGAGGAGCGCCTCCGCGAAGCACTGGCCGAGGCCGAGGAAGCCCTCCGCGAGGCCCGCGCCGACCTCACCGCCGCCCGCGCCGCCGCGTCCGCCCTCGCCCGTCCGGGACCCGACATCGTGCCCGCCTGGATCCTCCCCCTGTGGCGCATACCGGACGTCCTCCCGCCCGCCCCCGACGCCTTCGACGTCGTCATCGTGGACGGCGAGCACGAGGCAGGCGCCGAGGCCCTCTACGTCCTCTGGCACGCGCCCCGCACCATCCTCGTGGGTCCGTCCGGCCCCGACCTCCCGCCCCCCGAAGGCCCGCCGCCGAGCCCTCGCCTCCCGTCCCACCTCCACGACGCGATCACCCCCACGACACCGCTCTTCGCCGCCCTCACCGCTCCCCGCACCCCGCCGGATGCGCGGCCGCTGTCCGAGCGTCCGGACGTGACCCAACGGGACATACCGATCCAGCCCCCGGGCCCGCAGGACGTGGGAGCGCGCCCGCAGGCTCCCGTCACGGGCTCGCCCGCGCGCGAGGAACGGCCGGACGCAACGCAACAGGACCTGCGCCCCCGTCCTTCCACCGTCGCCGCCCCACCCACGACCCCTCAGGCCCCGATCTCCGGCAAGGAAGCGGAAACGAGACCCCGCGACCCCCGCCCGCTGGAACGACCAGAGGAACAGAACAGGGACCCGCGCCCGCCCGCAAGTCCCCCAGCTCCCTCCGGAAGGCCCCCCGCGCTGTCGGAGGAGAGACGCCAGGACACGAGAGGCCTCCCACCTGGACGTCCCCTGGGCCAGCCCCCACACAGGGAACACGCACGCCCTCAAGACCCGCGCGCGCTGGAACGCCTGGAGGACGAACGCCAGGCCACGGAAGGTCGCCCACCTGCACGCCCGCCGCGTCCCGCCTCCGCCCAGCCCCCGCGCAAAGAGGAAGACGCGCGCCCCCCGGACCCGCGCGCAGCGGCGGAGGACCGCCGCGACGTGCACGGTAGGCCGCCTGCGCACCCGGCGGGTCCCGTATCGGGCCAGCCTCCGCGCGAGGAGGAAGACGCGCGCGGCCAGGGTCCCCGTGCGTTGGCGGAGGAGGGGCGGCAGGACCTGCGCGGTCGGCCGCCTGTGCGACCCCCAGGTCCCGTCTCCGGCCAGCCTCCGCGCGAGGAGGAAGACGCGCGCATCCAGGACCCGCGAGTGGTGGAACGGCAGCAGGACGAACGCCGGGACCTGGTAGGTCGGCCGCCTGCGCGACCGGCGGATCCCGTGTCCGGCCAGCCGCCGCGCGATGAGGAAGTTGCGCGTGCCCAGGACCCGCGCGCGGCGGAGGACCGCCGTGATGTGCGCGGTCGGCCGCCTGCGCGTCCGCCGGGTCTCGCCTCAGGCCAGCCGCCGCGCGAAGAGGAAGACGCGCGTGCCCAGGACCCGCGTGCGGTGGAAGAGGACCGCCGGGACTTGCGCGGTCGTCCGCCAGCGCGTCCGCCGGGTCCCGCCTCGGGCCAGCCTCCGCGCGAAGAGGAAGACGCGCGCATCCAGGGCCCGCGAGCGTTGGGCCGGCTGGAGGGCGAAGGGCAGGACACGGGAGGTCGGCCGCCTGCGCGACCGGCGGGTCCCGTGTCCGGGCAGCCTCCGCGCGAGGAGGAAGTTGCGCGTGGCCAGGACCCGCGTGCGGTGTCGGAGGAACGTCGGGACGTGCGGGGGCGGCCGTCGGCGCGTGCGCAGGGACCCGGTGCCGGTTCGGGGGTGCCTGAGGAGGCGGATGCGCAGGCGCGTGAGCCGCGGGAGCGGCCGGATCTGACGCAGCGGGACGTGCGGGGGCGGCCGTCGGCGCGTCCTGGTGCGGGGGTGCCGGGGCAGCATGTTCCGCCTCGGCGGTTGGACGCGGCGTGGCGCGAATCGCAAGAGGCTGAGCAGCAGGAGCAGGGCGCGTCGCCGCCGCGACCGGGCGGGCGCGGTGGCAGCCTTCCGCCCCGGCGGCTGGACGCGACGAGGCGTGACCAGCTTGCTCCGGAGCCGGGCACCGAAGCGCCGGGCACCAGCCCGCGCGCCCCGGAGCAGGAACCCGCTCCGCCTCCCGGCCGATCGGAGATCCCCGCGATCTGGGGCAGGCCCGGCCCGCGACCGGCACCACCGCAACAAGCACAGCCCCCGCAGCAGGCTCAGCCCCGTCCGCGGACGGAGGAACCGTCGCGGAGAGAGCCCCCACAAGACCAGCGCCCGCAGCAGGCGCGGCCTGGCCCGGGGGCGGAAGAGTTGTCGCGCACGGAGCCGCCGCGACAGCAGCGTCCGCGGCAGGCTCAGCCTCCCCCTGGAGCGGAAGAGCCCCCGCGGACTGGGCCGCCGCGGCAACTGCGTCCGCCGGGACAGCCTCGCCCGGGAGCGGCGGAGACGTCGCGTACGGAGCGGCGGCCGCAGCAGGCGCAGCCTCGGCCCGGAGCGGAGGAGCCCCCGCGGATTGAGCCGCCGCGGCAACTGCGTCCGCAGCAGGGGCCGCCTGGCCCGGGGGCAGGGGCGCCGTCGCAGCAGAGGACCTCGCCGCCGGCGCGGGCGGAGGGGCCGCGGCCACCGGGGCCGCCGCAGGCACAGCCGCCACGGCATGCGCGGCCTCGGCTGGAGGGGCAGGCTCCGCAACCGCAGCGTTCGGAGCAGGCCCCACCACGGGCGGAAGGTCCGGCGCAGCCTGCGACCTCCTCGCAGTCCGGGGCGGCGGCGCGGCCGGGTTCGGGTGGGCAGGCGAAGGTGCGGCGCGGGCGGTCGATCGCGACCTACAAGCGGCCCGAGCTGGTCGAGATCGTCGGGCATATCGCCGAGCGCGAGCCGGATCTCACGGACGAGCAGATCGTCGAGCTGGTCACCCGCCTCCTCGGATGCCCGGAGGACGAGTCGCTGCTCGTCGGGGCGCGGCTCCGGTACGCGGTGGAGGTGTACCGGGAGGGCACCCGGTAGTGGTCAGCGGCCCGCGCGGCGGCGGGCGCGGTGGGCGGCGACGGTGGTCCGGCTCGCGCACGCGTTGGAGCAGAAGCGTCGGCTGCGGTTGCGGGAGTCGTCCACGTAGAAGCGGGCGCAGCCGTCGGCGCGGCAGCGGCCCACGGTCACGTCCGGGTCCCCGCACAGGACGTGGGCGAGCGCGGCGGTGCAGCTCCGGCCGAGCCACTGGACGCCGTCCTCCCCGTCGCGGGCGAAATGCAGGTGCGGGCCGTCCCCGTCGTGCTCGGCGACGCGCATCTCGGGCGGGTAGCGGTCGAGGAGGAGGTTCACGGGGAGGGACGGGCCGCCGTCCGCGACCGCCGCGATCGCGTCCCGCAGGGCGGGCACCAGGTCTCGCAGGTCGTCCGGCTCCGCCACGTGGTGCTGCTGGAAGAACTCCCGCCGCAGGTCGCTCGGCTCGTCTCCGTTGACCAGTTCGACCGCCAGGCGGGTCAGGTTGCCGATGTAGGCAACGTAACGCACTTGACCACCTACCTTCCCGTCCCCAACAGTAGGGGGCATGATAAAGAACACTACCTACATCGCGCGCGCCCTCCAGCGGGCCGGCCGCTGGGACCTCGCGCTGGACGTCCTGGAGCCCGAGGCCGCGGCCCTGCGCGCGGAGATCCTCACCGACTCCTTCTGGTGGCGGCTCGAAGGCGCCGCGGAGGCCGAGGACGCCGTCGCGGCGCTGCGCGAGTCCGAACCCGCCCGGGCCGCGTTCCTGGACGGCCAGCTCGCCTACACAAGGACGCTCTTCGGGGTCGACACCCGTCCCGATGACGCCGAACGCGCCCGCGCCGGGTTCACGACGGCCGCGTCCGACCCGGAGTTGGCCCCGTGGGCGGCCTTCTGGCTGGGCGTCGTCGCAGAGCTCCTGGACAAGGACCCCGAGGCGGCCGCCGAGCACTACCGCCGGGCCCTCGCCGGCGCGGACGACGACCCGCTGCTGGAGTCCTACGCGATCAGGCACCTGGGCGGCCAGGCCCTGGAGAGCGGTGACTCGTCGGGCCTCGACAGCCTGCGCAGGTCGTACCACCTGCGCGCCGCGCTCGGCGCCCGGCCGCAGACGGCGGCCGCGGCGGTCACGCTCGCCGACCGCCTCCCCGACGGCCCCGAGGCCCGCGACCTGCGGGAGATCGCCCGGGCGACGGCCCGCGAGCTCGGGCTGCGCTGGCTTATGGAATAGAGCATTCCGTTCTGTTAAAATCGAGGCATGACGCGGATGCTGGACCGCCGGACGCTGAACCGGGCGGCGCTGGAGCGGCAGCTGCTCCTTGAACGCTCGGCCATGCCCGTCCTGGAGGCGGTCGAAAGGCTCGTCGCCATCCAGGCGCAGGAGACCAACATGCCGTACATCGGGCTCTGGACGAGGCTGGAGGGCTTCCGCCGCGACGACCTCACGAGCCTCCTCTACGACCGGTCCGCCGTGCGCAGCTCGATCCTGCGGGGGACGCAGCACATGGCGTCGGCCGCCGACTTCGTGTGGGTGCGTCCCCTCGTCCAGGAGAGCCTCCTGCGCGGGCGCCAGGCGGCGTTCGGCAGCGTCACCAGGGACTGGGACCTGGAGAGCCTCGCCGCCGAGGCCCGCAGGCTGCTGAAGGGGCGGACCCTCACCCGCCCGCAGCTCGGCCGCGCCCTCGCCGAGATCTGGCCGGGCCGCGACCCGCAGGTGCTCGGCTGGTCGGCGCAGACGCTGGTCTCGGTCGTCCATCCGCCGCCCAGCGGGACGTGGGACACCGGCGGCGCGACCCCGTTCGCCCTGGCGGAGGAGTGGATCGCCCGGCCGCTCGCCAAGGAGTCGCCGGACCGGCTGATCCGCCGCTACCTGGCCGCGTTCGGCCCCGCCTCCGTAAAGGACTTCCAGATGTGGTCCGGGATGCGCCGCATGGACGCCGCCTTCGAGGAGCTCCGCCCGTCCCTCCGGACCTACAGGGACGAGGACGGCGCGGAGCTGTTCGACCTTCCGGAGATGTCCCTCCCGGACGCAGGCGCCCCCGCACCCGTCCGCTTCCTCCCGGCCTTCGACAACCTGATCCTCGCCTACGCCGACCGCCGCCGCATGATGACGGACGAGCAGCGCAAAGCCGTGTGCGTGGGAGCCGTCACGAGGCCGACCCTCCTGGTCGACGGACGCGTCCACGGCGTCTGGACGCTCAAGCACGACCGGAAGGCGGCCCGTGCCGACCTGACCGTCGAGCTGTTCGCCCCCCTCGAAGACGAAGGGCCGGTCCGCGACGAGGCGGCCCGCCTCCTGGCCTTCGCCGCCACCGACGCCGACCACGCCCTGCGCATCACGCCCTGGACGGGATGAGCCCGCCGGCCGTCAGGTGATCGGCATGGTGACCGCGAGCGGCCAGGCCAGCAGCACGCCGCCGACGACCGCGGTCACCCACGCCGGGGCGCGCACCGCGCGCAGCGCCGCCGCCTGGACGCCCTGCCAGGCCAGGAGACCGGCGATCAAAGGCGACACCAGCAGCACCAACGGTGAGACGGCCCCGACGAGGGCGGCCGCGCAGAGGGCGGCCAGCGCGGCCGTCGCCGACCACGCGTGCACGCCGATCGCGGTCAGCCGCTCATGCCCGGCGCACAGCGCCTCGACACCGAGGCAGTACAGGCCGGTCCCCACGGTGATCGGGACGAGCGCCCACACTCGCGGCCCCACCGGCACCGCGTGCGCCCACCCCAGTTGGGCCGGGACGGCGAACGACACCACCGTCAAAAGGACGAGGACGGCCGCCGCCGCGATCGTCCGCACCCTGGGCCGCCCGCCGAGGAAAGCCGCGTCCCGCGCGCAAACGAGCGCCACCACGCCGGCGACGCCGAAGAAGCCTGCGAGCGGCCCGGCCACCGCGAGCGGCAACTGGAACACCCCCATTACGGGCACCGCAGCCGCGACGGCGAACGCCGCCGCCACCAGCGCGAACCTCACCGAGACGCGGCGGCGCGCCTCGCGGTGGTCGGACGGCCGCCCGAGCAGCGCCGCGGCGATCGCCCCGAAGCTCAGCACCGCCGCGAGATGCAGCAGCATCGCCGCCCCCGCCCGCTGGACGGCGCGCACGTCCGCGACCGGAGGCGAGCGATGACCGAACGCCGCGTCGAGCCAGGCGCCGGTCTCGCGATGGGTGCGCGGGCTGAACAGCACCCCGGCGTGCTCGACGCCCCCGACGATGACGGCCCGCCGCGCCGTCCCGTCCTGCGGGTCGCCGTACGTCCTGCCCGGCCGCCCCTCCGGGTAGACGTCTCGCAGTGCCCGGACGGCGCCGTCCCGGTATGCGGGGAACTCCAAGCCACCGGCGAGCAGCAGCACGTTCCGGGCCGAGGCCGGCACCGCCATCTCCCCTTGCGAGATCGCGACCGTCGCGCCGACGGACGGATGCGCCGTGCCGTACCGGATGACCGCGGCGGCCCCCAGCGAGTGCCCGACGAGGCCGATGCGCTCGCCGTCCACGAACGGCATGGCCCGCAGATGCCGGACGGCGACGTCCAGATCCCGGTCGAGCCGCGCCTCGGCGGCCGGCCCGGCCCCGTTCCCGGGCAGCCGCCGCGTACTGGCCCCGTGCCCCGCGAGATCGACCAGCGCCACCGCGTACCCGCGCCGCGCCAGCGTGTCCGCGAACCCGCGCATGAGCCGCCCGCCGGCGCCGAGCCCGTGCGCCACCACGACCCCCGGCATCCGTCCGGCCGCCCCGGCACCCCGCACGACCTCGACCGGCACCCCCTCGACCACCACGCCCCGCCGCTCGACCCCGCGATCCGCCGTTAGAACCCCCACACCCCCGACAAGGGCACAAACAACCCCCACCACCACCGCCGCGATCCGCATCGGAGTCAGGCCGCGGCGTCCTCTCCCACGGTGATCGTGAAGGTGGTGTGCATCGCCCTGGCGATCCGGTCGAGCATTGCCAGGGTGGGGACTCCGCCGCCGCCCTCCAGCCGCGACAGCGCAGGCTGAGTGATACCGGCGCGCTCGGCCACCACCGCCTGCGTGAGCCCCAGTTCAAGGCGCCGTTCGCGCACCATGTCACCGAGCCGCAGGTCGAGACCCGCCTGCTCGTACTCAGGATGGGCCGTGCCCTCCTCTCGCAGCCGCTTCGCGCGGTAGGCCCGCCACCCGGTATGCCCGGCCATCACTTACTCCTCTCGTAGACGTGCCCCGCAGGCTCCAAGTGGGACGACTCACAGATCCTTCGCATGAAGATCGCTCGTTCCACGTCCCCGGGCTGGGAGCCATTGCGCACCTTCTGGAAAGCCGTGAGCAACATGATCAGGCGTCCGCGCGCTGCTGGCAGCCAGTAGGTGATCCGCCATGTGGTGTCCTCCAGGTGAAGACGGAGCTCTCGAACGCCGTCCCGTAAGGCCCGGGTGTGATTGCCGTCGAGCATGTTTCCACGATTCACCAGGTAGTCGTCCACGTTGCGCATGACGCGCTGGTACTGGACGTAGGTCAGGGTGTCCAGCCATGCGACGACCTCGGGTTCCATCTCGATGTCGAACATACCCTCAATGATATATGTCATCGATGATATGACGCTGACGATTGAGAAGTCCAGGTCTTGCGGGCGCTGAATCGGGGGCGTCTGTCAGTGGATGTCTGTACAAATGGGGGCGTGACGGAGTGGGACGAGGCGGCGCTGGCGCGGTTGCGGGCGGTCGCGCACCTGGGCATCGGGGATGCCGGCCTGCTCCGGGGGCGTTCGCTGAGTCCCGTTCTCCAGTACGCCGGGGACGTGCTCGTCGCGGCGCTGGCCCAGGGGAGTGACGTGCGGTCGCTCGCCCTCGCCTGCCTCGACGAGCTGAACAAGCGCGGTCTGCCGGGCGACGCCGAGCTGGCGGACGAGCTCGCCGCCGCCCTCGGGGAGCGGGCGCCGACCGGGCTGGCTCCGCTGCCCGTCGATCTCGGGGCGGTGGCGGCGGCGATGGACGACGGGTTCCAGGTCCTCGATCCCGAGCGCGGGGACGTGCTCCCCGCCGACGAGGCGGACGGGCTGCCGGTCCTGCCGGGCGTCCTGCCGGAAGGGGAGGACGCCCGGCGGGGAGCGGCCCGCGCGTGGCTGGCGGAGCAGGGGTTCCGGCCCGTCCCGCGGAGCCTCTAGGAGCCGGGGCGCACCAGGGGGAACGGGATCGTCTCGCGGATGCTGCGGCCCGTCAGTGTGATCAGCAGCCGGTCGATGCCCATGCCCATGCCCCCGGCGGGCGGCATCGCGTACTCCAGGGCGCGCAGGAAGTCCTCGTCCAGCTCCATGGCCTCGGGGTCGCCGCCCGCGGCCTGCAGCGACTGCTCGGTCAGCCGCTGCCGCTGCAGGATCGGGTCGATCAGCTCGGAGTAGGCGGTGCCGAGTTCGAGGCCGAAGATGATGAGGTCCCACTTCTCGGCCAGGCGCGGGTCGTCGCGGTGCGGGCGGGTCAGCGGGGACGTCTCGGCCGGGTAGTCGCGGACGAACGTCGGCGCCGTCAGGTGCTCCTCGACGAGCGCCTCGAACAGCTCCTGGACGACCTTGCCCTGCCCCCACTGCGGGTCGGCGTTCAGCCCGAACCGCTCGGCGAGCGACCGGACCCGGTCCGGCGCGGTGCCCGGGGTGATCTCCTCGCCGAGGGCCTTGGAGACCGACTCGTAGACGGTGATCTCCTGCCACGGCTCGGCGAGGTCGTGCTCGACGCCGTCCCGGACGACGACCGTGGTGCCGAGGGCGGCGCGGGCCGCGTCCACGACGAGGGAGCGGGTCAGCTCGGCCATCGTGTCGTAGTCGCCGTAGGGCTCGTAGGCCTCCAGCATCGTGAACTCGGGGTTGTGCCGCGGCGAGACGCCCTCGTTGCGGAAGCTGCGGTTCAGCTCGAAGACGCGGCCGACGCCGCCGACGAGGAGGCGCTTGAGGTACAGCTCGGGCGCGATCCGCAGGTAGAGCTGCATGTTGTAGGCGTTGATGCGGGTCGTGAACGGGCGGGCCGTGGCGCCGCCGTGCACGGGCTGGAGCATCGGCGTCTCGACCTCCAGGTACCCGCGGGCGCGCAGGCCGTCCCGGACGGCGGCGACGGCGTCGCCGCGCATCCGCAGCATCCGGCGCGACTCGTCGTTGACGATGAAGTCGACGTACCGCTGCCGGACGCGGGCCTCCGGGTCCGCCAGGCCGGTGCTCTTGTTCGGCAGCGGGCGCAGGCACTTGGCGGCGAGCGTCCACGAGGACGCGAGGACCGACAGCTCGCCGCGCCGCGACGTGACGACCTCGCCCCGCACGCCGACCTGGTCGCCGAGGTCGATGAGCGACTTCCAGCGCCGCAGCGACTCCTCGCCGAGCGCGTCGGAGGTCAGCATGACCTGGAGGTCGCCGGTCTCGTCCCGCAGCGTGACGAAGATCAGCCGGCCGTGCTCGCGGGCGAGGACGACCCGTCCGGCGATCGCGACGGCGTCGCCGGTGCGGGTGTCGGGCGCGAGGCCGGGGTGCCGCGCCCGGACGGCGGCGGCGTCGTCGGTGCGCTCGCAGCCGAGCGCGTACGGCTCCATCCCGGCGGCGCGGATCTGGTCGAGCTTGGCGTGCCGGACCCGTTCCTGCTCCGACAGCCGGCGCTGCGGCGCGCGGGCCGCCTCCGCGGCCTCCTCGATCTGCTTGATCTTGTCGACGAGGTCGTCGGACGGGACCATCGCGGCGGCGCGGTCCAGCTTGGGGCGGTTCAGGCTCGGCAGGAACCCCTCGGCGCGGGCGTAGGCGAGGCCCAGCCGGACGATGTGCCGCCCGTGCTCGTAGCAGATGAAGCGGGGCCGCCAGTCGGGCATGTACTTGGCGTTCGACAGGTACAGCGACTCCAGCTGCCAGAACTTCGACGCGAACGACAGGAGCCGGTAGTAGAGCCGGGCGACCGGGCCCGCGCCGATCTGGGAGCCGCGCTCGAACGCCGAGCGCAGCATCGCGAAGTTCAGCGACAGGTGCTGCGCGCCGACCGCGGCGGCCTTCTCGGCGAGCTTGGCGACCATGTACTCGTTGAGGCCGTTCTCGGCGAGCCGGTCGCGGCGCATCAGGTCGAGCGACAGGCCGGCCCGCCCCCAGGGGACGAAGCTGAGCAGGCCGCGCAGCTCCCCGTGCGCGTCGAACGCCTCGACCATGACGCAGCGCCCGTCGGTGGGGTCGCCGAGCCGGCCGAGCGCCATCGAGAAGCCGCGCTCGGTCTCCTCGCCGCGCCAGGCGTCGGCGCTGCGGATGAGCTTGGCCATCTCCCAGCCGGGGATCTGCGAGTGGCGGCGGATCCGCACCGTGTACCCGGCCCGCTCGACGCGCCGGACGGCCTGGCGGACCTGCCGCATCTCGCGGCCGTCCAGGTTGAAGTCGGTGAGGTCGACGATGGCCTCGTCGCCGAGCTCCAGCGCGTCGAAGCCGTGCCGCCTGTACACGCGGGCGGCGCGCTCGCCGACGCTGACCGCGCCGGGGATCCAGGCGTGCGCGCGGCACTCGCCGAGCCACGCCTCGATCGCCTGGTCCCACGACTCGGGGTCGCCGAGCGGGTCGCCGCTGGCCAGCGAGACCGCGCCCTCCACCCGGTAGGCGATGGCCGCCTTGCCGTTGGGCGCGACGATGACGTCCTTGTCGCGGCGCAGCGCGAAGTAGCCGAGGGAGTCCTGGTCGCCGTACTCGGCGAGCAGCGCGCGCGCCGCCAGTTCCTCCGGGGGGCTGAGGACGGCGTCGCGCCGCCCCGGCCTGAACAGGGCCCAGAACGTGGCGATCAGCAGCCCGGTGCCGAGCACCCACAGGATCACGTCCACCCAGAACGGCACCGACACGTCGATCGGCTTGCCGGTGACGCGCGGCCCGAGGACGGTCTGGGAGATCGCGTAGAGCGGGTGCGTCCAGAAGTCGCCGCGGGGGTTGCGGTCGGTCAGCGTGACCAGGAACGTCCCGATCCCGCCGGTCACGATCAGCAGGCTGGTGAAGACGAGGGTTGCGAGGCGCCGGTTGGCCCGGTCGGGCAGGGTGGTGAACTGGCCGCGCGCGGCGATGAGCAGGCCGAGCACCGCGAGGTA
The DNA here is from genome assembly GCF_040649235.1 of Spirillospora sp. NPDC049024. Taxonomy (NCBI): domain Bacteria; kingdom Bacillati; phylum Actinomycetota; class Actinomycetes; order Streptosporangiales; family Thermomonosporaceae; genus Spirillospora; species Spirillospora sp. NPDC049024. The sequence continues at coordinate 228,110 of NZ_JBEZFD010000010.1, forward strand.
CACGGCGGCGGTGACGATGAGGCCGACGGGGGTGGGCTTGGCCGGGTTGAACAGCGTCGTCAGGACGGCGGTGACGCCGAGCGCGGTGGGCAGGCAGAAGATCAGTACGAGGATCCGCCACGCGGCCTTCTTGCGCCGCCGGACGCCCATCGAGAGCAGGATCCACAACAGGCCGATCGGGACGCTGGGGAACCAGCCGAGGTAGCCGATCCATCGCAGCGCCCAGATATCGGCTATCTCAAGGATGAGACCATAGGAGACCCATGCGAGCAGCGACAGGATCCCGGAGAGTCGGGTGTACCAGAAGAAGATCGTCGGCGCGGCCTGGATCAGGCGGCTCCACTCGCCCCGCAGGCCACGCTGCGGGCCCTGCTCGGTCATGGTCCCCTTTCTACCGGGTCGCACGTCGATCACGTCTCCGACCCCGCGCGCCCGTCCGGCGGCGAACCCCGGGGTGATGTCGGGCGTCGTACGGGTAAGGGGATGTGGCTTGCACTCTCGGTCCAAGGTTGTCAGCAAAAGTCGATATGGTCGCGGATATGCCAAATGAACCCACCGGTGAGCGGTTGCTCGCCCGCCGCTACCGCCTGGTGACCCAGGTCGGCCGAGGCGGCATGGGGACGGTCTGGCAGGCGCACGATGAGGTCCTCGGTCGTGACGTTGCGGTGAAGGAGGTCATCCTCCCGCATGGTCTCACCGATGAGGAACGCGCCGTGCACCACAAGCGCACGTTCCGTGAGGCCCGGACCGCGGCGCGGCTCAGCCACCCCGGCGTCGTCGCCGTCTACGACGTCGTCGAGGAGGACGACCGCCCCTGGATCATCATGGAGCTGATCAAGGCCCGCTCCCTGGACCAGGTGATCAAGCAGGAGGGGCCGCTGGAGCCGCGCCGGGCCGCGGAGATCGCCCGGCAGATGCTCGCCGCGCTGCACGCCGCGCACGAGGCCGGGGTGCTGCACCGCGACGTCAAGCCGAGCAACGTGCTGATCACCGGCACGGGCCGGATGGGCGAGCGCGCGGTGCTCACCGACTTCGGCATCGCGACCGCCTCGGGCGACGCGACCCTCACCCAGACCGGGCTCGTCATGGGCTCGCCCGCCTACATCGCTCCCGAACGGGCCCGCGGCCGCGTCGCCGGGCCCGCCTCCGACCTGTGGTCGCTGGGCGTCACGCTGTACGCGATGCTGCACGGCAAGTCGCCGTTCGAGCGTCCCGAGCCGATGGCCGCGCTGGTCGCGGTGATCTCCGACGAGCCGGACCCGCCGGAGAAGGGCGGCCGGCTCGTCCCCGTCATCGAGGGCCTGCTGCGCAAGAACCCCGAGCGGCGGATGGACGCGATCGAGGCGGGCCGCATGCTCGACGAGATCGTCCGGCAGGAGACCGTCGACACCCAGCGGACGATGGCCGTCGAGTACCCCGTCGATGAGGCGCCCGCCGCCCAGACCACCATCCCGGAGGCCCCCGAAGAGGCGCCCCGCCCGGTGGACGGCGGAGCCCGCCCCGACCAGCTCACCAGCTTCGACCTCCCGAGGGGGGTGCCGAACGCGCAGGGCAAGCCGAGCGCGCCGGAGCCCGCCGACCCGGCCGAGACCGCGCCCGACCCCGACCGGGTCAGTTCGTGGCGGCCCGGCCCCCGCACCGAGCCCGCCGCGCAGGCCACGCGGGCGAGCGAGAGGCCGGAGCCGGGACCGGACACCCACTTCCCGCCGACCACGCACCACCCGTCCGCCGGACGTCCCGCGCTCGCGTCCAACCGCAACGTGCTGATCATCGCGGCGGTGGTGCTGCTGGTGATCCTGGTCATCGCGGGGATCGCGCTGGCGAGCAACGGAGGCGACGACAAGGGGCAGAAGGAGAAGAAGAGCACCTCGGGCCCCTCGGCCACCGGGAAGGCCTCGTCGTCCTCGCCGGTCAAGTCGAAGAAGCCGAGCCCGGCCGTCCCCGCCGGGTTCAGGACGCACAAGGACCGCAGCGGCTACTCCATCGCCGTTCCCGGCGACTGGAAGGGGCCCGAGCGCAAGAACGGCGGCGACTTCTTCTACGCGCCCGGCCGCAAGACCTACATCCAGATCGACCAGACCGACGACCCGGGCCCCAGCGCGATCGACGACTGGCGGCGGCAGGAGCGGGGCGGCTCCGGCTGGCCCGGCTACCGGAAGCTCAGGATCGAGGCGACCGGCGACCACCCGCCGGTGCCCGACACCGGCAACGGCGACAAGTCCGCGGACTGGGAGTTCACCTACAACGGCGACGGAGGCCGGGTGCACATCCTCAACCGCGGGTTCGTGACGAAGGGCCACGGCTACGCGATCCTGCTCCGGGCCCCCGACTCCGACTGGGACGAGGTGTACTCCGAGCTCCAGCCGGTCTACCGGTCCTTCAAGCCCGCGGACGCCTGATGGAGGGGCGTCTTTTGGCCGGCCGGTACCGGCTCGAATCCGTCGTGGGACGCGGCGGCATGGGCACCGTGTGGCGCGCCCGCGACGAGACCCTCGACCGCGAGGTCGCGGTCAAGGAGGTCGTGCTGCCCTCGGGCCTCAGCGACGAGGAGCGCGAGAACCGGCACCGCCGGACGCTGCGCGAGGCCCGCGCCTCGGCCAGGCTGAACCATCCGGGCGTCGTGACCGTACACGACGTCGTGGACGAGGACGGCCGGCCGTGGATCGTCATGGAGCTGGTGCGGGCCCGCTCCCTCCAGGAGATCGTGGACGAGGACGGCCCGCTGCCGCCCGGACGGGTCGCGGCGATCGGCGCCCAGATCGCGGGCGCGCTGCGGGCGGCGCACGCGATCGGCGTCCTGCACCGCGACGTCAAGCCGGCGAACGTGCTGGTCACCGGCGACGACCGGGCCGTGCTCACCGACTTCGGCATCGCGCAGCTGGCGGGCGACGCCACCCTCACCGGCACCGGGCTGATCATGGGGTCGCCCGCGTACATGTCGCCGGAGCGGGTGAACGGCGACCCGGCGATCCCCGCGTCCGACCTGTGGGCGCTCGGCGCCACCCTGTACGCGGCGACGGAGGGCAGGGCGCCGCACCACCGCAGTGACGCGATGGCCGTCCTCGCCGCCGTGATGACGCAGGACGTCCCGCCGCCGAAGAACGCGGGGCCGCTCGCGCCCGTCCTCACCGGCCTGCTGGAGCGCGACCCCGTGCGGCGGCTGCCGGGCGACCGGGCCGAGGAGGCGCTGAAGGCGATCGCCTCCGGGCACGCCGCGGACGTGGCCGCCGCGCAGATCGCCGCGAACGAGGCGACGGCGGCCGAAGGCGGCCCCTGGACGGCGTACCCGCCCGCGCAGTCGCCCCCGGCCGCGCAGACGCCCCCGGCCGCGCAGTCGCCCGTGCCCGCGCAGGCGTCCATTCCGGTGCCCGTGCCGTCCGAGATGACGACGCACTACCCGCCGGGAACCGGCACGCAGTGGACGCCGGGGCAGCCGCCCGCGCAGGCGCGCAGGAGGTCCCCGGTCGTGCCGGTCCTCGCCGGCGTCGTCGCCGCGGCGGCGGTCCTGGCGGTCGCCGCGTTCGCCTTCTGGCCGCGGGGCTCGTCGGCCGGCGGCCCGGACGCGTCGCAGCCCCCGCAGGCCGCCGGGCAGCCCACGCAGGGCACGCAGACCGGGCAGACCACGCCCACCGCGCCGTCGAACACCCCCAAGCCCACGAGGGGTTCGGGCGACCGGCGGCTTCCGGACGGGCTCGTCCTCGCGAGCGGCCCCGGCTACACGATCGGGGTCCCGCGCGGGTGGCGGCGCTCGGTGCAGGGCAACAGCGTCGTCTGGACCGACCCCGCGTCCAGCGCCTACGTGCAGGTCGACCGGACGGTCTGGTCCGGCGACCCCTACGAGCACTGGGTGACCTGGGAGCGGGAGGCGATCGCGGACGGCAAGCTCAAGGACTTCCAGCGGATCGGAGAGATCACCCGCACGACCGTCGCCGGGCGGCCCGCGGCCGACATCGAGTTCACCTGGTCCCGCTCGGGCGTCACGCGCGCGAGGGACCGCGGAGTGATGGTGAACGGCCGGCCCTTCGCCGTGGTGGTGGCGCTACCCGCCTCCCAGTGGAACGGGAACGAGGCACTCGTGAACAATGTGCTCGACACGTTCCGTCCCTCCGGGGTGGGATGACCAGTGGGGGGACCTTCTAGAAATGGCACAGGCACGTCTGCTCGGTAACCGCTACCGGCTCGACTCGGTGGTCGGCCGCGGCGGCATGGGCACCGTGTGGCGCGCCTTGGACACCATGCTGGGCCGCGAGGTCGCGGTGAAGGAGGTCGTCCTCCCGCCGGGTCTGAGCGACGCCGAGCGGGCCGTCCTGTACGAGCGGACGTTCCGCGAGGCGCGCGCGTCGGCGCGGCTGAACCACTCCGGGGTGGTGACCGTCCACGACGTCGTCGAGGAGGCGGACCGGCCCTGGATCGTGATGGAGCTGGTCCTCGCCCCGTCGCTCCAGGACATCATCGAGCGCGGGCCCATGGAGCACCGCCGGGTCGCCGACATCGGGCTCCAGATGCTCGGCGCGCTCCAGCACGCCCACCAGAAGGGCATCCTGCACCGCGACGTCAAGCCCAGCAACGTGCTGGTCACCGACACCGGCCGGGCCGTCCTCACCGACTTCGGCATCGCGCAGATGGAGGGCGACTCGACCCTCACCCAGACGGGCCTGGTCATGGGATCGCCCGCCTACATCGCGCCGGAGCGGGTGCAGGGCGAGCGCGCTGTGCCCGCCTCCGACCTGTGGGCGCTCGGCGCGACCATGTACGCGGCCGTGGAGGGCCGCTCCCCCTACGAGCGGTCCGACGCGATGTCGTCGCTGCAGGCCGCGCTGATCGAGCCCGTCCCGCCCGCGCGCAACGCCGGGCCGCTCGCCCGGGTGCTGGAGGGGCTGCTCGTGCGCGAGCCGTTCCACCGGATGACGGCGGCGCAGGCGATGCCGCTGCTCACCCAGGTGGCGGCCATGTCCGCGCCGCCCCCGCCGATGCCGACGCGGCTGGACGAGACGGTGGCGGACGAGCCGTCCGCCCGCTACCTGCCCGGCGGACGGTCCGAGGGCGCGTCGGAGACCGTCCTCGACCCCGAGGACCTCGACCCGGTCACGCGCCGCGACCCGGGGCAGGACACCGACCTCGATCCGGTGACCCGCCGCGACCGCGGCGAGCCCGGCCCGGTGAACCGCCGCGGCCCGGGCCCGTTCCACGACCGGAACGCCTCGCACCCCCCGCCGCCGTCCCCGCCCCGGCCGGAGCCGGAGTCGCGGACGATGCTGGAGACGGAGTGGGCGCCGCCGCCCCCGTCCCAGCACCCGGCGGTGCGGCAGCCGCATCCGAGCCTTCCGCCGCAGACGCCTCCGCCGTGGGAGCAGCCGCAGCAGTACACGAACTGGCAGCAGCCACCGCCGCCGCCCGTCCACGACCGGCCCGGCGGTGAGCGCCGCAGGACGGTGCTGGTCGTCACGGTCGCGGTCGTCCTCGTCGTGGCCGCGGTGCTGCTGGGCGCGTTCATCCTGCGCGGCAAGCTGAGCACCGGCGCGCTAGGCGGAGCCGCCGGTCAGCCGGCGCCCCCGGCGGCGAGGCCGCTGATCTGCGCTCCGCCGGCGGTGACGGCGGGCTGCTCGGAGACCACGTCCGTCAGCACCATGTAGGGCGGGGTCAGCGGCGGCGGTGTCGCGGGGGTGAAGGTCACCGGGACGCCCAGCAGCTTGGCCGACATCTTCGTCGTGTACATGACGACGTCGCCGCTCAGCGTGAGGCCGCCGGTCCGGGTCCGGGCGGTGGCGCCGCCGTGCACGGCCGTCTGGTCCACGTTCTTCAGGACGGCCTTGGACATGCTGAACTTCAGCGCCTTCACCGTCCCGCCCGCCGAGGGGAGGGACGCGACGCCGTCGTAGCTGAGCCCCGACATCGTCAGCGAGTCGGCGCGCAGCGTCCCGGTGTCGGCGTACAGGCGCGGCCCGGTCCCGGCGTCCTTGGCCGGGGCGGGCGTCGCGGTGGGCGTGGCTGAGGGTGTGGCAGTGGGCGTGGCAGTGGGCGTGGCAGTGGGCGTGGCAGTGGGCGTGGGGGTCCCGCTGGTACTCGGCTGCGGTGACGGCGTCTGGCTCGCGGAAGGCGTCGTCGGCGCGGAGGTCTGCGCGGAGGACGGCGCGGAGGGCGAGGGAGACGGCGTCGTCGAGGCCGCGGCCAAGGCCGGGGCCGGGGTCGGGGCGGACGAGTCCGACGGCGACGGTGACGGCGACGGAGCCAGCAGGTGGACGCCCAGGAGGGCCGGGACCGCGAGGGCCGTCAGCCGCCCGCCGCGCGGCGCCGCGTGCGTCCCGGGACCGCCGCCCCGGGACGCGGTGCGGCGCCGGGGCCCGTCCGGGGACGGCGACCAGGCGAAGCCGAGGGCGCCGCCGAGCACGCCCAGCAGCAGGCCCACGAGGAACCCGCCGAAGTTGGACGTGAGGAACGACGCCAGCGACAGCAGGACGGCGAGGACGCCGTAGAAGCTGCGGTGGGCGGGCTGGAACCACAGCAGCGCGCCCGCGGTGACGAGCAGCGCGCCGATGAGCCAGCTCGCCACCCCGGCCATGCCCTGGTGGACGACGAGCGGCATCGGGGCCAGCGGGATGGCGATCAGCTCGACGCCGCCGAGGACGGCGAACACGCCTCCCCAGAAGGGGCGTGTCCGCCGCCAGCGGCGGAACCCGCGCGGCGCGCGCCGGCCCGGCCCGGTGGGGTGGGCCGGCCCGGCGCGGGGAGCGGATCCGGCGGGGCGAGGGGGTTCGGCGGGGCGAGGGGGTTCGGCGGGAAAGGTCATGGCCTCAGAAGCACTCGGCGCCGAGCTTCATGCTGAGGTCGTTCAGCTTGAAGGTCCCGGCGGTGGTCGCCCACGCGACCTGCCTGACGTTCCGCAGCTCGATCGTGGACGCCTGCTGCCCGAACATGCCCGCCGCGCCCTGGGCGCCGTCCGGGCCCTTGTCCAGCGTGCTCGCGTCCCGCCCGATCTCGATGTTGGAGAACGTGGCGTCGGCGTCGAGCTGCTCCACGTCCAGGACGAGGTCGCTCGCCTCGACGGGCTTGGCGCCGGTGCCGGCGGTCAGGCGCAGCGTGAACGGGCCGACCTTCACCGACTGGCACATGTCGCGGATCTGCGCGGACCTGATGGCCGAGACCTGCACCGGGTGCTTGGCGCCGTCCTTGCTCGCGTCGATCCCGCCGTACTGGACGAAGCCCTGCCCGCTCAGCGAGTCGGCGCTGACCTTGAAGCTGCCGCCCGAGACGGCGAAGGAGGAGGCGATCGCGCCCTGCGCGGTCATGAAGACGAGCGCGCCCGCGCCGACCGCGGCGGGGGCGGCGATCGCGGCGAACCGCTTCCAGCGGACGCGGCCGAGCGCGGCGTCGGATGAGGGGGACATGGGGGCTCCCGGGGGGTCGTGGTCCTCGACGGACCTCGGTGACACGGGTCACTGATGTGACGCAGAGTGCAAGTTACCCCCAAGTACTTACTTGCGACAAACCGGACAAGCAATACGAAAGGTAAAAGATTCGAGTCGGCTGACCTGCAAGATCATGTTCGGGCGGGGGAGGGGGCCCGGACGAGGCCGAAGCGGAGACCGGCTACGGTAAGTAGCTGCTGACGGGCGCGGCAGGCGCCGCCCCGCAGGGGAAGGAGAGGTTCAGGCGCCCGCGGTCAGGGCGTCGAGCGCCATGCGCAGATCGGCGACATGGGCGTCGAGGTCGTCGGCGGACTCGCCGGACCGCATCCGGGCGACGTCCGCCTCGATGCGGGAGACCCGCTGGTCGAGGGCCGCCAGGAGCCTGTCGTACCCCGCCGCCGAGCCCTCGCCCTCCTCCAGCGTCTGGCGCAGCAGCCGGGCCTGCTCCCGCAGCTGCTGGTTGCGGCGGTGCAGCTCCACGAACACCGACACCTTCGCGCGCAGCAGCCACGGGTCGAACGGCTTGGTGAGGTAGTCGACGGCGCCCGCCGCGTAACCGCGGAACGCCTGCTCGCCGGTGCCGCCGCCCGCGGTGAGGAAGATGATCGGGACGTCGCGGGTGCGCGGCCGGGACTTGATGTGCTCGGCCGTCTCGAACCCGTCCATCTCCGGCATCACGACATCGAGCAGGATCAGCGCGAAGTCGTCGTTCAGCAGTTCCTTCAAGGCGGCCTGGCCGGAGGTGACGGGCACGACCTCGACCGGCAGCGCGTCGAGCACGGCCGTGAGGGCGGTGAGATTCTCCTCGCGGTCGTCGACGGCCAGAATCCTCGCGTCGTGCGGCACCGGACTCCCTAGCGTCGGTGACGGCCTGTACCGTCCACCCTGTCATGGTCCTGCGGGCGACAACAGTGAATCGCCGCAGAGTAAAATTTCTAGGGCAGCCAGCCCGGTTTGACCAGTCCCGACTCGTAGGCGAACACGACGAGCTGCGCCCGGTCCCGCGCCCCGAGCTTCACCATCGTGCGGCTGACGTGGGTCTTCGCCGTGGCGGGGCTCACCACCAGCCGCGCGGCGATCTCCTCGTTCGACAGCCCCTCGCCGACCAGCGCCATCACCTCCCGCTCCCGCTCGGTGAGCGCGTTCAGCCGCGGCGAGGGCGCGGGCTCCTTGGCCCGCGCGGCGAACTCGGCGATCAGCCGCCGCGTGACGCTCGGCGACAGCAGCGCGTCCCCGTCCGCGACGGCCCGGACGGCGTGGATGAGCTCCACCGGCTCGGTGTCCTTCACCAGGAACCCGCTCGCGCCGCCGCGCAGCGCCTCGAAGACGTACTCGTCCAGCTCGAACGTGGTGAGGATCACGATCCGCACGCCGTCCATCCGCTCGTCGGAGGCGATCCGCCGGGTCGCCTCCAGGCCGTCCAGGCCGGGCATGCGGATGTCCATCAGGATGACGTCGGGGCGCAGCCGGCGGGCCCGCTCCACCGCCTCCGCGCCGTCGCTCGCCTCTCCGACGACCTCGATGTCGGGCTGCGCGTCCAGCAGCGCCCGGAACCCGGCCCGCACCAGCACCTGGTCGTCGGCCAGCAGCACCTTGATCATCGCGCGTCCCCTCCGGCCCGTGCGTCCGCCTCGGCGTCCAGCGGAAGCCGCGCCCGCACGGCGAACCCGCCGCCCGGCCGCGGACCGGCGTCGAACGCGCCGCCGAGCGCGGCGGCCCGCTCGCGCATGCCGCGGATCCCGCTGCCGGCCGGACGGTCGTCCAGCGGGGACACGCCCCGGCCGTCGTCCTCGACCTCCACCACGATCTCGTGCTCACCGTAGGCGATGCGGACCCGCGCCGTCACCGGGCCGGGCCCCGCGTGCCGGGTCACGTTCGTCAGCGACTCCTGGACGATCCGGTACGCGGCCAGGTCGGCGCCGGCGGGCAGCGGCCGCCGCTCGCCGGTGGTCTCGGCCTCGACCGCCAGCCCCGCGGACCGGGCGCGGTCGAGCAGGTCGTCCAGCCGCTCCAGCCCGGCGGTCGGGGCCCGCGGCGCGGTCTCGCCCTGCGCCCGCAGCGCGCCGATCACCCCGCGCATCTCGGTGAGCGCCTCCTTGCTGGCGTCCTTGATGGCGGCGAGCGCCGTCCGGGCCTGCTCGGGGTTCTCGTCCATCAGGTGCAGCGCCACGCCCGCCTGCACGTTGATCATCGAGATGTTGTGCGCGAGCACGTCGTGCAGTTCGCGGGCCATGCGCAGCCGCTCCTCGCTGGCCTGGCGGCGCTCCTCCTCGGCGCGCGTGCGGGCGGTCTCGGCGGCGCGCTGCGCGCGCATCCGGATCAGCTCGGCGGTGACGAGCACGACCAGCGCCCAGCCGATGACGAAGGCCGACCCGCCGAGCGTCGGCCGCTCCACCGGGAACGGGCCGCCCTGCCCGCGCTCCGCGGCCGGGACGCCGATCAGCGCGGTCAGGCCGAGGTAGGCCGCGAGGCCGATGCCCGTCCCCGCCCAGACCAGCAGCCGGTGCCCGGCGACGACGGCGGCCATCATCGCGACGACCAGGGACAGCGGCGCCGGGCCGTAGGTGTAGGCGCGCAGGAAGTACACGGCGGTCACCGCCGCGGTGGAGCACACCGTGAACACCGGGTACCGGCGCCGGAACAGCAGCAGGACGGGCCCGGCGAGGAGCAGCGCGAAGCCGAGCGGGTCCAGCGCGGTCTGCCCGACGTCGTCGCCCCCGTGCCTCCAGGGCGGGCCGTCGGACGACCGCCCCTGACGCCCGTTGTCCTGCGCGCCCAGCGACCCGAACACCTGGAAGAAGGCGAGCAGGAGGGGGACGACCCACACCGGCCACTCGGCGGGCCGCGGCCAACGCGGCGGCGAAGTGCTCATTCCTGCACGTTAGGACATGCGCTTGCGGCGCCACGTCGGCCGTGGGGAGTCAGCGCCCCTACTCCGCGGGAGGTATCCGGAGCCGGGCGCCCAGCCATGCCAGGACGCCCGGGACGTGGTCGCGCCACTGGGACGCGGACGCGGGGGAGCCGTCCACCAGGGACGTCCCGACGCGCATCGGAGGGCGCGCCAGTGAGACGAACCGCCGGGCCTGCTCGTCCTGCTTGCCGGACGCGACCAGGACCGACACCGGCGGCGGCGGGACGTTCTGGAGCCGCCACAGAAGGTCGCCCGCGAGCCGGTAGCGCTCGCTTCCGCCGTAGAGGTCGCCGTCCGGCGCGCCGAACCGGCCGCCGAGGCTCGCGGCGGCGGTGAACCGGTCGGAGCGCAGCATCGCCAGCCGGGCGGCGCAGTACCCGCCGGCGCCCGTCCCCGCGACGGCCCATCCCTCGCCGCCCCGCGCCACCCGGTACTGCGAGGCCAGGGCCTCCGGAACGTCCTGGGAGAGGTAGGTCCCGCCGAGCGTGGCGTGCCGCCCCGGCACGTCCATGCAGTCGGCGGCGCCGTGGATCCGCACCATCGCGTACACCATCGGCTGCGTCCCTCTGGCGGCCGATGGCAGGCCGGCGTCCCGCAGCCAGTCCGCGGGCGCGCCCTCCGCCATGAGGACGACGACGGGCAGCGGCTCGGCCCTCTGGAAGTACTGCGGCGGGAGGTAGACGTACGCCTCGCCCTCGATGCCGCTCCGGCCGCCGTGGATCGTCAGGCGGTCGACCCGCCCGTCCTCGGCGGGGTCCTGCTTGTGACCCGCCCGCTTGGGCGCGAGATCGGTCACGGTGCGCTGGACGAGGCGTCCCGCCGCGTGCTGCGGCTGGACGTGCTGGACGTGGACCTTCGCGGGGTCGTTGCCGAGCAGGTCGTTCCACGTCGCGTAGAACACGAAGTACCGGTTGGCCAGCAGCACGACCGACGCGGTGAGCGCGGCCTGCGTGGCCAGCAGGAGTCCCGAGCGCGCCAGCACGGCCCGGACGCCGGGCCCCGCCGGCCGCCGCCACAGGACGACGGCCGCGACCGCGCAGCCCAGCGCCAGCAGGCACACCGGCCCGATGAGGGCGGCGCTCACCGGTTCCATGTCAGCTCACCGGTTCCATGTCGGCTCCCGTTCCGGGTCACTCGGCCCTCAGCCGCGCGCTCAGCCACCTGATGGACGGCGGGATGTACTTGCGGAACGTCTTGAAGTTGTGGCCGCCGCTGCGCAGCAGCACCTTGTCCACGACCAGCGGAGGGCGCGCGGCCCGCATGAACCGCTGCGCCGACGGGAACGTCTTCTCGCCGACGTCCGCCGAGGCGACCAGGATCGACACCGGCGGCGCGGGCAGGTGCCGCAGCCGCCAGACGAGGTCGTCGCTCAGCCGGACGGCCCGGCTCCCGCCGTACAGGTCGCGGGTCGTGGGGTCGAGCAGCGCGTCGAAGTGCCCGGCCATGCTGACGGCGGCGAAGAACCGGTCGGAGTGGAGCATCGCGAGCTTCGCGGCGCAGAACCCGCCGGTGGAGTAGCCGGCGAGCCCCCAGCCGCTCCGGTCCCGCGGCACCCGGTAGGTCCCGGCGACCGCCTCGGGGACGTCCTGCGCGAAGAACGTCTCGACCTGCGGCCCGCCGGGCACGTCGGCGCACTCGGTGTCCCAGCCGCGCACCACGGTCGGCCGCATCATCACGTAGATCATCGGCTGGATCCGCCGCTGCGCCTGCGCCCGCGCGACGTCGGCGGGGACGTGCCCCTGGCGGATCCACGCGAGCCGGTCCGCCGCCGGGTAACCGGCCAGCATGAGCACGACCGGGAAGCGGCGGGCGGCGTAGGCGCGCTGGAAGTACTGCGGCGGCAGGTACACGTACGCCTCCGACGCGAGGCCCGTCCGGACGCCGCGGATGTCGAGCCGCTCGACCTGGCCGTCCTTGGCCGGGACGTGCTCGGCGCGCGGCCCCGGGTCGAGGCCCGACTGCACCGTCCGCACGGCCCGCGTCGCGGCGGCGGCGTTGCCCCCGGGCGGCCGGTGCGGCTGCGCGCTTCCGCCCGCGGCGCTCAGCAGGTCCGTCCAGGAACCGTAGAAGAGGTAGTGCGCGTTCAGGGCCGCGAGCAGCGTGAGCAGGATGACTAACTGGCAGCCCGCCAGCATCAGCGTGCGGACCCCCACGGCCCGCGGCCCGGACGAAGCGGCGCGCGGCCAGGCGCGCACGGTCGCGGCCATGCAGCCGACGGCCAGCAGAAACAGCAGGCTCAGCGTCCCCGCGCTCGTGAGTCCCACGCATCTACTACGACCGAGCGGCGGAAAAAGTTCAGCGCGCCCAGCGGACGGGCAGGTGCGCGAATCCGTGCCGGGCGCTCGACCGCAGCATCACCGGCTCGCCCGCCGGCTGCGGCAGGCCGGGGCGTTCGAGCAGCGCGACGAGCAGCGCGCGCAGGTGCACCCGGGCGAGCCGCGCGCCCAGGCAGGCGCGGTGCCCGAACCCGAAGCACAGATGGGACGGGCCGTCCCGCAGGAACCGGTCGGGGACGAAGCGCCCCGGTTCGGCGAACACCTCGTCGTCGTGGTTCGCGGACACCAGCCACAGCATGACCTCCTCGCCCGCGAGCAGCGGCACGTCGCCGACGACCGTGTCGCGCTGCACGGTGCGCCGGACGTGCAGCACCGGCGTCCACCAGCGCAGCATCTCCTCGACGGCGCTGTCGATGAGCCGCTCGTCCCGCCGCCCCTCCCGGAGCCGGACGTACTCGGCGGGATGGCGCAGCAGCGCGTGGAGGCCGCCGGCGAGGGTGTTGCGCAGCGTCTCGGGGATGTCGCGGGCGACCTCGCGGACGAAGTCGACCGGCTCCCGCGGCGGGATCCGCGCGAGCATCGCCGCGGTGGGCGGGTCCATGTCGATCAGCGCGGCCTCGCCCGGCGGCTCCTCCCCGCTCAGCGGCCCGTGCACGACCCCGTCCACCTGGGGGGAGAACAGTTCGGGATGCAGGAGGGCGTACCGGACGTCGCGGTGGCGCAGCACGGCCCAGGCGCCCGGCCGTCCGGCCGTGCGCCCGTCCAGCCACACCACGGGCGTCCGCGTCCGGAGCCGTTCGAGGCTGTCGTGGGGGACACCCCGCGCGTAGGCGTCCGCGCAGTCGAGGACCCCGGCGTCGGAGACGGGCAGCGTGCCTCGCCGTTGAGGCATGGGTACCTCCTCTACCAGGCAGACGCTAACGCGTTGCGGCCGCGTGCTGAAGGGCCGGTTTCGGCCGTGCCCGCCGCAAACCCCGCCGAAACGGCGTGCACGCTATCCCGCGAGCCACTCTCCGGTCTCCACGCTGACGAGGCCGTGCCGCGCGGCCTCGATCACCGCCTCCCGCTGGGAGTGCACCCCGAGCTTGCTCAGGACGCTCTGGACGTGGCTGCGCGCCGTGCTGCGCGTCACCCCCATCGCCTTGGCGAGCGCCTGGGTGGACTCGCCCCGCGCCAGCCGCGTCAGCACCTCGCGCTCCCGCGGCGTGAGGAACCGGGCGAACCGCCGCGCCTGGTCGTGCCGGCGGGCGTCGCCCTGGCGGATCCCCTGGTCGACGACGACCTCGCCGTCCGCGATGCGGCGCAGCACGGCGAGGATGTCGCCGGCCTGCTGCCCCTTGTGCGCGAACCCGCGGACGCCCGCCGCGATGCCCGCCTCCAGCACCGGCCGCTCCAGGAAGCCGGTCAGCACGACGAACCTCGTCCGCGGGGACGAGCCGCGCAGCCGCGGCATCCAGTCGAGCGCGGTGCCGGACGGGAAGTGCAGGTCGATCAGGCAGAGGTCGGGCTGCGCGGTACGCAGCACGGGCAGCGCCTCGGCGGGGGAGTAGGTCACCGCCACGACGCTGTGGCCGGCGTTGGCCAGCACCAGGGAGAGCGACTCGGCGAAGACCGCGTGGTCGTCGCAGATGACCGTTCTCATGGATGCGGCCGCCAGTCGTCGGCGAGCGCGTCGGCGAGCGCGTCGGCGTGCGTATCGGCGTGCGTATCGGCGAGGGCGTCCGCCGGCCGGTCCTCGGGGGGCGGCGACGCCGGCAGCAGGATGCGGACGCGCGCCCCGCCCATCTCGCAGGTGCGGATCTCCAGCCTGCCGCCGTACCCGGAGACGAGGTCGTGGACGATGCCGAGGCCGAGCGACGCCAGGCCGGGCCGGGCCGGGGCCTTCCCGGCATGCGGCCCCTTGTCCGTACCGAACCCGGGACCGTCGTCGTCGACCTGGACGACGAGCCAGCCCTGGTCGGTCTCCACGCGCACGTCCACGCGTCCCTCAGCGACGCGGCACGCGTTCTCGGTGACGTTCCGGACCGCACGCCACAGGGCGACCGGGTCGATGTGCGCCCACGCCTCCCCGGCGGTGAGGCGTACCTCGTGCGGGGTGACGAGCCGCATCGCGGCGACGACCTCGGCGGTGAGGTCGTCCACCCGGATCCGCTCCGGGTTGGGCGCCGGGCGGTCGTCGTCGTCCTCGTCGAGCCGGCGCAGCAGGTGGTCGAGCCACCGCGTCTCGCCGAGCAGCTGGTCGATGCGGGCCCGGCTGGTGTCGCCGACGTCCTCCGCGACGACGACGGCCGAGGCCAGCATGATGATCGTGCCGAGTTCGTGTCGGATGTCGTGCCGCAGCCGCCGCCGCCAGAGCGACTGGCCGCCGCGGTCGGACGCACCCGTCCGGTCGCGGCGGTCGTGGCATCTGCCCTCCCAGACGCCCGTGCCCGCGAGCGTTCTCCCCCCGATGGGAGCGTCCGCCCGGGAAGACCGAGCCCACCCGTTGTTCATGAGGACCACCAGCCCCGAAGTTCCAGCACCGTCTCGACGGTCCCCCGGCCGCCCCGGAGATGTCCAGTAGATCGTCCGCCATATGTCACCATTTGTCCGGAAGCGGTCATTTTGTCGCAGAGCGTAAACTCAGCCCCTTTACGTGGCGTCTCAGTCGACATATCGAGACCGCGAGGTATTTCTTTCATGCTGACGGCGTAGTCGCTTTACGCATTCCGGCGGGTGTGCCGCGGGAGGCGCGGAGAGACAGTCTGACCATGCCGACGGTCACATTCATCGGACATGCGGGGGTGGCGGTGGACGCGGCCGCGTTCCATCTGCTCGCGGACCCCTGGCTCTCTCCGGCCGGGGCCTTTCTCGGGGCCTGGCACCAGTATCCGAGAAACGATCACTTGGATCCCGGACCCCTGCTCGACGCGGACTGGGTGGCGGTCTCGCACGAGCATCTGGACCATTTCGACCCGTGGGTCATCGAGCGACTTCCGGTGCGAACCCGGATCCTCATTCCGGGTTATCCCGGGCCCGTCTTCCGGGAACGCGTGGCGGCCGCCGCCGGCGGGCGCCAGGTAATCGAGGTGCCGCCATGGGAGAAATTCGCGCTCGACGATCGCGGATCATGGCTCACCGTCATTCCGGAACTATCTCCCATGTGCCATGACGCCGCCTTTTTGATCGTGGCGGACGGCCGCGGGATCCTGCACTGCAACGACGCCCGGCTCACCGCCGCGCAGGCCCGGCGGGCCAAGCACATGGCGGGCGGCCGGCTCGACCTGATGGCGCTGCAGACGTCCGGGGCGTCCTGGCACCCGATCTGCTACGAGTACCCGGCCGGCGAGATGGCCGAGGTCTCGATGGCCAAGCGCGTCGCCAAGCTGCGCGCGGCGCAGCGGCTCGTCCGGCAGACCGAGCCCGTGCTGGCGGCCCCGTTCGCCGGGCCGCCGTGCTTCCTGGACGCCGAGGTCGACCACCTCAACTGGGTGCTCGACCAGGAGGGCGGCGCGTTCTGCGACCCGGAGGCCGCCACCTCCTGGCTGCGCGAGCATCTGCCGGGGCAGCGCTGGGAGTGCTTCAAGCCGGGCGACGCCGTCGACCTGGACACCGGCGAGATCACCCGCGACCCGGTCTCGGCGGAGTTCTCCTTCGCCGACGCCGACCGGGACGCCTACCTCCGGCGGTACGCCGCCGACCGGGCGGCCGCCATCGCGGCCGTGCTGGCCGGGCATCCCGAGCCCGGCCCGGACCTGTTCGACCGGTTCACCGCCCACTTCGCCCGGCTCGGCGGCCTCAGCGACTACTTCCTCCAGCGCATCGCGATGATCGTCCGCTTCGAGGTGACCGGGCCGAACGGCGGCACCTGGGACGTGGACTTCTCGCCGGACGGCCTCACGGTGTCGGAGGCGTCCCCGGACGTCCGCCCGCACTACCGGATCACCACCGCGGCCCGCTGGCTGGACGGCGTGCTCGCCGGCCGGATGGCGTGGGAGGACCTGCTCATCTCGTTCCGGCTCAGCCTCTACCGCGACCCCGACGTCTACAACGACCACCTGGTCGGGCTGCTCAAGCACGCGAACGCGCCGGCGCTCGACGCCGTCGAGGCGTACGAGACCGGACGGGACGAGAGCGAGCGCATCGTCGTCGCCGACGGCGGCGCCCGCTACGACATCCCGCGCTACTGCCCGCACGCGGGCGAGGACCTGTCGGTCGGCGCGGTCGTCCGGGACGGGCGGATCCACTGCCTGGCCCACAACTTCGCCTTCGACCTCGCCACCGGCGAGTGCCTCAACGCCCGCGCCGCCAACCTCACCAGCCGGCCGCTCTGACCCTGTCCCCCCACCCACCCACCCCGCCCCGTCGACTTGCGGCGTGTTGCCCTTATCCGGCCTCGCATAAGGGCAACCCGCCGCAAGTCATCGGACCTGCCGCGGGCCGGGGCGGTCGGGCGGGGTCCCGCGGGGTCACAAGACGGTTGCGAATGGTGAGGCGCGGCGTGTCCGGAACGGGGTTTGGATCGCGGCATGTTAGCTTTTCGCTTGCTATTTGGGGGTTTGAAGGGGTGTGCGGTTGAACCGCAGGAAGCTCGGCCTTATGGCCGTCGCGTTGATTCTGGCCGTCGGTGTGATGGAAGTCCTGGCTTTGAGGCTCGGCTCACTGGAGTTCCCGGTCCCGTCGAGATCGCAGCATCCGGCCGTGGCCGACCAGCCCGGCGGCAACTGACCACTCAGCGCGCCGTGTTGCGGGCCTTCATGAGGCTCTGCAGATCGGGGTGGGCGCCGCCGGACGCGTCCGAAAGGGCGGGGCAGGCCCACTCCTCCTGGCGTCCCCAGGAGTAGGAGATCTCCAGCGGAGGCCGCGGCGCGAGCCGGTCCCAGCGCGCGAGGATCTCGCGGAACTGGGCCTGCGTCGGCATCCAGTACTGCTTGTCGCCCTTGGTGCAGCTCTGCCCGAACGTCTGCAGGACGGGCGCGACCTTGGCGCGCGGGATGCCGGCGGCGTCCGCCATCCTGACCATCCGGTCGATCGCCCCGATGTCGCAGTGCTCGCGGGTCTCCGGCGAGCCCTTGCAGGGGTAGGGGTCCAGGCCGACGAGGTCGACGCCGACGCGTCGCGGCGTCAGCGGCTTCATCGGCCAGTCGGTCAGCGAGATGAACGAGACCTGCCCGGGCGCGTTCGCCTCGATGTGGCGGGCGCGGCGGCGGATCTCGCCGGCGACCTCCGGGCAGTCGCCGGTGTTCGGCTCGTCCGACAGGTACCACCCGTACACCCTCGGGTCGTGGCCGAACCGCTGGACGGCCCGCTGGAACGCCTCCCAGCCGAGTTCGAAGTCGCCGCAGGTGAAGTTGCCGACCCAGAGCAGCGCCTGCATCCCGGCGGGGACCCCGGCGACGAGCGCCGGGTCCGCCTTGACGTCCACCAGGTCGTAGCCGAGCGCCCGGAGCCGCGGATAGTCGGACGGCCGGGTGTTCAGCGCGATCCGGCGGGTCCCGCCGGGCTCGGTCGCGGGCGTCCCGGGCGGGGCCGCCGGACCCCGGTACGGCTCGTACCCGGACGCCCGGTCGTGCAGGTAGAGAAGGAATCCGGCCGCGAGCACGACCGTCGCGGCGGCGGCCGCGATCTTGAATCGGGCGTCCCGGAGGTCCATCCCGCGTCACTCCCCGAAAGCGGTGGTCAGGCGGCGGAGCCGGGCTCCTCGGCGGCGCGCACCGGCTGCTCCCGCGGCTCCCTGACGGTCGTCTCCCTCACGGTCGTCTCCCTCACGGTCGTCTCCCTTACGACGGTCTGCTCGACGGTCCCGGCGGCGTCCACCCGGAGGGGCGGGACCGTGAAGCCGAGGATGTGCCTGACGGTGTCCCAGAGCGCGCCGAGCGTGGCCCGCATCGACGGGTCCCGCAGGTAGATCGCGTCGACCGCCACCCGCGCCGGGACGATCCGCTCGATGTAGCCGGCGAGGTCGACCTCCTCCCCGGGGCCGAGCACGTCGAAGTCGCGGAACCGGACCTCGGACACGCCCGTCAGCCCGGGCCGGTGCTCGAAGACCCAGCGGCAGCCCCGGTCGTAGTGGACGGCGAGGTCGTAGGTCTCCGGGCGCGGCCCGACGAGGGTCATCTGGCCGCGCAGGACGTTCACCAGCTGCGGCAGCTCGTCCAGCGACCACCGGCGCAGGACCTTTCCGACCCTGGTCAGGCGCGGGTCGCAGTTGGCGGTGACGGTGAGGCCGCCGACGCCCTGCCGCATCGTCCGGAACTTGTACATCGTGAACGGCCGCCCGCCCTGCCCGACCCGCGTCTGCCGGAACACGCCCGGCCCCCGGCTGGACAGCCGCACCAGCAGGTAGACGAGCACCAGCGGGACGCTGAGGAGAAGCAGTCCGGCGACCGCGCCGGCGACGTCCAGCACGCGGCGCGCCGCGGACGGGGGGATGCCGTCGGAGGTGTCGACGGGACGGCTCGCGAACTCGGACATGGTCACCCCTTGTCGTCGTGTGCGGGGGGCTCGGGTGCGGATGGCGCGGGCGGTGCGGGGGACGCGGGCGCGGTGTTCCGGACGTGCCGGAACCAGACCAGCAGCGCCGCCGTCGTGGCGACGAACGAGACGGACGTGGCGACCGCGGCGCCGACCGCGCCGTGCGCCGGGATCAGGACCGCGCCGAAGACGACGACGACCGCGAGGCCGATCCCCTGCCCGGTGGACGCGGCGCCGGGCCGTCCGACCCCGTACAGGTAGGCCATGACGAGCCCGGTGACGCCGAACGTCGTGACGCCGGCGAGCCGGATGTAGGTGGGCACGACCGCGTCGTCGAACACGTCGCCGAAGATCCAGGGCAGCGCGGTCCCGGCGGCCAGGGCGAGCGGCAGGGCCGCCAGGGCGGAGACGCCGAGCGCGGGCAGGATCAGGCGGGCCGTCCGCCTGGTCGCGGTGTCCCGGTCCTCCTTGGCGAAGTCCGGGTACAGGATGTAGTTGACCGCGAGGCCTGGAAGCTGCACGAGCTCGGCGAACTTGCTCGCGACCGTGTAGACGCCGAGCACCTTCGGCCCGGCCAGCGCGCCGAGCAGCGCCATGTCGAACCGCAGTTGCAGCAGGTCGATGAGCTGGCCGAGGTAGCCGCGGAGCCCGTACCCGGCGATGGACGCGCCGAGCCGCCGGTCGGGGCGCCCCCACCCGGCGAAGAACCCGCGCCGCGCGAGCCGGCGGGCGATCCACGCGGCGGCGGCGACGTCGGCGAGCACCAGCCCGGTGATCAGCGCGCCGGGCCCGTACCAGCCGGTCAGGAGCACGAGGTAGATCGGCAGGAAGACGAACTCCTCGACGGCGATGGCGAGGCTCGCGCCGGGCTGGTCGTCGGTCCCCTGGAGCAGGCCCTTGCCGACCGAGACGAAGCCCTGCGTGAAGGACGGCACGGCGGCGGCGACCGTGACCCACCACCCGAACGACTGGAAGAACACCAGGTGGACCAGCGGGCTGAGCGCCAGCCAGCCGACCCCGGAGACCGTCGCGCCGATCACGGTGAGCCACGCCAGCGTGGGCCGCACGCGGCTCTGGTCGTAGTCGCTCCGGGCGAGGAAGAACGGCGCCGCGCCCGGCAGCCCGGCGCTGGACAGCTGGCACAGCAGCCCCGGCAGGATCCGGACGAGCGTGAACGCGCCGACGAGCTCGGGCCCGCCGATCCGCGCGACCATGATCGTCGCGAGGCCGAGCGAGGCGAGCGCGCCGATCCTCCCCGCCATGTTCCCCGCGACCAGCGCCAGCAGCCTGCGCCGGGCGCTCCCCGCCCGGCTCCCGGCGTCCGGGCCGTCCGCGGGGGGCGGTGCGGCGACCGCCGCGCCGTTCCGGTTCGCTTGGCCGCTCACCGCGCGACCTCCCTCTCGCGAACCCGGACCCTGCCTTGCACGCGATGGGGGCCGGGCCGATGGGACGGTGGACTCGACTCCACGGACGGCCGGACGAGCCGGCGGTCGGGGGAGTCGCCGCGGCGTCCGAAGAGGTCGAGGGCGGCGATCAGGCCGAAGACCGCCCAGCCGTGCCGGTAGTGGAGCGTCTCGTAGAAGAGGCCGGAGACGAGGAAGACGGCGACGAGCGCGCCGAGCAGCTCGGGGCGCGGCACGAGCCGCGCGTACTCGCCGGTCAGCGCGTCCCGGCGGGCGATCCGCACGCACTTCAGCAGCAGGACGAAGACCAGCGCGATGAGCGCGACGCCGCCGAGGAAGCCGCGCTCCAGGACCGCGGCGACGTAGTCGTTGTGCGCCTCCCGGACGTAGGTCTCCTGCCGCACCAGCATCTGCCTCTCCGTCTGGCCGGGGCCGATGCCCCACGGGTGCGTCTGGTCGCCGATCATCTGGAGGGTGGTGGCGAGGACCGTGCCGCGCGAGTTCGTGCTCTCCCCGGTCGTCCGTCCGATGGAGTCGCGCAGGATCGGGGACGCCTGGCTGGCCTGGTCCAGGAACGGCTGGACGTCGACCTGCGTGACGACCGCGACACCGGCCCCGCCCACGAGGAAGGCGGACAGGCCGACCGCGACCGCGTGGTGCGCCTTGCCTTCGCGGAACAGCCGGAACAGGTAGCCGAGCAGGATCGCGACGCAGAGCGCGAGCAGGCCGCCGTTCGAGCCGGTGAGGATCTCGGCGGCGAGCAGGATCCCGCACACCGTCCACCGCCTCCCCGGCGTCTCCGGCCATCGGGTGGCGCGGGCGATGAAGAAGACGCAGATGAACCAGTTGGACGCGTAGTTGGCGTCGCCGAACGTGAACATCGCGCGCTCGCCGTCGACCTGCTTGCCGGACAGCGCCTCGATCCCCAGCACGAAGCCGACGATCATGACGAGCGCGTAGAACGTCCCGATCCATACGAACGCGCGGAGCGCGACCCTCAGCAGCGCCGGGTCGCGGCCGAGGTTGGCGACGCTCACCGCCCACAGCAGCACGAACAGGTCCTTGACCAGGGTCAGCGCGCCCGCGTCGTTGACGACGGCGGCGATCCCGCCCGCGACGATCGTCATCAGGGTCGGGACGAGGAACGGCCAGCGGACCGGGAGCCTCCGGGTGCCCGCCCACAGCAGCGTCGTCGCGGTGAGGCCGACCAGCGCGAGGTCGGGCAGTCCGGTGTTGCCGGGGCCCGGCGGAAGGCCGGCCGGCATCAGCATCGGCAGCGAGGCGATGCCCGCGACCAGCGCCACCGACGTCAGCCGCGTGCGGCGCCTCAGCGGCGGCGGCGCGGGCGGGGCCTCGGTCATCGCGGTCATGGGCGGCGGGAGTTCCCTCGGTAGGTCTCGTCCAGGACGGTCCCGAGGTACTCCGGCGAGAACCACTCGCCGACCCTGGCGCGCGCCCGCTCGGCCATCCGCGCGGCGGCGGACGGGTCGTTGAGCAGCGCCGACACGGCGGTGGCGAGCCCGTCCGGCTCCTCGGGCGGGACGAGCATCCCGGTCTCCCCGGCCAGCACGAGGTCCTGGTTGGACGGGACGGCCGTCGCGACCAGCGGGATCCCCGCCCCGATCGCCTCGACCAGCGCGCACGGGAGCCCCTCCCAGCGGCTCGCCATCGCCATCACGTCGAAGGCGGGCAGCACCTCGGCGACGTCGCCGCGGTGCCCGAGCCAGCGCATCCGGTCGCCGATGCCGAGCCTCGCGGTGAGCTTCTCCATCTCGCCCGCCATCGGGCCGCCGCCGACCCACAGGCCGAACACGTCGTCCGGCAGCCGGGCGATCGCCTTGGCGAAGACCTCCGGGCCCTTCTGGAACGTCAGCCGCCCGACCGACCCGACGACCTTCACGCCGAGCGGCAGGTCGAGGAGGCGGCGGGCCCGGGCGCGGGACCCGGGAGCGGCCGCGTAGGCGTCCACGTCCACGGCCGGCCAGGACAGCCGGACCCGCTCCGGTGTGGTGAGCCCGAGCCGCAACGCCGTCGTCACCGTCTCCGACCCGATCGCGAGGAACGCGTCGGTGCGCTTGGCCGCGATCCGTTCGAGTCCTATGTAGGTGCGTCGCCGCGCCCACGACTGGAACTCGTTGAACGGGAACCCGTGCCAGGTGTGGACGATGCGGGGGACGCCCGCGCGGGCCGCCGCGACCCGTCCGATCACGCCGCCCTTCGCGCTGTGGGTGTGGACGACGTCGTACCGCCCCTCCGCCAGGACGCGGGTCAGCGTCCGCAGCGCGGCGAGGTCGTCGCGCGGCGAGACCTGCGGCACCAGCGGCCCCACCTGGACGATCTCCATCCCGGCCGCGTGCGCCTGCCGGGTGAGGTCACCGGCGGCGGCGTTGGCGACGGCCTCGTCCCCGAAGAGGACGCCGTTGCCGGTGGACGAGGCCGTGCTGTCCATGCCGACGCCGCCGGTGACGATCGCGTGCTGGTAGTCGCCGTCCGGCAGCGCCAGCGCGCCGTTCAGCGCGACCCGGCCGGCGCCCCCGTTGAACCGGGTGATCACCGTGGCGACCCGGAGCTTCCGCGCGGTGCTCACGCACGGCTCCGCAGCGCCTCGGAGAGTGCCGCGACGACGCGTTCGACGCCGTCGTCCGACAGCCCCGGATACAGCGGCAGCGACAGCAGCTCCTCGCCGACCCGGTCGGTCACCGGCACCTGCGCGCACTCCTCGGCGCCCAGGATCTCCTGGTAGGCCGTCATCTGGTTCGCCGGGATGAAGTGCACGGACGTCGCGACGCCCGCCGCCTCCAGCTCGGCGCTGACCGCGTCCCGGTCCGGCACCCGCACCTGGTAGAGGTGCCAGGCGTGCTGGACGCCGTCCAGGTGCCGCTGGGGCAGCACGAGGCCGGGCAGGTCCCCGAGCGCCGCGTCGTAGCGGGCCGCGATCTCGGCGCGCTCCCGCTGCCAGCCCGGCAGCGCCGCGAGCTGCGCCCGCCCGATCGCCGCCTGGACGTCGGTCATGTTGGCCTTCAGCCCGAGCGTCCGCACGTCGTACCGCCAGCTCCCGCCGGGCAGGTACCGCCGCCACGAGTCCTTGCTCATCCCGTGCAGCCGCATCGCGCGGACGCGGTCGGCGAACTCCCGGTCGCTGGAGGCGACCGCGCCGCCCTCGCCGATCGGCATGTTCTTGGTCGCGTAGAAGGAGAAGCACGCCGCGAACGACTCCGACCCGACCGGCCTGCCGCCGCGCGCGGCGCCGGGGCCGTGCGCCGCGTCCTCGACGACCCTCGTCCGGTCGAGGCCCGCCGCCTCGGCGAGCGCCGCGACGTCCACCGGGTAGCCGCCCTGGTTCTGCACGACCATCGCCGCGGGCGCGGTGCGGCGCGCCGCCTCCCTGACCGTCGCGGGGCTCGGGACCAGCGTGTCCTCGTCGATGTCGACCAGCACGGGCAGGTGCCCCGCGTGCAGGATCGCGTTGATCGCGCCGCAGAACGTCAGGCTCGGCGTCAGCACCGCCGAACCCGGCGGGAGGTCCAGCGCCCGCAGGCACAGCTCCAGCGCGGCCGTGCACGAGGAGACCGCGACGACGTGGGCGGCGCCCAGGTGGTCGGCGAACTCCTGCTCGAACGCGGCCGTCTGCGGCCCCGTCGTGATCCAGCCCGAGTCGAGCACCTTGACGACGGAGTCGGACACCTCGCCGGACACCGACGGAACCGTGAACGGAACGGACGCACTCACCTGGTCACCCCTTGATCTTCCGGGACGCGGCGACGACGCCGAGCAGCGGCCAGCCGGACGCGGCGACCAGGTCCCGGACGGTCTCCAGGCCCGCGACCCTCGTCACCGGACCGACCACCACGACCACGCCCACCTCGTCGTCCGAAGCGGGATCGATCTCCTCGAACGCGTGCACCTGGCAGAGCCGGCGCACCGGGACCGGCCGGCGGACCTCCGAAGGGGAGATCTCGGACTTCTTCGTCATCACGCCGGTGCCGGCGCCGGCGCGGACCACCGACGTGCTGGTCTTCCCGCCGGGCCCGCTGCTGTTGAGCGACGGCCCGTCGGTGCCGCCGTCCTCGCCGCGGTCGCCGTCCGGGGCGTCGTCTCCGGGCCGGGCCTTGACGATCTTCGTGTCGTCCCCGTACACCGCGGACGCGACCGACGACACCAGGTCGGCCGGCAGCGGGCCGGGCGCCCCGACCAGCACGACCCGTCCGACGCCCTCCTTCTTCGCGGCGAGCCGGACGCGCCGCCCGAGGTCGGCGAGCCGGGCGGGGCCCCGGTCGGCCCAGCCGAGCAGCGGCACCCCGAGCCGCCGCGCGACCCGCCGCTGCCCCGGGATCGTGGGACGGGCCATCTCCGTCACCACCGCGATCAGAATCCCGCCGACCAGCCCGACCAGACCTGCGATGGCCGCCGTCATGACGACCGGGTTCTTGCGCGGCGCCAGCACCGCCGGCTGGACGACCGACGCCGTCCCGGCCGACGAGAGCTGCGTCTGCAGGTCCGACCGGTTCGACCGCAGGTCGGTGAGCTCCGCCTGCACTCGCTCGCGCTCGTTGGCGGCGCCGATGTCGGGGTCCGGCTGCCGGCCCGCCCGCCGCGCCAGCGGGCCGAGGTCCTTCTCCAGCTTCCGGACGCGCTTGTCGATGTCGGCCATCTGCCGCCTGATCGAGCCCTGGTTGGACTCGTTGATCTCCTGGACGACCGCGGCGCCGATCGCGTCGGCCAACCGCCGCGCCACCTCCGGGTCGCGGTCCTTCACCGACAGCTCCACCACCGTGGACGTGCCGAGGCCGGTGACCTCGATCGCCTTCGCCGTCTTCACCGTCGACCGGTCGAGCCGCTGCCGCCGCAGCACCCCGCTCAGCAGGTTCTCGCTGGTCGCGAACGCCTTCACCTGGCTGACCACGATGGACACGCCCGCGTCCCCCGGCGCCGCGTCGGTCGCCCTGCTGCTCGCCTGCAGCCGCGCCCCGGCCGTGTACGGCGGCTCCCGCCCGCTCATGACGAGCCCCACCAGCACCAGCGGAAGGACCGTCATGACCAGCAGGACCGCCCAGTAGCTCCGGACCACCCGCGCGGCGACTTCGTCGATCTCCACTCTTCCCTCCGGCTTCGTCACGGCGAGCGTAAGAAGCCCCTCCGCCGGAGGGATCGTGCAAAAGACGACCCCGTTCTACGCCGTTTGCACCAGAGCGCGCCCGGGGTCAGTAGTCGTCCGAGGTGGGGCGCATCCCGGCGCGCATCGCCAGGGTGATCGCCTCCAGGGCGGAGTGCATGTCGAGCTTGGCCAGCAGGTTCTGCGTGTGGGTGCGGACGGTGTTCGCCGACAGGCACAGCCGCTCGGCGATCTCCGCGCGGCCGAGGCCGTCCACCATGCACTGCAGGACCTCGCGCTCCCGCGGTGTCAGCTCGGCGATCACTCCGCCGGCGTCGTCCTCCCGCAGCCTGCGCAGCACCTCGCCGAGCACGTCCGGCGGGATCCAGCCGCCCCGCCGCGCCGCGGAGCGGATCACCCGGGCGACGAGGTCGGCGCTCTCGGTCTTCTCCACCCATGCCACGGCGCCCGTCCGGATCGCCCGCACCATCGCGTCCACGTCGCTCATCGCGGTCAGCATCACGACCCGGACGTCGGGGTACCGCTTGCGGACCCGGTCCAGGACGTCCAGCCCGCTCTCGGTGTCCAGCGTCATGTCGAGGACGATCACCCGCGGGCGCTCGGCGGCGGTCAGCGCCAGCGCGCGCCGCACGTCGGCGGCGATCGGCAGGATCACCAGATCGGGCTCGCTCCCCAGTCGCGCCGCGAGGGCCTCGGCGAAGAGCGCGTGATCGTCCACGATGAGGACGCGGATCGGTTCCATGTACCGACCATGACCGCTGCGCGCGCTCCGCGGATCCTGCAAACGCTGTACTTCGTTTCGGCCGTCCGATCCGCGGCGGAGGCGGCGCCGGGGAAGACTCGTGCGCGGACGGCGGCCGGGCCCCGCCGGTTCACACGCGTCCGGACCCGGTCACCGAGAGTGCCAGACATTGACCATCCGCGGCCGGCTGCCGATTCTGTGGCTGACACTCAAGGGGACGCACTGGCCTGCAGGGATGCCACATGAAAGTGCTGATCACAGGGGGAGCCGGCTTCATCGGCAGCACGATCGCCTCCGCCTTCGCCGAGCACGGGATCACTCCCGTGGTGCTCGACAGCCTCATCACCGGACGGCAGGAGTTCACCGCCGGCAAGGTCTTCTACCAGGGCGACATCGGGGACGGGGACCTGGTCGACGAGATCTTCCGCGACCATCCCGAGATCGTCGCGACCGTGCACTGCGCCGCGCTGATCGTGGTGCCCGACTCGATGACCGACCCGCTGCGCTACTACCGGGTCAACCTGTCCAGGACCCTCGATCTCGCCGGCCACCTCGTCCGCAACGGCTGCGATCGCATGATCTTCGCGTCCACCGCGGGGATGTACCGCCCCGAGGCCGACCTCTCGGTCTCCGAGACGTCCGAACTGGAACCCCAGAACCCCTACACCCGCTCGAAGATGATGGCGGAGCTGCTCCTGCAGGACTTCTGCAAGGCGTACGGGCTGCGCGTCATCTCGCTGCGGTACCTCAACCCGATCGGCGCCGACCCGCGGCTGCGCACCGGCCTGCAGAACAGCAAGCCGACCCACGCCCTCGGCAAGATGATCGAGTGCTACTCGCTGGGCGTCCCCTTCAAGATCACCGGGGTGGACTGGGAGACCCGCGACGGCACCGCGATCCGCGACTACATCCACGTCTGGGACATCGCCCGCGCCTTCCACGCGGCCGCGACCCGCTTCGACGCGATCATCCCGCCGACCGGCGACCACTCCCGCTACGAAGTGATCAACCTCGGCACCGGCGACGGCACCACCGTCCGCGAACTCGTCGCCGCCTTCCGCGAGGTCGTCGGCGACGACTTCCGGGCCGAGGACGCCCCCGCCCGCCCCGGCGACGTCGTCGGCGCCTATGTCGTCCCGTCCAAGGCCTGGGAACTGCTCGCCTGGAAACCCGAGTACAGCATCGAGGACGCCATCCGCCACTCCCTCCAATGGGCCGACCGCCGCCGCGCCCTGGACGTGGCCTGACCCACGACCCCGTCCGGTCACCCCACCTTCCGCAAAGGGGTGACCGGACGAACTTTCGTCCGCGGTCTTTCGGGAGAACGCCCGTACACCGAGTAGGGCCGCTGACCTGATCAGGTCAGAGAATGGCGGCCCGGCTTATTCGTCGCCACCGCGGCCGGCTGATGCCCCTGTTACTCGCGTTGCCTTTTGATGCGCCCGGTGCGCGAAACGCGCTTGCCAAAGCTCTTGGTGCAGTGGCGGATGCGGCCAGCGACTAGGGGCGACCTCTTTTGGGTATCGCTATCGTTGGCAGTGCAGGGATGCGCCCAGTTTAATGATCAAGGAGTACACATGACCTCGTCGCCGGGGCCAGTGGTCGTCCGTGCCCTCTTGGTCGCAGAACTGCGCACTCTGCGTCATCGCCGGGCGCCCGGCGGGGAGGCGGCCGCGCGGGATCCCGATTGGACTCCGGGACGGTTGGCGCGGGTGGAGAACTGGACGCCGCGAACCCCTGTCGAGGACCTCGCCGCATTACTGGACCACCGGGGCGCCGCTCCGGAGCAGAGGGAACGGCTCCTGCGACTCGCGGAGGAGGCACGGCACTCCGCCTGGTGGGAGCCCTATCTGACCGGCTGGGACGACCCGGAGTTCGCCCGCTACCTCGCCTACGAGGCCGCCGCCGTCTCGATCAGCGCGGTCGAGGTCCTGCACGTCCCGGCGCTGCTCCAGACCGAGGAGTACGCGCGCGCCGTGCTCGGCGCGTACTGGCCGGACGCGACGCGGGAGCGGATCGACACGCTGGTGGAACTCCGGCAGCGGCGCCGGCTCCAGCTCGACGAACGGGACGAGCGGGACGTCACCCAGGTCTATCTGCTCGACGAGGCGGTCATCCGGCGCCGGACCGGCTCGACCGAGGTCATGCTGGGCCAGCTGGACCGGCTGCTCCAGGAGGCCGGCCGCCCGAACGTGACGATCCAGGTGCTTCCCATGGCCGCCGCCCACACGGCGTTCACCGGTCCCTTCTGGCTGCTGGAGACCGGAGAAGGCATCGATGACGTGCTGCACCTCGAGAGATCCCCGCGGAGCAGCACGTACATCGGTGCGTCGCCGGAACTCGCCGAGCACCGCGTCGCCTTCGCCCGGCTCGGCGACGACGCGCTGAGCCCGGACCGGTCCAGGGAACTGCTGGAGACGGTGCGTGCCGAAATGGCCTGAAGGCGGCTAGCGCATGCTCACTCCGGGCGGAACCCGGACTTCACCTGATGGATGAACCTGCGCCACTCGTCCATGCCGTAGAACTGCACTGGACCATCCGGATCCTTGGTGTCACCGACGATGACTCCGCTCGCCAGTGCGGCCGCCCGGATGCAGTTGCCGCCGCCGCTCGCGCTGGCGACGATCCATTTGGGTTCGGCGGAGGCGGCCTCGGCCGATGGTCCACGTGTCATGGTTCTCCTTATCATGGACAGCGAACGTTCCAGCGGCTCGGCGAGCCTATGAGATACGTCCGATCATTGTGGTGATGAGGTCCTGCGAATCCGCAGGGCTCAGGGCGGAGGCGCGCAGGTGGTCGACCGCTTCCCGGTACCGGTCGATGTCGTTCCTGCCCTCCAGATATATTTCGCCGCTCAGCCCTTCGGTGTACACGATGGGCGACAGCGCGATGTCGGTGAATTCCACCAGGGAGAAAGCACTGTTCAGGCCCGGGTGAGCGCCGACCTTGAAAGGCACGACCTGAATGGTGACCTGCGGTAGCAGCGATTGCTGATGCAGCTTGTCGAGTTGCGCCTTCATGGTCGAGGCTCCACCGACGTGCCGGATCAGTACTGATTCGTCGAGCAGGACCCAGAGCCGAGGCGGATTGTCCTGGGTGAGGAGGCTCTGCCGCCGCATTCGCGCCTCGACGCGCTCTTCGAGCACGTCCTCCCGGATTCTCGGCAGGAGACCGCGCACGGCGGAGCGGGCGTACTCCTCGGTCTGGAGCAGGCCGGGGACCAGGCAGGAGTCGTACTCGGTGATGGAGGAGGCGCCGTCCTGGTAGTCGATCAGCGACGTCACCTCGCCGAGATCGCTGTACTGCCGCCACCACGACCGCTGGCGCGCCTCTCTGCCGAGGCGCATCAGCTCGTCCTTGACCGCCGGGTCGGTCACCCGGTACAGCTCGCACAGATCCCGGATGTCGCGCGCGGTCGCGACGCGCTGACCGGTCTCCATCCGGCTCACCTTGCTGGTCGAGCACAGGAGCGCCTGCGCCACCTCGTCGATCGTCTTGGAGGATTCCAGGCGAAGCTTCCGCAGCCGCGAGCCGAGCTCACGCCGGCGGATGGTCGGGCTGCCGCCATCGGTCATGACCAGGTCACCGCCCCTTGATCGAACGTCTGCCCCGACGCTGCGCGCGTCGTTGCCAGAGGAAGGTGCCAGTGTCCACCACAAGTTGGCACTTGAAGTTTGGCACTTGCCAAATCTTACTTGCCGACGGAACATGACGGTAGCAGCTTCGGGACAAAGAGACGGCAGAAGACGAGCGATCAAGTGATCACGGGGAGCCCGCCCGGGGGCAAAGAAGCGGGAGGTGCGCGAAGCAGCTGATCGACAGCGCAAAGCAAGTTGGGCCGGTCGGCACACCGGCCCAACAACGACACCCCGGCTATTGAAGAGCGACGGAGGTCGTAACGTTGAATGTAAGCGAACACATGGGGGAAAGCAATGGCGGAGGGCTCCCGGTCGGGAGCCCTTGTCCCAGGTCAGGGCAGGGAAAGGGCCGCAGCGGGCGCCGTCCGCCGAACGCCGGAGACGTCGCATGACCGCCACGGGCCGCCGAGGCGGCCCTTCCGAAGGCGACCGCACCGACGACCTTCCGCTCCGGCGCTCCGCGCCGGGTTCCGCGCCGGGGCCGTCGCTCGTGCTCTACGCGGCGAGCACCATCGGCGGGCTGGCCCTCCTGGCGGCGGTGCTCGCCGGCACGGGGATGCTGGCGGGCCCGGTCTGCCTGGCCGTGGTGGCGGGCACCCTGGTGCTCGTCAACCGGCGCCTCTGCGAGCTGGCGGACGCCGCCCGCGCTCGCACGCCGGCCGTTCCCGACCATGGCGCATCGATCGGGCCTGCTCACGACGGCCGGGTGGGCGAGCTGGAATCCGGCTCCGAGCGCCCCAAGGCGTTCTGGCAGTCCCTCAGCGACGACGAGCGCGGCCTCCTGCTGGCCCTGGGGCGGCGCCGCACGTTCCGCGAGGGTTCCGCCCTCTTCCGCAAGCACGACCAGGCCGACCAGGTGTTCGTCCTGCTCAGCGGATGGACCAAGATCTGCGTGTCCGAGGGCGGGACGGAGCGGGTGCTGGCCCACCGCGGCCCCGGACAGCTGATCGGGGAGCGCGCGGCGCTGCGGACCGCCGTCCGCTCCGCCAGCGCCATGGCACTGGACGACGTCGTCGCGCTGGTGATGAGCACGGCGGACTTCGCGAGCTTCATCGCGGAGCACCCCCACGTGCTCGCCATCGTCGAGGACCAGATCTACGACCGGCTCATCGAGCCTTCCGAGGGCGGCGCGGCAGGCGGGGAGGCCGCGCCCCGCCCGGCGTGCGCAGGACCCTCCGCGAGCCCGAGACAGGTGGAACGCCCCCGCTTCGAAGGGCAGTACTGCACCGTCCTGCTGTTCGACGTGGCGGGCTTCGCCGCCTCTATCCGTACCGACGAGGACCGCTACTTCGTGCGCCAGAGCCTGTTCGACGTGGTGCAGGGCGCGTTCGTGCTCGCGGGACTGGGCGACCTTGACCGGTGCCACTGGGAGGACAGGGGCGACGGCCTTCTGATCATCGTGCCGCCGACCGTGCCCGCGAGGACGGTCCTGGAGTCCCTGCCGCCCCGGCTGGAGGTCGCGCTCCAGCAGCACAACCGGCGTTCGGCGGACCCGGTCCGCATGAAGCTGCGGTTCGCGATGACCGTCGGCCCGGTGGCGTCCGACCCGGTCGGGGTGTCCGGAGAGGCGATCATCGAGGCGGCTCGGATCCTGGAGATCGACGCCTTCAAGCGGGCGCTGGCGGCGAGCACCGCCTGCCTCGGCGTCATCGCGTCGGCCTCGGTCTACAGGGGCCTTATCCGCCACTACGTCGAAGCGTTGCGCGCCCACGAGTACAAGGAGATCCGCAGCCGGGTCAAGGAGTCCAAGGTCACCGCCTGGATGCGCCTCACCGGCCACCTGTCGCCACCCGATTCCCCCTGATGCCGGCACGCCCGCAGAGACGGCCCGAGAACGGAGGCAGCACTGGCGCTGCCTCCGCCGAGCCCCTCCGGCCCCCGGCCGCCGTCTGGGGTTTTGTGGAATTTGACGCGGTGTGATGCGTGGCTGCGGCGATAGCGTGATCTCCCGGATCGGGAAGGCGGGATCGCGTGGGCGTCGCACGTGCCAAGAACTGGGTGCCGAACAGGCCGGTGCAGGACTCCAGGCTGGCGTGGGAGGCGGCGGTCCCCGAGCTGCGCCGCCGGGCGAACCCGTGGTGGGCGGTGCCGCTGAGGGTTCTCGGCGCGGTGGTCCCCATGGGGCCGACGCACAAGCACACTCCCGGCGGTTCAGTCGGTTATGCCAGGGAGATCGGCCAGGAGGCGTCCGGCGGGAGGCTCAAGGAGTTCGCGGTTCCGGTCGATGTCGTGGCCGAACGTCTGAGCCCGGACGAGCGCAGGCTCCTGCGGGCCGAAGGGGCGCTGCCCGACTGGTTCTTCGACGCCGTCGAAGAAGAGCGCCGCGCCCGAAAGAGACGGTGAGGATCAGCGTGTAAAGGGGGCGGCTCTGCCGGGAGTACTGGGTGAAGGTCACCTACTCATCGAAGGCAGGGGCGGATGGATGATCCCCGAAAACGCTTCGCCGATCTGTACGACGAGAACTACCGGCGGGTGCTGGCGTACGCGCTGACCCGCACCGAGCCGCATACGGCCGAGGACGTCGCCAGCGAGACGTTCCTCATCGCCTGGCGGCGCCTGGCCGACATACGCGAGCCGGCGCTTCCGTGGCTGCTGGGCGTGGCCCGCAACCTGCTGCACAAGCAGCGGACGGGCGGATACCGGCGCCATGCGCTGGCCGACCGGGTCGCCGCCATGACCACCGATGCCGATCTCATCGCGTGGGACGTGGCCGAGCACGTCACCGAACGCGACAGCGCCGTCGCCGCCCTGGCCGCGATGACCGAGAAGGACCTCGAGGTGCTCACCCTCGTCACCTGGCACGGCCTGACGCCGCGCGAGGCCGCCAAGGTCGTCGGCTGCTCGACGGCGGCGTTCCAGGTCCGCCTGCACCGGGCCCGGCGCCGGCTCGTGAAGGCCCTCGACGACGCTCCCGCGCGGCGTACCCGTCCCTCCGTCACCGGCAGCGCCGAGCGGGTGACCCGATGAGCTCCGGAGCAGACATGAAGCGGAACCCCGACAGCACCCTCCAGGCACTGAGGCCCCAAGCCCTCGACGAACTCGCCGCCGAGTCGTACGCGCGCCGCCGCGAGGAGGACATCGCCCGCGTCCTGGCCGCCACGTCCGAGGAGCCCGCGCCCCGGACCGAACGGCGCCGGATGCCTCGGCTCCTGACCGCTGGACTGGCGGCCGGCGCGGTGGCCGCCGCGGCGGTCGGCGTCATCGTCGCCACCGACGACTCCAGCGGCCCTCGCACGCCCGTACCGGTCGCGTCGCAGCGGCTGGACGCGCGCACGGTACTCCTGGCCAGTGCCGAGGGCGCGGCCAAGGCCCCCGCGACGACCGGGAAGTACTGGTACCTCCGGGAACGCGATACCCGACTCGTCGGCCCCAGGAGGGGGTCCCCCAGCAGCGAGGCGGTGGCGAAGAAGCGAGGGAAGAAGTTCCCGCCGGTGAACGCCTACGTGACAACGACGCAGGAGACGTGGAGTGGCCGTGATCGCCGCGACCGCACGATCGTCGGCATCGACCGGCAGATCACCTTCCCGAACGCGGCCGAGGAGGCCAAGTGGAAGGCGCTCGGCTCACCGGAGCTGGAGCCGTGGTCGGCCAAGCGGCACGTCAACGACTACGACTTCTCGGACCTCAAGCTCACCAAGACCCAGCGGAACCAGACGGTCTCCGCACTGGCCAAGCTGCCCTCCGAGCCCAAGGCCCTCGAGAAGGCGCTGCGAGGGTGGTACCGGGACGACAACCAGGTGTCCGTCGAGCACGACGGCGTGCCGATGTCGGAAGACTTCGCCCAGTACGTCTTCGGCACCGCCCAGGATCTGCTGGTCGGCCCGATCACGCCCGCCACGAAGAGCGCCCTCTTCCGGATGCTCGCCAAGCAGCCGGGCATCACCTACCTCGGGACGGGCACCGACCGGCTCGGCCGCAAGGGCGCGGTCCTCGCCATGAAAGGCGGGGTCGAGATCCGCCTGATCATCGACCCGCAGACCGGACAGCTCCTCGAACAGGACTCGGGCGACCGGAAGTCCCCCATGCTCGTCATGACCTACCAGTCGATGGGCTGGGTGAACCACCTCGACGACCGCCCCTGAACCCCCTGATCCCGCCCGGGCCCACAGCGAGTGGTCCCGGGCTCGCGGGGGCATGCCCGGATGGGGCCGGGGCGAGGCGGGCGTGGAAATCATCGGGGTGCGGGCTGGGCCGGGGATCGGTATCACTGCGATGAGCAGGTGTTTCTGGTTCGGGAAGGAGCGGTACGCCAGTCCCATGAAGGATGATCCAGTGGTCACCGACCCGGAGCTGTACCGGGTCCTGTGGGAGAACGACCGGGTGCGGGTGCTGGAATACCGGGACGCGCCGGGCGATGCGACGCACCCGCACTCCCATCCCGACAGCGTCATGGTGACCCTGTCCTCGTTCCAGCGGGTGATCTCGGCCGGAGGCCGGGAGGCCCGGGTGGAGTTGGAGGCAGGCCAGGCCCGCTGGCTGGACGCGCAGGAGCACCAGGGCCGCAATGTCGGCAGCACTCCCACCCATTCCGTGTTCATCGAACTCAAGGAACCCCGCCCCGGCGCCCCGCGCCCGGATGCCGCGTTGGGACCGTCCGCCCCCTGAACCCCGCCCGGCACCACCTGGCCAAGGCGTTAGGCATCACCAGGTGGACGGGAACATGCGGTGTTTGAGGAGCGCGTCCACTTGGTCGGCGGCGTGTTCGGTGTCGCCGCAGGGGGAGAGGTAGCCGTGCCTGCCGCGTCCGGCCTCGAAGTAGGCCCAGTTCCGGCCGGGCGTGGCACGGACGCGCACCGTCAGGCGGACGTGGTCGTCCGGACTGAACGCGAGGATCCACAGCAGCGGCGACCGGGAGTGGAAGTCGTCCGCCCGGTAGTGCTTGATGCAGCGGTATCCCTTGGCCTCGATCGCGGCGGCGAGCAGTTCCAGGTGGAGGATGGCCGTCGCGCGCCCCAGCCGGGTCCGCCACCCCAGCAGGTGCCCTCCGACCTGGACGATCAGCGAGCGCAGCGGGCCCATGTGATCTTCCCTTCCTCGTTGAGCGGCCGGACGCCCCAGTCGTGGACGAGTTGCTCGATCAGCATCAGCCCGCGCCCGCCCTCGGCCTCGTCGGATGCGCACTGGATGACGGGGAGGGCACTGCTCTCGTCCCACACCTCGATGACGGTGAGCGGCTCGCGCACGTCCGGGAAGACGCGCACGACGATGTGCCCGGCCCCGACGTGCTTGTAGGCGTTGGTAACCAACTCCGTAACCACAAGCCGCCCGACGAAGTCGTCGGGATGGCTGAGCT
This sequence comes from Spirillospora sp. NPDC049024, assembly GCF_040649235.1. Classification (NCBI taxonomy): domain Bacteria; kingdom Bacillati; phylum Actinomycetota; class Actinomycetes; order Streptosporangiales; family Thermomonosporaceae; genus Spirillospora; species Spirillospora sp. NPDC049024. The sequence goes on from NZ_JBEZFD010000010.1 coordinate 263,345, forward strand.
CGGCGAACCGTTCGGTCAGATAGCGGCGCGCTAGCCCTGGTGCCTGCTTGTTCGGCACCAGGACGAGCGCCGGGGCCTCCGGCGCAAGAGCGACAGCTGACATCGGTATGACCCTTCGTCGTCTCCGGTCCTTCGTATCTCTCAGTAAGCACCCCGGAGACACAGGGTTATGGTTAACCTCAAGAAAGCAGAAACAACTCGATGTTGATCTGCTGATGCCGGTGAATGCTGGTGTCACCCGGTTAAGGAGCGGTGCTCATGGCCTCCCCTCGACGACGTGCGATGACGTCGCCGGCACTGGCGGCATTCGGGCGGCAGTTCAGGCGCTACCGGGAGCGTGCGGGGTTGAGCCAGGCTCGCGTGGGACATCGCACCGGCAAGACCGCGTCCTTCGTCTCCCAGAGGTCGAAAGCGGGAAGAAGCGGTGCAGACGCGACTTCGTCGAGATAATGGACCCCGAACTCAGGGCGGGCGGCGTCCTCCTCAACCTCTATGACGACCTGAACGGCGACGGAGGGCTGGGCTTTCCGACGTGGTTCGACTGGCCCGAGGTGGAGGGCGAGGCAGACGTGCTGACCTGGTGGGAGCACTCGGTCATTCCAGGGCTTCTGCAAAAGGAAAGCTACGCCCGTGCCTTCCTGACCGCCGATGAGGCCGTGGCCGCGCGCATGGCACGCTAAGAGATTCTCACACGCGAGGTCCCCGATCCTGTATCCCTTATTGCGTACATCAGCGAGCGAGCGCTTACGAACCTCATCGGCTCGAAAGAGGTCATGCGAGAGCAGCTCGAACATCTGACGGTGATGGGCGAGATGCCGAACGTGACGGTCCAGGTGGTTGTGAACGATGACGGTGTTCCGGTCGCGACCGGCGGAGCCTTCATCGTCGCGACCATGAAGGACCGGAGTGAGGTGGCGTACCTTGAGACGACGGTGCGCGGCATCACGACCGATGATGAGAGCGATCTCGCGGGGTTGGCTCGCACGCTGAGAACCTTGGGGAGTAAGGCTCTGCCGGCGAACATGTCGCGGGAGCTGATACGAAAGGTGATGGAAGAGAAATGGACCTGATCGACGTCACGTGGCGCAAGGCGACGAAGAGCGGCGAAAACGGCGGCGCGTGTGTCGAGGTCGCTTCAGTCTCGGATGTCCTGGCCATCCGTGACAGCAAGGACCCCGCTGGTCCCAAGCTCATCATCGGTCGCGCCGACTTCCGGCACTTCGCCAGGGTGCTCAAGGGCCTTTAGCTTCCCTGTCTGACCCCAAGGCGGATCGGCGTCCTTGAAGGGTGCCGCACTCGGCTAAAGGTGGCTGGCTGCCCCGTAGTTCCTTATGCACAGCTAGAGCATGTGGATCGAGTGTGGGTGGATGGGGCTTCGCAAGGTTGTCAGTTCCCTTGCGGGTCGGTTAGCGGGGGGTCAGGGTTATGGGGAATTCGGTTACGCCTCTTACGAAGGCGTTGCGGAGGATTCGGGGGCCCTCGTCGTCGGCCCATTCGGCGGTGGCCACGCGGGCTATGAACTCTTCGAAGAAGATCTGGAGTTCCAGGCGGGCCAGGGAGGCGCCCAGGCAGAAGTGGGGGCCCAGGCCGAAGGCAATGTGGTCGCCGGGGCGGCGGGTCACGTCGAAGACGTCCGGGTCCTCGAAGACGGCTTCGTCGCGGTTGGCGCTGCCGTACATCAGGAGGACCTGGCCGCCTGCCGGGATCTTCACGCCGGCGATCTCGGCGTCGGTCGCGGCGACGCGGCACATGTTGAGGATGGGGGTCGTCCAGCGGACGAACTCCTCCACGGCGTCCGGGATGAGGGACGGGTCGTCGCGCAGCTTGCGCCATTCGGCGGGGTTGCGGATGAGAGCGTCCAGGGCGGTGGCGATGACGGTCCGGGTCGTCTCGGCGCCGCCGACCAGCAGGAGCAGTGCCTCGTGCGCGAGGTGCTCGTCGTCGTAGGCAGGCTGGTCCGGGCCCGCGTTCGACCAGACGGACAGCAGGTCGTCGGTCGGGCAGGCGCGGCGGTCCTTGGCCATCTCCAGCACCGCGACGGCGTACTCGCCGGCGGCGATCGTCGCGTCGTCGGTGACGTAGCGCAGGCCGCCGCCCGCGTAGACCGCCGCCGCCGACCAGTGGACGAGCCGCGGCCAGGCGTCCTCCGGGAAGCCGAGCAGCCAGCCGATGACGCGGGCGGGCAGCGGAGCCGCCAGCGCCGGGACGGCGTCCACGGTGCCCGCCTCCAGGGCCGTCGTGATGCAGTCGACGGCGGTCGCGCGGATGCGGTCGGCGTAGCGGGAGACGCCGCGCGGGGTGAAGCGCTGGTAGACCATGCGGCGCCGGTGGGCGTGCTCGGGGTCGTCCTGTCCGATCATCGACGGGTCGGCCGGGAGCTGCGGGCGGTAGCCGCCGGAGTTCGTCCACACCTTGGGGTTCCGCTCGATCGCGAACACGTCGGCGTGGCGCGCGACGCCCCAGAGGCCGTTCTCCTCGTCGTGGTAGACGGGCGCCTCCGCGCGCAGCCGCGCGTAGACGGACCAGGGGTCGGTGGCGTACATCTCGCCGTCGAGCAGGTCGATGTCCACGGGCTCGCTCCTCTGGGCGGGGAGAGACGTGCGTCGAGACCACCATCTCACCAAGCAAGCGGTAGGTCTATCGTCAACGGGAGGGCGCCGCCGGTAAAGGGGGCGTACGTCCGGGATGCACGCGTTCGGGGCCGATGTACGGAAGAATGGGGGACGGTCACGGCGAGGCGGGCCATGCGGAGAGGCAGGGCGAATTGAGCGGCGATGCGCGGTTCACCGTCACGCGGACGCTGAGCAAGGATCAGCAGGCGCGGCGCGAGCGGCTGATCGACTCCGCCCGCGAACTCGCGCTGGAGGGCGGCTACCCGGCCGTCACCATGCACGACGTGGCCGACCGCGCCGGTGTCGCCCGCGCGACCGTCTACCGGTACTTCGCCACCAAGGACCACCTGCTCACCGAGGTGGCGGCGACCTGGGCGCACCGCGTCACCGACGACATCGACGCGCTCGCCGTCGGCGACACCCCGCAGGAGCGGCTCACCGCGCTGCTGGAGCGCATCGTGTACGTCGCGGCGGCGGAGCCCACCCTCACGTCGGCGATCATCCAGGCGGTGACCTCGGACGACTCCAGCGTCGACGACGCCCGCACCGTGCTGTTCCTGTTCCTGCGCGACCGGCTCTCGACGGCGATCGGCGACCCGGTGCCCGAGCGGGACGACGTCGAGATCGTCCTCGGGCACATCCTGCTCGCCGCGCTGATCAGCCTCGCCTCGCTGCGCCAGCCGGCCGACGAGGTCGCCTCGATGGTCCGCACCGCCGGCCGCCTTGTCCTCGCCGGCGCCTTCGCCGCCCCCACTCCGACCTGATCTGGTCCACTCGCCGCGACGCTGATTGGACCTGGGACGTAGACCATCCCGGTCATAGCGTGCGCATGTGACGAATCCGCTGCTGTTCCTGCTGGCCGCCCTGACGCTCGTCGCCATCCCGGGCCCGAACCACCTCTACATCACCACGCGCAGCGTCGGTGAGGGCCGTCGCGCCGGGATCGCGTCCGCGTTGGGCGTCGAGACCGGCACGCTCGTCCACATCGGCGCGGCGGCGGCCGGGTTGTCCGCCGTCGTCGCCGCGTCCGCGACCGCGTTCGGTCTCCTGCGCTACGCGGGTGCCGCATACCTGGTCTACCTCGCATACCGGACGCTGCGCACCCGCCATGAGGCCGGTGAACCCTTCCTCCGGCCGCGGCCGCTTCACCGCGTCTACCTGGACGGCGTGCTCGTCAACGTCCTCAACCCGAAGGTCGTGCTGTTCTTCCTCGCGTTCCTGCCCCAGTTCGTCGACCAGGAGGCGGGCGCGGTGCCGCTGCAGATCGCGGTGATGGGGGCCGCGACCGCGCTGATCGGGCTGGCCAGCGACATCGTCTACGCGGTCGCCGCAGGCTCGATCGGTGCGTGGCTGCGGGCCCGCCCCGCGTTCCGGCGGCGGCAGCGGTACGCGACCGGGCTGATCTACCTCGCGCTCGGCGCCGCGGCCGTGTTCGCCGCCCCCAGCCCCCGCCGTGCGTGAAGTCCGTCGCGATGCGCATGCCCGCTCGGCGCTCCTTCGGGGGTTTGTCAGTTCGCTTATAAGTGACGCTGCGCAATGCGTAGCGCGTCTTGCAGCCCGCCCGGACGGTCCTCTGTAGCTTCCGGTGCGGGAGGTGAGAACGTGACGACGAGCCTTGGAGAGCGCTCACCGCTGAAGCCCCTGGCCGGCGTCCCCCGCGAGCTGTCCGCCATGTTCCGGCCTCACCTGGACGCGCTCGCCGAGGAGATGATCGAGGAGATCCTCGCCGGGATCCCCGAGTACTCCCGGCCGCAGGACGAGGAGTACGCGCGGCTCGTCCGGCTCGCCGTCGAGGGGGCGCTGCGCCAGTTCGTCGACCTCATCATGGACCCGGGCAGCTCCTGGGAGCCGGTCGCCGCCGTCTACCGGGAGATCGGCTGGGCGGAGGCGCGCGAGGGCCGCAGCCTGGACGTCCTGCAGACCTCGATGCGGCTCGGCGCCCGGGTCGCCTGGCGCCGGTTCGCCGCCGAGTCGGAGCGGTACGACATCTCCCCGCGCACTCTCGCCGGCATCGCCGAGGCGATCTTCGCGTTCCTGGACGAGATCGCCCGCGCCGCCACCGAGGGCTACACCAAGGCCCGCGCGCAGGAGGCAGGCGAGCTGGAGCACCGCCGCCGCCGGCTGCTCGACCTGCTGCTGGCCGAGCCGCCCGCCGCCCCGCAGGCCGTCGCCGACCTGGCCCGCCTCGCCCAGTGGCGCGTCCCGCGCACGGTCGCCGCCGTCGTCCTCTACGAGCGGGAGCGGCGGCCGTTCTCGCCGCCGTCGCTGCCGCCCGAGGTGCTCGCCGACGTCAACCGCCGCGAACCCTGCCTGCTCGTCCCCGACCCCGAGGGCCCGGGACGCGGCCGGATGCTGGAGTCGGCGCTGCGCGACTGGGTCGCCGCGCTCGGCCCCACCGTCCGCACCGAGGACGCGGCCAGGTCCCTGCGCTGGGCCCGGGAGGCGCTGCCGCTCGCGCGCCGCGGCATCCTGCCGTCCGACCGGCTGATCCGCTGCGCCGAGCACATGCCGGCGCTCGTCGTCTTCAAGGACGAGGAACTGGTGCGTGCCGTCGCCGAGCAGCGGCTGGCGCCGCTGAAGAGCGTCCGGCCCCGGCACCGCGAGCGGCTCATGCGGACGCTGCTGTCCTGCCTGCAGAACGGGTTCAACGCCACCGAGGTCGCGCACCGGCTGCACGTCCACCCGCAGACCGTCCGGTACCGGCTCCACCAGCTGGAGGAGCTGTTCGGCGAGCGGATGTACGAGCCGGAGCTGCGGCTGGAGCTGGAGATGGTGCTGACCGTCTGGCTCACCGCGCCCCCGGCGGTTCAATCAAGCGATTGACCGAGCGCGGTCCGAGCGCCTAGCTTTGGCCGCATGAGCAGCAGCGACAACGGGCGAGAGCGGATCATCGAGTCCGCGACCCGGCTGTTCGCCGCACTGGGCTACGACGGGACGTCCACCCGCATGATCGCCGAGGCGGCGGGGCTGAACGTCGCCACCGTGGCCTACCACGTCGGCGGCAAGCGCGACCTGTACCTCATCGTCATGGAACGTGCCCACCGCGCCGAGCGGCAGGTCCTGGAGAAGGCCATCGCCGAGATGACCCCGGACGAGGAGGGCCTCCTCACCCTCGTCGACCGGTACGTCGTGCTCTGCCTGGAGCAGCCCGAGATCCCCGCCCTGTGGATGCACCGGTGGCTGTCGGACGCCGCCGACGTCGCGCATCTGGACGACGACTACGTCCGGCCGCTGATGCAGATGACCAGCGACGCCGTCCGCGGAATCGTGGGCGACGAGGTCGATCTCGACTACCTCGTCTGGACGGTCGTCTGGTGCACGCACGGGTTCGGCGCGGGCGGCATCCTCGACCAGCAGGGGAAACGCCGGAACCTGGACGACCCGCAGGCGGTCGCCCGGTTCCGCGCCCACATGCGCCGGACGGTCGCCGCCGCGATCCGGATGCGCTCCGGCGGCGCCGGATGACCACCGCGCCGCTCCAAACGAATACCGCACTGCCCCGCCGGCGCCTCTTGGGCTACGGCGTCGGCTCGATCGGCACCGGTGTCTTCTCCTCGGTCCCCGGGTTGCTCCTCCTCTACTACCTCACCGACGTCCTCGGCGTGACGGCCGCGATCGCCGGGGCCGTCCTGGTCGTGCCCAAGGCGTGGGACGTGCTGCTCAACCCGGTCGTCGGCGCCGCCAGCGACCGCGAGGCCGTCCGGACCGGGCGCCGCACCCGCCTGCTGCTGCTGGGCGCGGTGACGCTGCCGCTGCTGTTCGCCGGGATGTTCGCCGTCCCGGTCGACTCCCCGGGGTTCGCCGCCGGCTGGGCCGGGGTCATGTTCCTGCTGGCCGCGAGCGCGTTCGCGTGTTTCCAGGTGCCGTATGTGGCGCTGCCCGCGGAGATCTCGGGCGAGCCGTCCGAGCGCGGCCGCGCGATGGCGTGGCGGGTCGTCTGCCTGACGGTCGGCATCCTGGTCGCCGGCGGGCTCGCGCCCGTCCTGACCGGCGCCGCCGGCGGCGGGCGCGCGGGATACGCCCTGATGGGTGCCGTGATCGGGCTCATCATGGGCGCGGCGATGGTGGCCAGCACGCTGGCGACCCGCTGGATCCCCTCCCGCCCGGGACCGCACCCGCTCGGGCTGGTCGCCGCGCTGCGCACCGCCCGCGGCAACCGGCCGTTCTTCCTGCTGCTCGGCGCGCACGTCGGGAACACCCTCGCCGTCGCGATCATGCTGGCGGGCGCGCCCTACGTCGCGACCTACCGGCTGGACGACTACGGGCTCACCTCGGCGATGTTCGTCTGCATGGTGGCGCCGAGCGCGTTCGCCGTCCCGCTGTGGCGGTGGCTGGCGCGCAGGTACGGGGAGGTCGGCTGCTACGCCGCGGCGCTGGTGGTGTTCGCCGCGGCCGCCGCGGCGGCCTACCCGCTCATCACCTCCACCGCCGGCGTCCTCGCCCTCAGCGCCGTGGTCGGCGTCTGCTACGCCGCCGTCCAGTTGCTGCCGCTGTCGCTGATGCCCGAGACCGTCCACGCCGACGCCGGACGGACCGGGCACGCGCAGTCCGGCGCCTTCACCGGGCTGTGGACGGCGGCGGAGACGGGCGCGCTCGCCCTCGGCCCCGGTGTCTTCGCGCTGATCCTGGCCGCCTCGTCGTTCCAGTCCTCCGACCTGGACACCCCCGTCGTCCAGCCGGACTCGGCCCTCAGCGGGCTGACCGCCGGGTTCACGCTCGTCCCGGCCGTGCTCCTGCTGCTCAGCGTCCCCCTCCTGCTGGCCTACCGTCGGCGGGCCGCCGCCCACCTCCCGATCGAGGAAACACCGGAACATGCCGTCTGACCCCCTTCCCGAAGCCGGCCGCCCCGCCGCCGAGCTGCTCGCCGAACTCGCCCGGCTGCGGGACGCCGACCTGCCCGTGCGCGGCGGCCAGGTCACCGCCTACGTCTACGACACGGGGCGGGAGGCGGTGCACGACCTCGCCGCCACCGCCTACCAGGAGATGCTGGAGGTCAACTGCCTGGATCCGACCGCCTTCCCCAGCATCGTCGCGCTCGAACGGCGGATCGTCGGGGCGGTCGCCGGCAAGCTCGGCGGCGGGTCGGGCATCTTCACCAGCGGCGGCACCGAGTCGATCATGCTGGCGGTGAAGGCGGCGCGGGACGCCCGCCCGGTGGACGGCACGCCCCAGATCGTCCTGCCGACGACGGCGCACCCCGCGTTCCACAAGGCCGCGCACTACCTCGGCCTGGAGGTCGTGCACGTTCCCGTGGACGACGCGTTCCGCGCCGACCCGGCCGCGACCGCCGCCGCGCTCACGCCCCGGACGGTGCTCGTCGTCGCCTCCGCGCCGTCCTACCCGCAGGGCGTCATGGACCCGGTCCCGGAGATCGCCGCCATCGCCGCCTCCGCCGGGGTTCCGTGCCACGTGGACGCCTGCGTCGGCGGCTGGGTGCTGCCCTGGCTGCGCGACGCCGGACGGGACGTCCCGCCGTTCGACCTGTCCGTGCCGGGCGTCACGTCCCTTTCCTGCGACCTGCACAAGTACGGCTACTCGCCCAAGGGGGCCTCGGTCGTGCTGTTCGCGGACGAGTCGCTCCGCCGGCACGCCTATTTCGCGTCCGCCGAATGGCCCGGCTACACCGTCATCAACGCGGGCGTGCAGAGCAGCAAGAGCGCGGGGCCGCTGGGCGCGGCGTGGGCGACCCTCATGGCGGTCGGCGCGCGCGGCTACCGGGAACTCGCCGAGTCCGCGATGAGCGCGGCCGAGCGGCTCGCCGCGGGCATCGCGGACATCCCGGGCCTCCGGGTGCTCGGCGAGCCCGCCGCCCCGCTCGTCGCCGTCGCCTCGTCCGACCCGGAGCTGGACGTGTTCGTCGTCGCCGACGAGGCCCGCGCCCGCGGCTGGTTCTTCCAGCCGCAGCTGTCCTACCAGGGCATCCCGCCGAACCTGCACTTCACGCTGACCGGCGTCAGCGACTTCGACGCGCTCCTGGCCGCGCTGGCCGACGCGGTGAAGGCCGCCCGCGCCGCCGGGCCGCCGGACGTCCCGTCCGACCTGGTGGACGCGCTCGCCGGCCTCGACCTCGACAGCCTGGACGACGCCGGGTTCGCGGGGCTGCTCGCGTCGGTCGGCGTGGACCTCGCCGGCGGCGCGGAACCGGAGATGGCCATGGTCAACGCGATCCTGGACGCCCTGCCGCCCGCCACCCGCGAGGCCCTGCTGATCCGCTTCCTGTCGGCCCTGTACGCCTGACGCGGGGCCGGCCCGACGCCGAAGCCCCCGCGTTGCCTTGCGGCGTGCCGCCCAGTCAGCGCTTGGACAGGGGCGGCACGCCGCGCGTCGACGTCGCTAGCCGAGGCGCGTCAGCCGCTTGACGAGGGACGGAGGTCGTCCCGTGCCGACCTTCACCGGCACCCGGGCGCTGCCCGCGTCCACGACACCGGCCTTGGTGCCGCGCTCGGGCTCGGCGGGCGGGTCGCCGTCGAACCGGACGGGCACGGTGAGGCCGGGCCAGCCGACGACGTTCAGCGGCGACGCGGCGGTCAGCGCCTTCCGGCCGCCGAGCCCGTCGTCGAGCCAGCCGACCGTCTGCCCGGGGCGCGCCAGCGGCGCCGCGACCATGGCCTGCTCGGCGGCGACGAGGATGCCCTCCGCCGTGTTGACGGCGTCCGCCGCGCTGGGGGAGCGCTGCCCCATCACCGCGCCGACGATCAGGGTCTGCGTGCCGCCGACGTCCCGGCGCGCGGCGAACACGTAGTTCCCGCCCGCCGCGTCGGTGTAGCCGGTCTTGCCGCCGACCACGCCGTTGCGCCCGAGGAGGAAGTTGCCGCCCTGCCGGGGGGAGCCGCCGCCGTCCGGCACGTACATCCGGTTGTTCACGATCTCGGTGAAGGCCGGGATCCTCATCGCCGCCCGCAGCAGCTTCACCTGGTCGGCGGCCGTGCTGACGGTGCCGGAGTGGTAGCCGCTCGGGTCGGTGTAGCGCGTGGAGGCCATGCCGAGCCGCTGCGCCGCGGCGTTCATCTTCGCCACGAACGCCTGCTCGTTGCCGGAGTCCCAGCGCGCCAGCTCGTGCGCCACGTCGTTCGCCGAGATGATGAGCAGGGCCTCCAGCGCCTTGCGCTGCGTCAAACGCTGGTTCGCCGTGACTTCGAGGAGCGACTCGCCGCGCCTTTTGCGCGCCGGGATCTGCGCCGCCGCCTGCGGTGACACGGTCAGCACCGGCCCCGCCTCGCCGGGCTTCAGCGGATGGTCGTTCAGGTACACGTAGGCCGTCATCACCTTGGCGACGCTCGCCGTGGGCGTCGGCACCGCGCCGCCCGACGAGCCCATCGTCCCGACCCCGTCCACGTAGAGCACCGCCTGGCCCACCCCGGGCCACGGCAGCGTCGGGGCCTGCCCGGGGAAGGTGTGGCTGGACGCGATGGTCAGCCGCACCGTCGGGTCGGGCGGCGGCCGCAGCAGCTGCCCCGCCACGACCCCGGCCACGAGGACCAGCATGGCCGCGACGACGACGAGCCAGCGCCGCTTGCCCTTGCGCTTCTCCGGCGCGACGGGCGCGGCCGGTTGGGCGGGTGGTGCCTCCCCGTCCCAGGGCACGCTCCATTGCCCGGACGTCCGCGCCGTCGGGGCCGGAAGCGAAGCCTCCCAGGGGCCGCCCTGCGACAGGTCCGGCAACCGCTCGACCCGCGTGGGTCCGGCAGGGGAGTGCGCTTGAGGACGGACGTCGCCGGGCGCTTCCTGCTGCGTCCCCGGCCCGGCCGCGCCCCGGGGCCGTTCGGTGTCGGGCGGGGCGGGGTGTCGTTGCGGCGCGGGCAGCGCCCGGTTGCCTCGCATCTCGTGGACGTCACCGGGACGCTCCTGGCGCTGCGGTGGAGCGGAACGGGCCGCACCCTGGCCCCGCTCGCTCTCCCGAGGCACCACATGCCGCGACGGGGCGGCCGGCGCCGCGCTCCCGTGCGCTCCGCCGGGACGTTCCTGGTGCGGCGCGGGCGCGCCCTGAGGGCGCTCGTCGTCAGGGGGCGCGTGTCGGCCCCAGTCGCCCCGTGTTTCATGGACGTCACCCGGACGTTCCTGCCACTGCGGCTGCGCAGGAGTAGGGCGTGGCGCCCCGCCCTGGGGCCGCTCGTTCTCCCGAGGCGCCGCCTGACGGGATGCGGCGGGTGGCGCGACATTCCCACGCGCTTCGCGGGCGTCACCGGGCCGTTCCTGGCGTTGCGGCTGGGCCGGGCTGTGGCGTGAGGGCGCGCCTTGGGGGTGCTCGGTCTCCTGCGGTGCTGCTTGTTGTGACCGGGCAGGCGGCGCCGCGCTCCCGCGCGCCTCGCGAGGTGTTTCCTGGCGTGCGGCGGACGCGGGCGTGCTCTGCGGGCCGCGCTCGCTGTCAGCGGGCGCCGGCCGGGCCCGCTCGCCGCGTGGTTCTTGGCCGTCGCCCGGACGTTCCTGCGGTTGCCGCTGAGCCGGAGTGGCGCGGTGAGCTGCGCCTTGGGGCCGTTCGGTCTCCTGAGGTGCCGCGTGTTGTGGTGGGGCGGGTGGTGCTGTGTTACCGCGGGCGTCGCTTGGGCGTTCCTGGCGTTGCGCGGGAGCGGGGCGGGGTGCGCCCTGTGCCCGCTCGCTCTCCTGAGGTGCCGCCTGTTGCGGTGGGGCGGGTGGTGCTGCGTTCTCGTGCGCTTCGCTGGGGCGTTCCTGGCGTGCGGCGAGTGCGGGTGTGTTCTGCGGGCCGCGTTCGCTGTCGGGGGGCGCCGGGCGGGCTCGCTTGCCGCGTGGTTTTTGGGCGTCGCCCGGGTCTTCCTGGGGGGCTTCGCCCTGGGGGCGTTCGGGGGCGGGGTGTGCCGCGTGCCGGCCGCTGGTTCGGGGTGTCACGGCCGGTGGTGGGGCGGCGCTGGGCGCCGGGGGCCCGGCATGGCCAGGGGCCGAGGCGCCGCGCCCTTCGCGCTCCTGCGCGGCGGGGGCCGCGCGGTCCTCTTGGGGCGCGGTGGTCTGGGTCGGGTCGTCGGCGGGGGGCTCTTCGGCCGGGGCCTCGTCCGCCGGGGACGCGGCCTCTTCCTCCTGGGCCGCCTCTTCCTCCTGGGCGGGCTCCTCGTCGCGGACGGACTGGGACGTGGGGCGCCAAGGCTTGGTCTCCGGAGGCGGAGGCGCGGCAGGGGACGGCGTGTCCCGTTCGGGCTCCTCCGCCTCGGGAGGCGTGAACTGGACGTACCAGGTCGGGCCCGCCGAGGGCTTCTCGCCCGACTCTTCCGCCGCCTCCTCGTCGCCGGACGCGTCGGCCGACTCGTCGCCGGCCTCGTCCTGCGGTTTCACCGGACGGCGGACGGCGATGTCCGGACGGGTCATGTTGACCTTCGCCGGTACGCGGAACTCGGCGGTTCTGTTGCGCGCCGCTTCCTCGTCAAGTTCGGCGTCGTCGCCCACGTGCAGACCCCCTCTGCTCGTACCCCGACAGGCGGCGGAGCGGTCCTGCCGACAACCCCGTGCATATGAGGATGCGCATTTTATCGGGAAGGTTCGCCGGAATCCGTATCCGCGGGGCCGTGTCTCAGGTCCAGCGTGAACCCGGAAGGCGGGTTGCGGAGATACACCGCTGACAACGTCCCCGCACGGGAAGGCCCGGTGCGCATGCCATGGTGGCCGCGATGACCGTTCCCCCCACGGCTCGGGAGTGCGACGCGGCTCTCATCGAGAGTTCGCTCGCCGATCCCGAGGCGTTCGCCGCGCTGTTCGACCGCTATTCGGCGATGCTCTACCGGTACGTCTCCCGCAGGCTCGGTCCGGAGCCCGCGGAGGACGTCGTCGGAGAGACGTTCCTGGTCGCGTTCAGCAAGCGGCACCGCTACGACCTGGCGCAGCAGGACGCGCGGCCGTGGCTGTTCGGCATCGCGACGAAGCTGGTCGCGCGGCACCACCGTGCGGAGGCCGCGCGCTACCGGGCGCTGCGGCGCAGCCCCGTGGACGGCCCGGTGGAGGGGCCCGACGACCGCGTCGCGGCGGGGGTGACCGCGTCGGCGACGCGTCCCGCGCTGGCGGCGGCGCTGTCCGGCCTGGCGCGCCGCGACCTGGACGTCCTGCTGCTGGTGGCCTGGGGCGACCTGTCCTACGAGGAGGCGGCGCGGGCGCTCGGCATCCCGGTCGGCACGGTCCGCTCCCGCCTCAACCGGGCGCGGCGCAAGGTGCGCGCGGCGCTCGGCGACACCGACCCGACGCGCGAGGAGGCGTGACCGTGGACGACCTGGAACTGCTCCGCGACCTCGGCCGCGACCTGGAGCACGAGCCGCCGCCGTCCCTCGTCCGGCAGCGGAACCGGCTGCTGGACGGGGCGAGGCGCAGGCGCCGCGGTCCGGGGCGGTGGACGCTGCTCGGCGTGGTCGCGGCGGTGACGGCCGCGGCGATCCTCGTTCCGGTGGGGCTGCTGCACGGGCGCGGCGCGCGGCCCGCGACGCCGAACCCGACCCCGCCCGCGGCGGCCAAGGCGTTGAACGTGCTGGTCATCGGGCTGGACGCGCGCGGTGGCGGCCCGCCGCGCTCGGACACCCTGATGCTCGTGCACGTCCCCGCCGACCGGAAGAAGCCGCAGGTGGTGAGCATCCCGCGGGACGTCCTCGTGCGGATCGGCTGCCGCGGGATCCGTGCGCAGCAGGGAACCGTCAACACCGCGTTCCCGCTCGGCGGCACCGCCTGCACGTGGAAGACGGTGGAGGGGCTGACCGCCGTCCCGATCGACCGGGCCGTGGTGATCGACTTCGAGGGGTTCAAGAGGATGGTGGACGCGCTCGGCGGGATCGAGATCACATTGCCCAAGGCGGTAAACGACCAGATGTCCGGGCTGCGCCTGCCCCCGGGCAGGCACCTGGTGAACGGGACGCAGGCGCTCGCCTACGTCCGGGCCAGACACGGCCTGGGCGACGGCTCCGACCTGGACCGCATCAAACGCCAGCAGTGGTTCCTCGCCTCGGTGGCGCGGAAGGCCAGGGAGATGATGTCGCGGGACCCGCTGAGGTTCGCGCGCTTCCTCGCCGTCGCGGCCGGTTCGGTCGAGGGCACGCCGAAGCTGGACGCCGGGACGCTGCGCTCCCTCGCGCGGGGGTTCGACAAGGGCGACGGGGCCGCCTTCCGCACGATCCCGGTCCGTCCCGCGCCTTCCGACCCGAACCGGCTCGTGGTGGACGAGCCGGCCGCGCGGCGGGTGCTCGCACCGTTCCGGACGCGATGAGTGATAGCGCCTTCGGAGGGTAGGGGCCGCATCGATCCCGGCTACGACCCACGAGCAAGGAGTGTGTGAGCGATGGCCACGAAAGTCCGCGACATCATGACCGGCTCGCCCACGTCGGTGTCGCCGGAACTCGACATCGTGACCGTGGCGCGTGCGATGCGCGACGAGGACATCGGTGCGGTCCTGGTGGCGGAGGGCGACGACCTGAAGGGCGTCGTCACCGACCGCGACCTGGTGGTGCGCGGGCTCGCCGCGGGCGGCGACCCCGCCAAGGCGAGGATCGGCGAGATCGCCAGCAAGGTGACCGCGACCGTGGGGCCCGACGACTCCCTCGACAGGGCCGCGCAGATCATGCGGGAGCGGTCCGTGCGGCGGCTCCCGGTCATGGAGGACGGCCGTCCGGTGGGCATCGTGTCCATCGGGGACCTGGCGATCGAGAAGGACGCCGCGTCGGCGCTCGCCGACATCAGCGCGGCGCGTTCCAACACGTGAACTGCCCGGCCTAGGGCAGCACGGACAGGAGCCGTTCCAGCTCCTCGTCGGTGTTGTAGTAGTGCACGGAGGCCCGCACGGCCGCTGGACGGACGTGCGGGTCGTATCCGTGTGAGGCCGGGTTGGTGACGTTGACATTGACGCCGACCTCTCTCGCCGCCGCCTTGACGGCCGCCGGGTCGCGGCCCTCCACCGTGAACGTGACGATGCCGGACGGGCGGGCGCCCTTGTCCAGGACGGTGACACCGGGCCGCGCGGCCAGCTCCTCCCTGAGCCGGGCGGCGAGGCCGAGGACGCGGGCCTCGATCTCCGCCATCCCCAGGTCGGCCGCGTAGTCGGCGGCGACGCCCAGCCCGATCTGCCCGGCCACGTGCCGTTCCCACGTCTCGAACCGCTGCGCGTCGTCGCGCATCACGAACCCGTCCGGCGCCTTCCAGTCGGCGGCCTGGAGGTCGAGGAACGGCGGGACGAGCGTCTGCAGGATTCCGTGCCGGACGTACAGGAAGCCCGTGCCGCGCGGGCCGCGCAGGTACTTGCGCCCTGTGGCCGACAGGATGTCGCAGCCGATCTCGTCGACGTCCATGGCGAGCTGCCCCACCGACTGGCACGCGTCCAGGAGGTACAGGACGCCGTGCTCGCGGCACAGCCGCCCCACTTCGGCGGCCGGGTTGACGAGCCCGTTTTGCGTGGGGATGTGGTTCAACGACACCAGCCGGACGTCGCCCTTGGCCAGTTCGGCTTCCAGCGCGTCCAGGGAAAGGGTGCCGTCGGGCTCGTCCGGGACGACCTCCACATGCGCGCCCTTGGCCGCAGCCACCTGCTGGTAGGCGATGGCGTTGCTGGAGTACTCGCTCGTCGTCGTCAGGATGCGGTCGCCGTCCGCGAAGGGGATCGCGTAGAACGCCATGTCCCACGCACGGGTGGCGTTCTCCACGAAGGCGATCTCGGCAGGACGGGCCCCCAGGAGCCTGGCGACGGCGTCGTAGAAGTGCGCGATCGGCGCCTCGTTGCGCTCGGCCGCCTCGTATCCGCCGATCAGCGACTCCAGTTCGAAGTGCCCGGCGACGGCGTCGATGACGGGACGCGGCGGCAGGGCGGCCCCGGCGTTGTTGAGGTGAGCCACCTTCGCGCAGCCGGGGGTGTCGGACCGGAGCTCGTCGATGTCCACAGGCCGCCTTCCTCTCGCGGAATGTCGTACCCCCGCGGGACCCTGGGATCCGGCGGCGGCTTGACCTCAACCTTTCTTGAGGTCGCATGCTCGCTGTTCCAGGCTAACGATCACAGGGGGCTCCATGGACATGGAAGTCACGGCGTGGATGTCGCTGCACCACGCCATGAACGCACGGGACAGCAGGCCGTTCTCCAAGGCGACGCTGGGGCGCATCGGCCGCTTCGCCCGCCCGCACCGGGGGCTGCTCACGGCATTCCTCCTGCTCAGCGTGGTGATGGCGGTCATCGCGGTGGCGACACCGGTGCTCGCCGGGTGGGTCGTCAACGCGATCGTCGACCATGAGGCGACGTCCACCGTCGTGTGGCTCGCCGTTCTGATCGCCGTACTGGCGCTCGCCGAGGGCTCCCTCGGCCTCCTCAACCGCTGGCTGTCCGCGCGCATCGGCGAGGGGCTGATCCTCGACCTGCGCACGGCCGTGTTCGACCACGTCCAGCGCATGCCGGTCGCCTTCTTCACCCGGACCCGCACCGGCGCCCTGGTCAGCCGCCTCAACAACGACGTGATCGGGGCCCAGCGCGCGTTCAGCGACACCCTTTCCGGAGTGGTCAGCAACCTTGTGACCGTCCTGCTCACCTTCGCCGTGATGGTGCGCATCTCCTGGCAGATCACCCTGCTCGCGCTGGTCCTGCTGCCCGTCTTCGTCCTCCCGGCCCGCCGGATGGGCAGCCGCCTGGCGAAGCTCGAACGCGAGGCCGCGGCGCACGACGCCGCGATGAGCACGCAGATGACCGAGCGCTTCTCCGCCCCCGGAGCGACGCTGGTGAAGCTGTTCGGGCGCCCCGCCCGCGAGTCGGCCGAGTTCGCCGCCCGGGCCCGCCGCGTCCGCGACATCGGCGTCCGCACCGCGATGGTGCAGCACGTCTTCATCACGGCGCTCACGATGGTCTCCGCGCTCGCCCTCGCGCTCGTCTACGGCGTCGGCGGGTTCCTGTCCCTGCGCGGCCACCTCGACGCCGGCGCGGTCGTCGCCCTGGCCCTGCTGCTCACCCGCCTGTACGCGCCGCTGACCGCCCTGGCCAGCGCCCGCGTCGAGGTGATGAGCGCGCTCGTGAGCTTCGAGCGGGTCTTCGAGGTGCTCGACCTGAAGCCGCTCGTCAGCGAGAAGCCCGAGCCGCGCGACGTGCCCGAGGGCCCGGTGGCGGTCGAGTTCGACAACGTCACGTTCGCCTACCCGTCCGCCGACAAGGTCTCCCTCGCCTCCCTCGAAGAGGTCGCCACCCTCGACACCCGCGGCGGCGTGGACGTCCTGCACGACGTCTCGTTCCGCGCCGAGCCCGGCCAGATGGTCGCGCTGGTCGGCTCGTCCGGCGCGGGCAAGTCGACGATCGCGCAGCTGCTGCCGCGCCTCTACGACGTCGACTCCGGCGCCGTCCGGCTCGGCGGCGTCGACGTCCGCGACCTGTCGTTCCAGGCCATCCGCGACACGCTCGGCATGGTGACGCAGGACGGCCACCTGTTCCACGAGTCGATCCGCGAGAACCTCCTGCTCGCCCGCCCCGAGGCGACCGACGAGGAGCTGTGGGACGTCCTGCGCCGCGCCCGCCTCGACACCCTCATCGAGGGCCTGCCCGACGGCCTCGACACCATCGTCGGCGAGCGGGGCTACCGGCTGTCCGGCGGCGAGCGCCAGCGCCTCACCATCGCCCGGCTCCTGCTCGCCCGGCAGCGCGTCGTGATCCTGGACGAGGCCACCGCGCACCTCGACTCCACGTCCGAGGCCGCCGTCCAGGAGGCCCTGACCGAGGCCCTCGACGGCCGCACCGCCGTGGTCATCGCCCACCGCCTGTCCACGGTCCGCGCCGCCGACCTGATCCTCGTCGTGGAGAGCGGCCGCATCATCGAACGCGGCACCCACGAGGAGCTCCTCGCCGCGGGCGGCCGCTACGCCGACCTCTACCGCACCCAGTTCGCCGACGAGCCGCCCCTCGAACCCGTCGCCTGACCGAGCGCCTGGAAGTGCTCACCGGCCTGCGACGGGGGTCAGCGCAGGTCGGTGAGGGCTTCCCGGAGGGCGCGGAAGATGCCGGAGCGCCAGCCGCCGCCCATGCCGCGGAAGGCGTAGGCGTTGACGGGGTCGTCGAGGTCGAAGCCCGCGTGCTCGACGAACAGGCGGGTCCCGCGCCCCTCGGCGACGAGCCGCCACGTCACCGTCGTGTCGAGGCCGCCGCCGCGCCAGCTGATGCGCAGCAGCCGGAGCTCCTCGATGTCGAGGACGCGGCACTCGATGGTCCCGTCGAAGCCGACCGCCGGGATGGGCTTGGCCGCGAAGGTGAAGCGGTGCCCGACGACGGGCTCGAAGTCGTTCGGCATCAGCCAGCGAGCCAGCAGCTCCGGCTCGGTCAGCGCCCGCCACACCTTCGCGGGCGGGTGCGGCAGGAACTCGTCCACCTCGATCGAGGCCCGCTCACCACTCATGTCCCCCCACCTCCACATCGCACCCCCGCGCACAGTCGTGCCCCTGTGCTGAAGTCGCGTCCTCGCTTATTGCATCCTGCGCCCTCGTCGTGGCCAGCGCCCATGTCACACCCTGCGCCCAGGCCGCCATCCGCCCACGTCGTGCCGTGCGCCCACGTCAGACCTTGCGGAAGCGGGTTAGGGCGATGGCACCGGACAGCAGGACGATTCCGGTGGTCCACGCCAGGGACCGCCAGACGTAGTCGCCGGGGGAGTGGCCTAGGGCCGCCGCGTCGCCCTGGGTGAGAACGCGCACGGCGTCCATCATCACGGTGACCGGCTGGTGCTCGGCGAAGCCGCGCAGCCACCCGGGCATCGTCTCCACCGGGACGTAGGCGCCGGAGACGAAGCTCAGCGGCAGCGCCAGGAAACCCACGCCCTGCGCGGCCTGCGGGTTCGCGGTCAGCAGCCCCAGCGCCACGAACATCCACACGAAGGCGAACCCGAACAGCACGCACAGCCCGAACCCGGCCAGCGCCGACCCCCAGCCCGCGTGCACCCGGAACCCCACGGCGAACGCCAGCGCGGCGCTCACCGCGAGGATCAGCGCGACCCGCACCGTGTCGGCCGCCACCTGCCCCGCGAGCGCGGCCGTGCGCGGCATCGGCAGCGACCTCAGCCGGTCCAGGTAGCCGGACGCGAGGTCCTCGGCGACCGCTACCGCCGCGCTCATCCCGGCGAACAGGCCGCTCACCGTCAGCAGCCCCGGGATCATGTAGTCGACGTACCCGACGCCGCCCGTGCCGATCGCTCCGCCGAACACGTACCGGAAGATGAGCAGGAACGCGACGCTCTGTACGAGGCCCATGACGAGGATCTGCGGCGTCCGGAGCGTCCGCCGGATCCCCCGCTGCGCGACCGCCCAGGTCGCGGCCCCGAACCCGGCCCCGCCGGCCACCCGAGTCATCGCCATGTCGACCCCCCGGTCCGACCGCTTCCACGCTCCGAGGGGGCGTGGGTCTTCGACCGGGCTCCGAGCAATGTGGGGGTGGCGGTCGCGCCGAGGTCAGGTGCCGGCGCCGTTCGGGCGCGTTCGCTCGGCGGGTAGTGGTCTGCGGCGGTTTCCAGAAGTCGCGGGATGGTCATGACGGGGTCCGTTCTGGGGTGGTGGTGAGGGCTAGGAAGACCTCGTCGAGGGTGGGGCGGCGCAGGGCGACGTCCTCGATGGCCACCTGGTGGTCGGACAGTGCCCGGACGGCTTTCAGCAGGTCGTCGGGGCCGTCCTCGGCGGGCATCGTCACCAGCAGGGACGACGGGTCGGTGTGGACGGGGGCGATCGGTTCGAGGGCGCGGGCGGCGGGGGCCAGCGCGGCGCGGTCGCGGACGTGGACCTCGACCAGGTCGCCGCCGATCCGCGACTTCAGTTCCCCGGGCGTGCCCTCGGCGGCCACCCGTCCCCTGTCAATGATCACGACGCGGTCGGCGAGGCGGTCGGCCTCGTCCAGGTACTGGGTGGTGAGGAGGACGTTCGTGCCGCCCGCCACCAGGCCGCCGATGGCGTCCCACAGTTCGATGCGGCCGCGCGGGTCGAGGCCGGTGGTGGGCTCGTCCAGCAGCAGGAGCCGGGGCGCGCCGACCAGGCTCGCGCCGAGGTCCAGGCGGCGGCGCGTCCCGCCCGAGTAGGTGCGGACGAGACGGTCGGCGACCTCGCCCAGGGACAGCCGGTCGAGCACCTCGGCCGCGCTCGCGCGAGCGGTCCGGCGGCCCTGGCCGAACAGGCGGGCGATCATCTCCAGGTTCTCCCGCCCGGTCATCGCCGCCTCGACCGCCGCGTACTGGCCGGCCAGGCCGATGAGCCGCCGCACCCGGCCCGGCTCGCGGGCCGCGTCGACGCCGTCCACGCGAAGGGTGCCGCCGTCGGGCCGGACGAGCGTCGCCACCGAGCGGACGAACGTCGTCTTCCCCGCGCCGTTCGGGCCGAGCAGTGCGACGACCTGCCCCGGTTCGGCGACGAGGTCGAGCCCGTCGAGGGCCCGCACGCCCCCGAACCGCTTGACCAGCCCGGCCGCCTCGACGACGGGGGTCACAGGTCCTCCTCGTCCAGCAGATCGCGCAGGTCGGCGAGCTTCTCCCGCCAGAACCGCTCGTAGGGGGACAGCCACTCCGAAAGCTCGCGCAGGGGCGCGGGCTCCAGCCGGTAGAGGCGCTGCCGGCCGCTGCGCCGCTCGCTGACCAGCCCGGCGTCGCGCAGCACCCTGAGGTGCTCCGACACGCTCGGGCGGCTCATCGAGAAGTGCGCCGCGAGGTCGTTGACCGGGCGCGGCCCGTCCAGCAGGAGCGCGGTGATCTCCCGCCGGACGGGGCTGGCCAGGGCCGCGAAGACGTCCACCGTCACCGCGCGGCCGGCGCGATGCCGTTGCCGTCGGAGTCGAAGTCCCTGGCCGCGTCCTGGCCGGAGAGCGGCACGGTCAGCAGCCGCACATGCGTGATGTTCATGCGCACGAAGATACGTAGGGGATTTCCTACCTGTCAAACGTAGGGAACTGCCTACGTGTTGCACGCCATGTTTGCCGGGCCGGTCGGGTGGCAGGTTGAGGGAATGCGTGCCGTCACCTATGACTCCTTTGCCGCCGACAACTCGCGCCTCCGGGTCGGGGACGTCCCGGACCCGAAGGTCGGGCCCGGGCAGGTCCTGATCGAGGTCCGCGCGGCGGGGGTCAACCCCGTGGACTGGAAGGTCATGGCCGGCGGCCTGGACGGGATGATGGACGCGCTGTTCCCCGTCATTCCGGGCTGGGACGTCGCCGGCGTCGTGCGGGGCAGCGGCCCCGACACGCCGGACTTCGCGGACGGCGACGAGGTCATGTCCTACGCCCGCAAGGACGTCGTCGGCGCCGGGACGTTCGCGCAGTACGTCGCGGTCGCGGCCGACGACGTGGCGCGCAAGCCCGCGGCGCTCGACTGGAACCAGGCCGGCGGGCTGCCGCTCGTCGGCATGACCGCGCAGCGCTCCCTGGACCGCCTCGAGATCGGGCCGGGCGACGTGCTGCTGGTCCACGCGGCGTCCGGCGGGGTGGGGAGCCTGGCCGTCCAGATCGCCCGCGACCGCGGCGCCCGCGTCATCGGCACGGCCTCCGAGCGGAACCACGACTTCCTGCGCGGCCTCGGCGCCGAGCCCGTCGCCTACGGGGACGGGCTGGTCGAGCGCGTCCGGGACCTGGCGCCCGGCGGCGTGTCCGCGGTCGCCGACTTCGTGGGCGGCCAGCTGGACACGACCCTCGCCGTCCTGGCCGAGGGCGGGCGGCACGTGTCGGTCGCGGACAACACGGTCGAGGAGCACGGCGGCCACTGGATCTGGGTCCGCCCGAGCGGGGCGAAGCTCGCCGAGCTGGCGGCCATGGCCGACCGCGGCGCGCTCACGGTGGAGGTGGCCGGGACGTTCCCGCTGGAGAAGGCGGGCGAGGCGTTCGACGAGAGCCGCGGCGGGCACACGCGCGGCAAGCTCGTCATCACGCCGTAGCCGCTAGATCCTCTTGCGCGCCAGGCCGGCTCGCCTGGCCCGCTCCTGGCGCTCGGGGCCTGCCTCGCGCCGGGCCTTGTCGAGCGCGCCCCAGTTCTCGGGCTGCATGCACATCAGCTCACCCGTGCCCGGGACCAGGATCACGCCGCCGAAGGGCTCGTCCCCGGCGAACCACGCGCCGAGGCCGATCTCCTTGGGCCACCGGTCGGAGAACAGCGGCTCCCGGGCGGACATGCGCGGCGCGGCGTCGCCGCCAAGGATCAGGGAGCGCACTCCCTTGGCCCCCAGGTTCGTCTTCCGTATGGGGGCGCGGAACTCGAAGTCGTAGATCTTCAGGACCCGGGCGCATCTCCGCGCGGCGATGATCTGGGGAAGCCAGAACCTCGTCCCCATCCCCAGCGAGATCAGCCCCGCGCCGAGGAACGGGCCGAGGTAGCCGACGCCGACGGCGAGCGGCACGGCCACCAGCACGGCGGCGACCGCCATGACCAGCAGGTAGCGCCTGACCAGGACCTTGTAGTGGTACTTCACCGGGCCCTGGCGGTCGGTGCCGTCCGTGGCATAGGGGACGGGGCCGCCGAACGGTCTGTAGAGCGCCAGCTGCAATGCCAGGAGCACCACGATGGCGAGCCCGAGCATCCCCAGGACCGCGACCCAGTAGAAGGTGTCGCTGCGGACCGCCAGAAGGAGCACGAAGGAGACCGCGAAGCCCGCCGCCAGGTAGGACGGCCGCCACATCCATTGCCGGCGGTCGTCGTTCGTGGAGGGACGCCCCTTCGCCCGCGGCTCTCCGCCGGTGCTGCCAGGTCCGGCCGAAGGCTCCGACATACCTCTCCATCCGCTTTCGTCTGCCACGTCCGTAGATCACGTGATCGTCCAAGGTAGGGCGATCGTCCCGGCGTGGCCACCCCGCGCCGCTGTTCACCCCCGCCAGGCAAGGCCCCGCATGGAGCAAAACTGGTAACTTGGTACCATGGTAAAAGTTGAGCGAGTGCAGACCGGCGTGCGCATCGAGCGCAACGTGCTCAAGGTCCTCAAGGCGCTGGCCGAGTACCTCGACCTCTCCCTCGGCGATCTGGTCGAGGGCATCGCCCTGCACGCCTTCGAGGGCAGGGCCCCCTTCTCGCCGGAGACGCTCGCCAAGATCGAGCAGCTCAAGGACGTCTACGGCCTGACGCTGACCGCCGCGGACGCGCACACCCTGGACGAGCCGCGATGAGCGGCGTCCGGCACCGCCTCACCGGCCGCATCACCGTCCCGCTGCCCCCGGCCGAGGCGTTCCCCCTCTTCACCGCACGGGGCGAGCGGCGCTGGGTGCCGGGGTGGGAGGGAGCCGCCCAGCTGCACCGGTTCGCCGACGGATACCCCGCCTTCCTCGCGACCTGGCAGGACGCCATCACAGATGCCCTCCAAGCCGAAGCCCTCCAGGCCGACGCCGTGCGAGCCGCCAACCCGGGCCCGGCCACCTGACCACCCCTGGGGGAATCGCTAGGAAGGACACCGAAGGGCCGCACACGCCCCCGTACCGCCCCGCATGCAGAGGGAACCCGTTCGCGGCGACCGGTCGAGTACCGGGTGACAGCCAACCGAAAGGACCCCCATGAACGGACGTGGCCCATGTTGACCGCGCCTTCCGGGACGGAACCGGACGTCCCTCCCGGTCCGGTGACCGACGCCGCGGTCCTGCGGGAGTCGCTCCGGCGGCCCGAGCGCTTCGCGGAGATCTTCGACCGGCACGGCGACGAGATCCACCGCTACGTCGCCCGCCGCCTCGGCCCCGACATGGCCGAGGACGTCGTCGCGGAGACGTTCCTGGCCGCGTTCCGCAAGCGCGGGCGGTACGACCTCGGACGACCGGACGCGCGCCCGTGGCTCTACGGGATCGCCACGCACGCCCTGCGCGAGCACCGCCGGGCCGAGGCCCGCCGGAACCGGGCCCTCGCCCGCGCGGCGCCGGACCGGCCGGACGAGGGCTTCGACGAGCGCAGCACCGCCAGGGTGGCGGCGGGCCGGCTGCGGCCCGAGCTCGCCGCGGCCCTCACCCGCCTCTCGGCCGCCGACCGCGACCTGCTCCTGCTCATCGCCTGGGCCGACCTGAGCTACGACGAGGCGGCCCAGGCCCTCGGCGTCCCCGTCGGCACGATCAAGTCCCGCCTGCACCGGATCCGCAAGAAGCTCCACCGCGCGTTCGGCGGCACCCACCCCCTCCAGGAGAACACGACATGACCACCGACGAGATCACCCTGTTCCGCGAGGGCCGCCCGGACGTGCCCGAGTACGACCGCATGGCCAAGGCCCGCCTGCGCGTCCGTCTCAGCGATGACGCGCCCGCGTCCCCGACCCGGCCGTGGCCGGGCCGCCGGCGCCTCCTCACGGCGGGCGCCCTCGCCGGGGCCATGGCGGTCGCCGCCGTCGTCGCCATCGGACAGGATGACCGGGAGCCCGAGCCCGTCGCCCTGCGTCCGGTCGGCAGCCCTCAGGACCTTGCCCGCAACGCCGCCCTGGTCGCGGCGACCAAGCCCGTCCCGAAGCTCGGCCCGGCGCAGTGGGCCTACGTGAAGACCGTCTACGCCGAGACCCGGGAAGGCGGCGGGCGCCCGCTCTTCGGCACCCCGGCGAAGACCCGCACCCAGGAACTGTGGCGCCGGACGGACGGCAAGCGGTTCGCCGTGGTCGAGAACGGGAGGCTGCGCGTCGCCGAGGGCTCGAAGTACACCCCGGCCTATCCCGAACTGCTCTCCCTGCCGACCGACCCCGGCGCGGTGCTCGCGCGGATCTACAAGACGGTCGACGCCGAGTACGCCCGGCGTCTCGCGGAGTGGAGCAAGCCGGTCCCGGAGGGACTGCCGAAGCGGACACGCGAGAAGTACGCGCTGATGAAGAAGGCGAAGCCGAAGCCGCCGACCGCCGAGGAGCGCGACTCCGCGGCGTTCGAACTCGTCACCCGCTCCATGCGCGACGCCGTCCTCCCCTCGAAGATCGAGGCGGCGCTGTACGGCGCCGCGGCCAGGATCCCCGGCGTGCGCTACGAGCCCGCGGCCGCCGATCTCGGGGGTCGCCGCGGGGTCACCCTCTACCGCGTCGAGAACGGCTACCTGCGCAGTGAGATCCTCATCGATCCGAAGAGCTACGCCTACCTGGGCTTTCGCGCCATAGCCGTGAAGGACCACCGGGAGCCCGGCCTGCTGCCGGTGAAGCGGGGGCAGATCACCGGCTGGGGCGCCCTGACGGCCTCGGCCTTCGTCCCGAAGCCGGGCGCTCGCGGCTGAGCCGGGACGGAACGCCGGGATGACGCCTCGCCCGGGCCCGCCGGGGGTGCGGACCAGCGGAGCGGGCGAGGCGTCACCGCCCCCGTCGCGCCGTCTCTCCGCGCGCGAGGAGCGGGGGAGGCGGCGCCGAGAAGGTCCCCGTCAGTCGACCAGGGCGCCGGCGGTGATGTTGACCTGCGTCGAGGTCAGGCTGGCGGCGTGGTCGGAGGCCAGGAAGGCGGCGACGCGGCCGACGTCGGTGAGCGTCGCGGCGCGCTTGAGCAGGGTGGCGTCCACCATCTGCTGCTTGACCGGCTCCATGTCCGGGATGTCCGGCATGGACTCGGGGATGCCGCCGGTCCGCATCGACAGGACGCGGACCGAGTGCGGCCCGAGCTCGCACGCCCACTGGCGGCGCATCGCCTCGACCATGTCGCAGCCGATCTGCACCGTCCCGATGCCGGGCATGCGGTTGCTGCTGTCGGAGCCGCCGAAGTGCAGGATCACGCCCGAGCCCTGCTTGACCATGTGCCGCGCGGCGGCCTGGGTGGTCAGCAGGAACGAGCGGGCGACCTTCTCCATGGCCCGGCCGAAGTCCGCCACCGGCATGTCGATCAGGGGCACGAACAGCGCGTCCTGGGAGATGACGTTGACGGACACGTCGACGCTGCCGGCCGTCTCCACGACCGAGTCGACCCAGCCGTTCACCGCGTCCTCGTCCAGGGCGTCCACGCGGGCCGTCTCGGCGAGGCCGCCGGCGCCCCGGATCTCCTCGGCGACGGCGTCGAGCGTGGCGGGGGTGCGGCCGGCGAGGAACACGCGCGCGCCCTCGGCCGCGAAGGCGCGCGCCATGGCGCCGCCGATCGCCCCGCCGCCGCCGTAGATCACCGCGGTCTTGTTCTCCAGAAGCATCGTGGTTCTCCGTTCGTTCGAGGTGCCACGACGCTACGAGCGCGACCGGACGGCCCGCATCGGTCATCGAACGGATGTGCAACATCCCAGGCCAGCGGGGGTGGACGGGCCCAGAGGGCGGTGTCGTCGGGGCGGGGCCGGCGGGTGCGCCGGTCAGGGTAAGTCAGATGTCCGATACCAGCCGGGCCAGCTCCACGCGGCGGGTGACGCCGATCTTCGGATAGGCCTTGTAGAGGTGGTGCCCGACCGTGCGGGGGCTGAGGTAGAGCTGCGCGCCGATCTCCCGGTTGCTGAGCCCGGCGGCGGCGAGCCGCACGACCTGGAGCTCCTGCGGGGTCAGCCGCTTCAGGGGGTCGGCGTCCCCGGACCGGGCCGCCGGGCGGTCCCCGAGGACCTCCAGTTCGGCGCGGGCGCGCTCGGCCCAGCACTCGGCGCCGAGCCGGGCGAACGCCTCCCGCGCCGCGGTCAGCTCCTCCCGCGCCTCGGTGCGGCGGCGCCGGCGACGCAGCCACTCGCCGTACAGCAGCCGGGTCCGCGCGGTGTCGTAGGCGCGGTCGCCGTGCAGGCTCAGGGCGGTGCGGTAGTGCTCGTCCGCCTCGTCCCCGGCGGCGAGCAGGGCGCGGCACCGGGAGACCAGGGCGGTGCTCGACGCGGCCGCCGCCCACGTCTCGAACGCGGGCAGGTAGGTGCGGGCCAGCTCCGGACGCCCGGCGCGCACCGCCGCCTCCGCGTGGTCGGGAACGGCGCGGATCAGCACGTCGTGCCGGGCGGGGCCGGAGCACACCGCGTCCAGCCGCTCCAACGCGGCGCGGGCGTCCCCCTCGGCGAGGTCGAGCAGGCCGAGGCCCCAGGACGCGAGCGCGGCGTTCGTCGGGTGCAGGTCGGCGTGCCCGAGGACGTCCGGCGCCAGGGCGCGGCTGCGCTCGGCGTCCGACTCCAGCCGCACCGTGATGCACTTCAACGCGGTGACCTGCATGTCCATGCCGATGTCGGCGGCCAGCGACATGCCCTCGGCCGCCGCCGCGTCCGCGCCGCGCAGGTCGCCGAGCAGCACCCGCCCGATCGCGAGGGGCTCCAGGATGTAGGGGAGCCAGCCGAGCGCGCCCCTGGCCCTGGCCTCCGACGCCATCTCCACGAGCAGCCCGGTCGCGCCGCGGTCGTCGGCCACGAGCAGGCCCATGAAACCGCCGATGAGGCGTTCGACGACGTCCTCGATCCCGCCGTTCCGCGCGGCCTCGAAGAGGGCCCGCATCGGCGGGACGGCCCCCGGCGCGCCGTCCGGCAGCCGCCCGTAGGCGATCAGTGCGGCGGTCACCGGCGCCTTCGCCGAACCCGCGGGCAGCCGCACCTTCCCGAGCAGCTCGACGCTCTGCCGCACCAGGTCGTGCGCCCCGGCGTCCCGGGCGGACCAGACGGCCTCCGTGAGCATGGCCACCGCCTGCTCGGGGTCGCTCTCGGCGATGAGCGCCGCGCCCCGCAGCGCCAGCTCCGCGTCGGCGGCCGGGGAGGTGCGCTCGTAGGCGACCTGGGCGCGGATGAAGGTGGCCTCGGCGACGACTCCGTCCTCGGCGGTGAGGTGCTCGGCCTCCTCGGCGAGGCGGGCGGCCTGGTCGGGCCGGCCCGCGTCGTAGGAGGCCCGCGCCGCGTGGACGAGCCGCCGGGCCCGGCCCTCCGGCTCGGTGCTGAGCCGCGCGGCGCGCTCGTAGGCGGTGGCGACGGCGGCGGTCCCGCCGCGCAGCTCGGCGCGGTGCGCGACCCGTTCGAGCTCGGCGGCGACGCCCTCGTCCGGGCCGGTCGCGGCCGCCGCCAGGTGCCAGGCGCGCCGGTCGGCGTGCTCGTCGCCGCCGAGGACCCGCGCCAGCGCGCCGTGGATCTCGATCCGCCGGTGGTGCGCCGCGTCCTGGTAGGCGACGGCGCGGATGAGCGGGTGCCGGAACCGCACCTCCTCGCCGTCGAGGACGACGAGCCCGGCCTCCTCGGCGGGTTCGAGGTCGGCGGGGGTCAGGCCGAGCGCGTCCCCGGCGCGGAGCACGATGCCGAGGTCGGCGGTGCCGTCGGCGGCGACCACGAGGAGCAGCCGGCGGGTGGCCTCCGGCAGCTCGGCCAGCCGGCGGCGGAACGTCTCCTGCACCCTGCCGCCGACCGGCAGCGGCTCGGCGGGACGGGCGGGACGCGACCGCAGGGCGCTCCCCAGCTCGATGAGCGCGAGCGGGTTGCCGGCCGCCTCGTCCAGCAGCCGCTCCCGCACCGGGACGGTCAGGCCGGGCGCGTGCGCCGCCACCAGGTCCTCGGCGGCGCGGCGGTCCAGCCCGGCCAGCCGCAGCACCTCCAGGCCGCGGTCGGGGAACGGGCGGGCGCCGTCCCGGGCCGTGAAGATCATGGAGATGGGGTCGGCGCCGAGCCTGCGGGCGGCGAACAGCAGCGCGTCCAGCGAGGCGGTGTCCAGCCACTGGGCGTCGTCGACCAGGCACACCAGCGGGCGGTCGGCGGCCAGCTCCGACAGCAGCGTGAGCGTGGCCGCGCCGATCAGGAAGCGGTCGCCCGCCGGTCCCGAGCCGAGGCCGAACGCCGACCGCAGCGCCGCCGCCTGCTGCTCGGGCAGCGCGTCGAACCGGTCCGCGTAGGGGTGCAGCATCTGGTGGAGCCCGCCGAACGCCAGTTCCGACTCGGACTCGACGCCGACGCCGCGGACGACCCGCATCTCCCCGGCGTCAGCGACGGCCTGGTGGACGAGGGCCGTCTTGCCGATCCCCGCCTCGCCCTGGACCACCACGGTCCTGCTCCGCCCGGCGCGGGCGTCCTCGAGCAGGCCGGCGAGGTGGTCGAGCTCGCGGTCTCGCCCCATGAGCACGGGACCACACTACAAGCCGCACCCGCCGCAAAGACGGACGAATCGACCACCCCGCCGGGGCGCCTCAGCGCAGCGCCGAGCGGCCGGTCGGGGCCAGGACCAGCCGCTCCGGCGGTGCCGTGGAGCCGGCGGTGAGGGCGGGCAGGAGCCGCTCGGTCCACTCCGGCGACCGGTCCAGCCGGTCGAGGTGGTCGCGCAGACGGGCGGTGTCCTCGAAGACGGTGAACCAGACGAAGACGTTCGCCTCCGCCCGCACGGGCAGGCGAGGGAAGGTGTTCTCGGCCGGTTCGGTCTGGAAGCGGGCGATGGGAGGGGCTCCGAGGCCGGTCAGGAACGGAGCGACCGTGTCGTCGAAGTAGGCCGCGAACGCGGCGTCGACGGGGTCCTCCCGGTGCAGGATCGTCGCCGTCACCCGTGACTCGGGAGGCGTCGCGCCGACCGGCGGCCGACCGTCCGCGGACGGGAAGCCGGAGCCGGGCGCCACCGGCCGCAGCAGCAGGACGTCGTCGGAGTCGAGCATGGTCTCGGCGGCGGCGACGCCGTGCTCCTTCCAAGCCGCGCCCTCCAGGTAGAAGGCGGTGAGCGCGGCCTTCCGCGACTCCATGTCGCGGAAGCCGCGCAGCCATACGTACCGGTCCGGGTCGTCCTCGTCGTGGAACTGCCCGATGACGCGCATCCCGACGGCCTCCTGGGTCTCGACGAACTCGCGGTCGAAGAGTTCGGTCAGGACGGCGCGGCCTCCCGGTCGGAGCGTGTACTGCCGCAGCTCGACGACGGCGCAGGGGAGGGCGGCCGCGGAGTACGGCGTGGTCGTGAGGGATTCGGGCATGGCTCGTTCCTTGTGCGGAGGAGTGGTGGGGTTCCACGGTCGCAGCCCGGGTGCGGCGGCCACGAGTGGCAAATCCGCCGATGTTCGCACGCTTTTCGCCATAGGTTGGTCGGCTATGACGCGCGCCTCCGTCGCCCTCGTCCTCCTCGAGGACATGCCGTTCTTCGAGGTCGGGATCGCCTGCCAGGTCTTCCGCTCGGCGCGGGCCGACCCGGCCGTCCCGTGGTACGGGCTGCGGCTGTGCTCGACCGAGCCCGGAGACGTGCGCCTGGAGTTCGGATTCACCCTCAACGCCGGGCACGGGTTCGACGCCCTCGCCGGCGCCGACATGGTGGTCGTGCCCGCGCTGCCGTACGTCCACGTGGAGTCCGACCGCCCGGTGCCGCCCGCGCTGACCGGCGCGCTCGCGGCGGCGCACCGCGCGGGCGCGCGGATCGTGTCGCTGTGCACCGGCGCGTTCGCCCTCGGCGCCGCCGGGCTCCTGGACGGACGCTCCGCCGCCACCCACTGGATGTTCGCCGACGAGCTGCAGCGCCGGCACCCGGAGGTCCGGGTGGACGCCTCGGTGCTCTACGTCGACGACGGGGACGTCCTCAGCAGCGCCGGGCGGACCGCCGGGCTCGACCTGTGCCTGCACATCGTCCGCCGCGACCTCGGCGCGGACGTCGCCAACCAGGTGGCCCGGCGCATGGTGGTGCCCGCGCACCGCCCCGGCGGCCAGGCCCAGTACGTCGAGCTCGCCGTGCCCCGCACCGACGGGGACGGGCTGGGCCCGGTCCTCCAGTGGGCCGCCGCGCACCTCGACGAGCCGCTGACCGTCACCGACCTCACCCGGCGGGCGCGGATGAGCCCGCGGACGTTCGCCCGCCGCTTCACCGCGCACACCGGGACCACACCGTCCCGGTGGCTCCTCGACCAGCGCCTCGGCCGCGCCCGGGTGCTCCTCGAATCCACCGACCTGCCCGTCGACCAGGTGAGCCGCCGCAGCGGCCTCGGCTCGGCCGCGAACCTGCGGCGCCACTTCACCCGGCACGTCGGCGTCCCGCCGACCGACTACCGGCGCGCCTTCCGCTCCCGCGGCGCCTGAATCCGCCCGGCGCCCGTGGGGGCGCGCCGTAGGGTGGGCGCATGTACTCGACGCGGGTCTCCCGGCGCGTGCGGGCCCGGCCTTCGGCCGTCTACCGGGCGCTCATCGACGCGGACGCCATCATGCGGTGGCGGGTCCCGGACGGCATGACCAGCGAGGTGCACGAGTTCGACGGCCGCGAGGGCGGCACGTTCCGGATCTCGCTCACCTACGACGCGCCGACCGGCGCCGGGAAGACGGCGGCGCACACCGACACCTACCACGGGCGGTTCGTGGAGCTGGTGCCGGACGAGCGCGTGGTCGAGGTGTTCGAGTTCGAGACCGGCGACCCCGCCCTCCGGGGCGAGATGACGATGACCACGACGCTCACCGAGGTCGACGGCGGCACCGAGGTGCTCATCGTGCACGAGGGCCTGCCCGACGCCGTCCCCGCCGCCGACAACGAGACCGGGACGCGCATGGCCCTCGACAACCTCGCCAAGCTCGTCGAACCGGGCTGACCGGCCTACCCGTCGTCCAGGAGGCGGCGGGCGAGGATCGTCGCGCCCTTCACGGCCGCCTGGTCGTCCAGTTCCGTGCGCACCAGGCGGGGCGGGGCGCGGAAGACCAGGCGGTCGGCCAGGCGCAAGCCCAGCGGGTCCAGCAGCGCGTCGCCGGCGCGGGCGAGGCCGCCGCCCATGACCACGAGGCCAGGGTCCAGCAGGAGGGTCGCCGCGGCGAGGCCGTCGGCCAGGCAGTCGAGCGCCTCCGACCAGACCCGCCCCGCCTTCTCCTCGCCCCTCGCGGCCCGCGCCATCACCTCCTCGGCGGCCACGCCCCCGCCGTGGCGGCGGGAGACGGCGGCGGCCGAGGCGTAGGTCTCCAGGCAGCCCCGGTTCCCGCAGGCGCAGGGCTCGCCGCCGGGACGGACGACCACGTGGCCGATCTCGCCGCTCCAGCCCACCGTCCCCGGATAGGGGACGCCGTTCAGGATCAGCGCGGCCGCGATGCCGGTCCCGATCGCCATGAAGACGAAGTCGCCCGCGCCGCGGCCCGCGCCCAGCACGGCCTCGGCCAGGCCTCCGGTGCGGACGTCGTGGCCGATGGCGACCGGAACGCCGAGGCGCTCGCGCGCCATCAGCCGGATCGGCACGTCCCGCCACCCCAGGTTGGCGGAGTGGACGGCCGTGCCCTCCGCCTCGTCCACGATGCCGGGCAGGGCGATGCCCACCGCGCGGGCGGGGGAGCCCAGGGACGCGGCGCGGGCGGCGAGCTGGGCGGCGAAGTCCAGGACGCCGCCCACCGGGTCGGCCCGGTCGGTGGGCCGCGACTCGCTCGCCAGGACCTGCGGCTCCCCGCCGGCCCGCACGCCCTCGCCGCCCCGCGTGCCGTCACTGACCAGGGCGGCCTTCATTGTCGTGCCGCCCACGTCCAGGCCGATGAGGGTCACTTGGGCCTCCGAAGGATGCACCGGGCTTCAGGCCGCGGAGGGATTCGGACTCCGGCAGTGGCGGCCCGGCACAGCCGGGACTGTCCAAGACAAGGGCCCGCTGACACCCGAAAACCCTTACCGGCTTCCTGTCCGCTAGTAATGTTGCGGTCATGCGGACGGCGTACAAGTGCCGGGCCTATCCCGAGCCCGAGCAGGCGGCCCTGTTCGGCCGCACGTTCGGCTGCATCCGCCTGGTGTGGAACAAGACACTCGCCGAGCGCCGCCGCGCCTACCGGGTTGAGGGAAGGCGCATCTCCTACCGGGAGACCGACGCCGCGCTCACCGAGTGGAAGAAGACCAAGGGGTTGGCGTTCCTGTCGGAGGTGTCCTCGGTTCCGCTGCAGCAGGCGCTGCGCCATCAGCACGCCGCGTTCGCCAATTTCTTCGCCGGGCGCGCCCGCCATCCGCGTTTCAAGGCCCGTACCTCCCGCCAGTCCGCCCACTACACCCGCTCGGCGTTCCGCATCAAGGACGGGCAGTTGCGGATGGCCAAGACCACCGCACCGCTGAAGTTCGTGTGGTCCTTCCTGGACGTGGACCTGGCCGCGCTGGACCCGACGATGGTGGTGGTCTCGCGGGAACCCGATGGCCGCTGGTATGTGACCTTCGCTGTCGACACCCGCGCCCCCGACCCCTTCTCGCCCGCCGGGCACGCCATCGGCGTCGACCTGGGTGTGAAGGACTTCGCGGTGACCTCCGACGGGGACCGCATCGCCAACCCCCGCCACTTGGAGAGGAAGCAGCGCAACCTGGCCCGGTACCAGCGGCGCATGGCCCGCAAGCGGCCCGGCAGCAGCAACCGGCGCAAGGCCAAGGCCAAGGTCGCCCGCGCGTGCCGCAAGGTCCGCAACGCCCGCGCCGACTTCCTGCACCGCACCAGCACCGCCCTCATCGGCAGGGCGGACACCATCGTGATCGAGGACCTGGCCGTCGTCAACATGGTGAAGAACCGCAGGCTCGCCAAGGCGATCTCCGACTGCGGGTGGGGTGAGTTCCGCCGCCAGTTGGAGTACAAGGCCGAACGGGCCGGACGGACCCTGGTGGTGATCGACCGGTGGTGCCCCTCGTCCAAGACCTGCTCGGCATGCGGGCATCTGCTCGCTGAGTTGAGTCTGTCGACCCGGCACTGGACGTGTCCGGGCTGCCGCACCCGGCACGACCGGGACCACAACGCGGCCAAGAACATCCTTGCGGCTGGTCGAGCCGTAGCCAGGGGAGACCCCGGCGATGTCTGTGGAGCCGATGTCAGACGGCAAGGGACCGCCCTTCCGCAATCGGCCGCGAAGCAGAATCACCCACGGCGCGAGCCGTAGGACTCCCCTCCCGCCAGGGAGAAGAGGAAGTCAATTGACCGAGCCCGCCGTGAGGCCGCCGATGAGGTAGCGCTCGACGAACACGAACAGGATGACGACCGGGACGATCGCGATCAGTGAGGTGGCGAAGAGGTACTGCCAGTGCGCCTGGTACTGGGTCACGAAGGACGGGATGCCGACGGTGAGGGGGCGGCGGTCCGGCGACGCGGTGACCGTCAGCGCCACGATGTACTCGTTCCAGGCCGCGATGAACGTGTACACGACTGCGGTGACGACGCCCGGCATGGAGATGGGCAGCGTGACGCGGGCGAGGGCGCCGATGCGCCCGGCGCCGTCCAGGAACGCGGCCTCCTCCAGCTCCTTCGGGATGCCGGCGAAGTAGCCGTGCAGGATCCAGACGCAGAACGGCAGGTTGAACGCCGCGTTCACCAGGATCAGCGACAGCAGCGTGTCGGTCAGGTCGAGCGCGACCATCTCCCGGTAGATGCCGATCACGAGCGCGGTGGGCGCGAACATCTGCGTGACCAGGACGAGCAGCAGGAACGCCCCTCGCCCCCGGAAGCGGTTGCGGGCCGTGTAGTACGCGGCGGGCATCGCGCAGGCGAGGGTGACCAGGGTGGCGGCGGCCGCGACGGTGAGGGAGACCCGCATGTACGTCCAGACGGGCGCGGCCGACCAGACGTCCACGAAGTTCGACCACGTCCAGTGCGAGGGCAGGTAGGTGCCCGGCGACCTGGTCAGCTCGCGCTCCGGCTTCAGCGCCGTGACGAACATCTGCAGGTAGGGCAGCAGGAACGCCAGGGCGACCAGCCAGCCGACGCCCGCGAGGACGATCCGGCGCGTCATCGGACCTCCTCCCGCCAGCGGGCGGCGCGCAGGTACAGCAGCACCATCACGAGGATCAGGGCGAAGTTCACGACCGCCATCGCGCCGGACTCGCCGACGTTCTGGTCGTAGAAGGCCAGCTTGTACATGAACGTGGTGGTGGTGTCGGTCTTGCTGCCGGGGCCGCCGCCCGTCATCGCCCAGATGATCGGGAACGAGTTGAACACGTTGATCACGTTGATGATGGACGCGATCAGGATGGCGGGGCGCAGCAGCGGCAGCGTGATGGCGACGTAGGCGCGCACGTGTCCGGCGCCGTCGACGCGGGCCGCCTCGTACAGGTCGGCGGGGATCGTCTGGAGCCCGGCGAGGATGACGAACGAGGTGAACGGCAGCGACACGAACACCGCGACCCACATCATCCACAGCATCGCCTGCCCCGGGTGGGCCAGCCAGTTCACCGGCTCGTCGACCACGTGCAGGTCGAGCAGCACGCGGTTGACCAGGCCGGAGTAGTTGTCCAGCATCCACTTCCAGATCAGCGCCGTCATCAGCACCGACGCCGCCCACGGGACGACCACGGCCCAGCGCACGACCCGGCGGCCGGGGAAGCGGGCGTTGAGCAGCTGGCCGAGGGCGAGCGACAGCACCATGGTGACGGCGACGATCCCGGCGACCCACAGCAGCGTCCGCAGCACGACCGGGACCAGGTCGTCCTCGCCGAAC
Organism: Spirillospora sp. NPDC049024; assembly: GCF_040649235.1. NCBI lineage: Bacteria > Bacillati > Actinomycetota > Actinomycetes > Streptosporangiales > Thermomonosporaceae > Spirillospora > Spirillospora sp. NPDC049024. The sequence continues at coordinate 298,044 of NZ_JBEZFD010000010.1, forward strand.
AGGTCGGTGTAGTTGCCGCCGCCGCGGTAGCCGAGCACGGTGCCGGACGAGCTGATCTTCTGCAGCGAGGTGCGGACCATCTCGACCACCGGCCACAGCACCACGAACGCGATGAGCGCGAGGGACGGGGCGAGCCACGGCAGCGGGGCCAGGGCCCGCCCGAGCCGCCGGACGGGGGAGGGGCGGGGGGCCGTCGAGGCGGCGGCCCCCCGCTCCCCGGTCTTGAGGTCCCGCACTCAGCCGGCCTTCTCGGCGGTCTCCTGGATCTTGTCCAGGACCTTCTTCGGGTCCTCGTTCGCGACCGCGGTGCCGAGGTCCTGCTTGACCGCGCCCGCGACCGCCGACCACGCCGGGTTGGAGGTCGGCGCGAACTTCGACGTCGGGAGCGCGTCCACGAACTGCTTCATGTACGGGTCGGCGCTGAGCGCGTCGCCGGCCGACTTCGTCACCGGCAGGAAGCCCTCGGTCTTGAGGAACTTCGAGGTGTTCTCCTTCTGGTAGAAGAAGTCGAGGAACTTCTTGACGGCCTCCTTGTTCTTGCCGTCGCCCTTCTTGAACGCGGCGAGGACGTCCATGACACCGAGCGTGTTGTGCTCGGAGCCGTTCTTGCTCGGGAGCGGCGCCACGCCGAAGTCCAGATTCTTGTCCACCGGGTCGATGAATCCGGCCTTGGTGAACGGCCCGCCGATCGCCATGCCGATCTTGCCTTGCGCGAACTGGTTGAACACGGTCTTGCGGTCGGTGGTCTCCGGGTTCGGCTGGGTCAGCCCCGACTTGTTGAGGTCCCTGAGGAAGGCGAGCGTGTCGACATTGGCCTTCTGGTTGATCGCCCATTTGCCGGAGGCGTCGACCCATCCGCCGCCGTTGTTCATCGCCCAGGAGTAGAACTCGGCCTGCGACTCCTCGGGGCCGAGGGGCAGCCCGTACCCGGTCGAGCCCGCCTTCTTGATCTTCTGCGCGTCCGCCTTGACCTCGTCCCACGTGGCGGGCGGGTCGCCGATGCCGGCCTTCTCGAAGAGGGCCTTGTTGTAGAACAGGAGGCGGGCGCTGGAGATGAACGGCAGGCCGTACTGGGCGCCGTCGTACTGCGCCTGCTGGACGAAGGTCGGGGTGAAATCGCCGAGCGTGCCCGGCGACAGCACCTCTTCGGCCTTGTAGATGAGACCGTCGCGGGCGAAGTCGGAGAACGCGTTGTAGTTGAGGATGTCGGGGACCTGTTTGGTCTGGACGTAGGTCTTCACCTTGGCGTCCATCTGGGTCCAATCGACCATCTCCAGGTTGACCTTGTAACCCGGGTTCTTCGCCTCGAAGTCCTTGATCAGGGCGTCCCAGTAGGGCTTGGTGTTGTCGTCGTAGATGGCCGCGACGAACTTGATGGTCTTTCCGTCGGAGTCGCCTCCGGACGAGCTTCCCTTGCCGCATCCGCTGACGCCGAGGGCCACGGTCAGGCCCGCGGCGGCGATGCCCAGGAGGTGCCGTTTCATCTGTCCCCGCCTTCTGGCCGGCGCGCATGAAGAAAATGCGCGTGTGAACGCCCCCCGAGCATGAACGTGCGTGGTGGGGTTGAAGATAAACACTGGTCCGTACCGGTTCAAGAGGCGGGTGTTTCACCGAATCTCAACCGTTATGTGGCGTTTCAGGGACACCCTGCTGGTCCGGTGCGCACGCTGGGCTGGTCTGGCCGTCCGGCGGCGCCGATCCCTCCCGTGCACTGGGAGTGAACGTCCGGACACCTTTCTGTCACGACCGGTCGGAAGAGATGTCTTGTTCCTTCCTGCGTCCTGTTTTGCCCCTGCTTGACCGGGTAACCCGGCGCCGTACCCGAGTTGGACGATGAGGTGGACAGGACATGAAACTCCGGACGGGCCCGATCGTGGGCGCGGCCGTCGGCGCCGGCGGGGCGCTGGCCGTGCTCTCGGCCCGGCGCCTGGCACGCCGTGCCACGAGCGGGCTCGTCACCCGGCTCGAACGGCGGCTCGACCGAGCGGTCCGGCACCTCACCGCGAAGGCGGAGCAGGCCGGCCCGCTCGCCAAGGCCGCTCTGGCCGGAGTCAAGGCGCTGCAGGAGGGCAAGTCCCCCTTCCGCGCGCTGCTGAGCTTCGGCTGGACGGCCCTGAAGGAGACCCTCGCCGGCATCTTCGGGCGGGGGCGAAGGGGGAAACCGACCAACATCGTCGAGCAGATCGACGTGGGTGCGCCGCGCCGCCTGGTCTACGACCAGTGGACGCGGTTCCAGGACTACCCGACCTTCATGAAGAAGGTCATCAGCGTCGACCAGACGGACGACGCCAGGCTGAGCTGGAAGGCGAAGATCTTCTGGTCGGCGCGGACGTGGGAGTCGACGATCAGCGAGCAGGTGCCGGACGAGCACATCGTGTGGCGCTCGAAGGGCCCGAAGGGCTACGTGAACGGGTCGGTCAGCTTCCACGAGCTGTCCCCGAACCTGACCCGCATCCTGCTCGTCCTGGAGTACCACCCCGCCGGCCTCTTCGAGCGGACGGGCAACCTCTGGCGCGCCCAGGGCCGCCGGGCCCGGCTCGAACTGAAGCACTTCGGCCGTCACGTGATGACTCAGGCGCTCCTCCACCCGGACGAGGTGGAGGGCTGGCGCGGTGAGATCCGCGACGGCGAGACCGTCACCAACCCCAAGTGAGGAAGCTGAACATGGCACGCGGAAACCCGGTGGGCAAGCTGCCCGTCGGACAGATCGCCAAGAGGCTGCCGATCGGCGGGCGCAAGCGCTCGTCCGGTCTGAGCGCCGTCACCAAGGCCCTCCCGGGCGGCCGGGCCGTCGGCACCGCCGGCGGCGTCCTGCTCGGCGCCGGCGCGGCCGTCGCGGCCGGCCGGGCCCTCTCCGGCAAGCGCGGCGGGAGCGGCCAGGGCGACCAGGACCAGGAGCAGGCGAAGACCTCCGGCGCCAAGGACGGCGCGAAGGACGAGGCCAAGGACGAGGCCAAGAGCGACTCCAAGGCCGACTCCAAGGGCGACTCCAAGGACGCCGACGACGCCGGCAAGGACGAGCAGTCCGACGACGGCAAGGGCAAGGGCATCTTCGGCAAGCTCAAGAACGCCCTGCCCTTCGGCAAGAAGGACGGGAAGGGCAAGGGCGGCAAGGGCGGCGGGAAGAAGGTGAAGGTCACCAACATCGTGGAGCACATCGACATCGGTGCGCCGCGCCGCCTCGTCTACGACCAGTGGACGCAGTTCCAGGACTACCCGTCCTTCATGAAGAAGGTCATCAGCGTCGACCAGGCCGACGAGACCAAGCTGAACTGGAAGGCGAAGATCTTCTGGTCGGCGCGGACCTGGGAGTCGACCATCGTCGAGCAGGTCCCGGACGAGCACCTCGTGTGGCGCTCGAAGGGCCCGAAGGGCCACGTGGACGGGACGGTCAGCTTCCACGAGCTGTCGCCGAACCTGACCCGCGTCCTGGTCGTCCTGGAGTACCACCCGCAGGGCTTCATGGAGCGCACCGGGAACCTCTGGCGCGCCCAGGGCCGCCGCGCCCGGCTGGAGCTCAAGCACTTCCGCCGGTACGTGATGACGAACTCGCTCACCCGCGCGGACGAGATCGAGGGCTGGCGCGGTGAGATCCGCGACAGCGAGGTCGTCCGCACCCACGAGGAGGCCATGGAGGAAGAGGAGAAGTCCGGCAAGGGCGGCTCCGCGAGCTCCAAGGACAAGGACTCCGAGGGCAAGGGCACCGAGAGCGCCAAGGACTCCGAGTCCAAGGGCTCCCGTAACGGCCGGAGCACCCGGAGCTCCTCCACCTCCCGCAACAGCGGGTCCGAGGCCCGCGAGGAGGAGTACGAGGAGGTCCGGTGACCCGGCGTACGGCCGGATGAGCTGATCAGCGGATCAGCCGGGCCAGCTCGACGCGCGACCGGATCCCGAGCCGGGTGAAGACGTTGCGGAGATGGTGGTCGATCGTCCGCGGACTGAGCAGCAGGCGCGCAGCGATCTCCCGGTTGGTGGCCCCCTCGGCGGCCATCCGGGCGATGTGCGCCTGCTGCGCGGTGAGCTTGCCGAACCCGCTCGCCGCCCGCGGCGCGGTCTCCCCGGCGGCGCGCAGCTCGGCGCGGGCCTGCGCGGTCCACGGGGCGGCGCCGTACCGCTCGAAGATCCGCAGCGCGGCGCGCAGGTGCTCGCGGGCGGCGCGGGGCCGCCGCCCGCGCCGCAGCCGGTGCCCGAACAGCAGCTCCGTGCGGGCGAGCTCGAACACGGCGCCGGCGGCCTCGTGCAGGCGGAGGGCCTCGGCGAAGTGCTCCTCGGCCTCGTCGTCGCATCCGGCGAGCAGGGCCCGGCAGCGGCGGCCGAGCGCCTCCGGCCCGGGGGCCGGGCCGATCCCGTCCACCCAGCGGCGGAAGTGCTCGTACGCCCTCGCGGCCGGGTCGGGCTCGCCGGTGCGGACCAGGGCCTCGACCAGATGCGGGACGGCGAGGAGCCGCGCCGGCGGGTGCGCGAGCCCCGCGCCGCCCGGCAGCCGCAGCCGCGCGGCGGCGTCGGCGGGCCGGTCCGCGGCGAGGTCCAGGCACGCGGGCGCCCATGACCCGAGCGCGGCCGCGCGGGCGAGGCCGTGCTCGTCGGCCGTCCCGGTGAGCTGCTCCAGCGGCTCGCGCACCCTGGCCTCGTCGCCGTTGAAGGAGGCGGTGAGGACGAGCGTCGCGAGCTGCTCGGCGGCGTGCCCGTGCAGCCGGGTGGCCCGCGCGAGGCGCAGGCCGTCGTGGCACGCGGCGATCGGCGCGGGCGGATGCCCGAGCAGCGCCTCGCACCGTCCGGCCATCACCAGCGCGAACGACTCGGCGGGCGCGTCGCCGGCCCGCCTGGCCGAGGCGACGGCCTCGCCCGCCAGCGCGCGGGCGCGGGGGCCGTCCCCGAGCGCGAGCGCCGAGAGCGCGGCCCACGTCTGCGCGACCGGGTCGGCGACGTCCGCGCCGAGGCGCACGGCGCGCCGGAGCCGTCCGGCCGCCTCCGGGTACCGCCCTCGGATCGAGGCCGCGAAGCCGCCGAGGTGGGCGAGCAGCAGCTCGGTGCGCGGACCGGGCGCGGCGACCTCCAGCGCCGCGGCGCGGCCGGCCACCTCCAGGTAGACGTGGTGGTCGCCGGACGCGTCGGCGGCCTCGGCGGCCCACATCAGCGCGTCCAGCGCCGCCTCCGGGTCGGTGCCGGCGAGCCGCTCGGCCGCGTCCCGCAGCACGGGGACCGCCGCGGCGGGAGAGCCCGCCGCCGCCTCGATCTCGCCGCGCAGCGCGGCGGCGCGGGCGGTGCGGGCCCCGTCGCAGGCGCGGGGGCGGACCTGCCGGAGCATGGCGCGGGCCCGCCGCGACCGGCCGCTCGCCCAGGCGTCCGCGGCGGCGGCCAGGTACCGGTCCGTCCGCGCGCCGTGCTCGACGGTCAGCGCCGCCGCGCGCTGCCACATCCGCCAGGAGTCGGCGTACCGGCCCGCCCGCCGGGCCCCGGCCGCCGCCTCGGCCAGCTCCCCGGCGAGCCGGTCGTCGGGTTCGCCCGCCACGGCGGCGCGGTGCCAGAGCCGCCGCGGCCGCTGCCATTCCCGGACGAGGACCTCGGCGAGCAGCGTGTGCGCGTCCTGCCGCTCCTCGCGCGAGGCGTCGGCCCACAGCGATGACCGGACGAGCCGGTTGCGGACCGCCACCCCGTCGCCCTCGAACCGCAGCAGCCCCGACTCGCGGGCGGCGTCGAGGTCGCCGTCGCCGATGCCGTCCGCCCGGACGGCCCGCGCCATCGTGGCGGCGCCGATCCACTCCTCGGCCACGGTCATCAGCACCAGCCGCCGCGCGCCCGCGGGAAGCGCGAGGTGGCGGCGCCGGTGCAGGGCGCGGAGCGAGCTGGACGGGGGCAGCGCCCGCGGCGGCGGCGCGGCGCCGGACAGCTGCCCGGACGTCAGCGCCGCGGCCAGCTCGCGGATCGCGAGGGGCCGGCCGCAGGCCAGATCGACGATCTCCTCGGCCAGGTCGCCGCCCGCCGAGCCGTCCAGGGCGCTGCCGAGCGCGTCCCGCAGCACGCGCCGGCCCGCGTCCTCGGCCAGCGGCGCGAGCCGCAGCCGCCGGATGCCGCCGAGCGCGCCCGTGTCCGGTTCCCCGTCGCGGACGGCGAACAGCACCGCCACCGGCTCGTCCTCGACGCGCCGCGCCGCGAACGCCAGCACCTCCAGCGAACCGCGGTCGAGCCATTGGACGTCGTCGGCCCGGCACAGCACGGGTCCGTTCCGCGCGGCCCGGCTCAGCAGCTCGCACACCGCCGTGAACAGCACGAACGGCTCGGCGCGCGGCGCGCCGGAGAGGACGGCCGCGAGGGCGTCCCGGTGCGCCGGCGGCAGCTGCGCGACCTGCTCGGACAGCGGGCGCAGCAGCCGGTGCAGCCCCGCGTACGGGACGCCGGTCTCGGCGGGGACGCCGGTCGTGCCGAGCACGCGGAAGGCCGTCCCGGCGCGGTGGACGGCGGCCTCCAGCAGGGCCGTCCGGCCGACGCCGGCGTCCCCGGTGACCGCCAGGGCGCCGCCGTGCCCGTCCCGGGCGCGGTCGAGCATCTCCTCGACCGCCTGGAGCTCGCGCTCGCGTCCGTGCAGCCGTTCGTGTGTCATGCCGGTCCCTCCTCGGCGGGAACCGCCCTCGCCCGGAGCCGCGGGAAGGGCCCTATTGGACGGGGACTCAAAAGGGAAGGGGACCCTAGGTCAACACGGGCACCCGGTACCGGTCCAGAGCGGGTCCCGGTTTCGGGGACGCGGCGCAATCGCGAGCGGCCCCGATTGTGAGCGGGCACAGTGTCGCCGTCCCTCGATGGCCCGTGCGCCCCCGTGGTGGCACGATGAGGCCCCCGCGTTGTGCTGGAGGTGGCCCTCGATGAACGTCGGCCAGGTGGACGCCGATCGCACGATCATGCGCCGGGCGGTGCTGCGGCTCGCGGACCGCCTGCCCGACCTCGCGGACCGGCTCGCCGCCGAGATCCTCTCCGGTGACCGCGGCGGCAGCGACGACGCGTTCCGCCACGACGTGTGGGAGATGTGCCACACCGGGCTCGGGCACGGCTTCAAGACGATCCTCGACCCCGGCCGCGGCCGCGCCGACCTGGAGTGGGCGCGGCGCCTCGGGCAGCGGCGCGCGCACCAGGGGCAGCCGCTCGACCAGCTGCTGCGCTCCTACCGGCTCGCCGGGCGGGTGTTCTGGGAGGCCGTCGTCGAGGTCGTCGGCCGGCACGACCCGGAGAACGTCCCGGCGCTGATCCGGCAGGCGACCCGCACCTGGGACACGATCGACCAGCAGTCCGGCGCGGCGGCCGCCGCGTACCACCGCACCGAGCTGGACCTCGCGCGGCGCAGCGAGGAGCGCGTCCAGGCGATCGTGGACGCGCTCCTGGACGGCCAGGGCGCCGACGGCGGGCTCCTCGCGACCGCCACGTCCGTCCTCGGGCTGCCCGCGACCGGCCGCTACGCCGTGGTGATGCTCGGCGCGGAGGGCGGCTTCGGGGACGGCGTGAGCCGGCGTCCCGGCGACACCGGCGGGATGCGGTTCATCTGGCGGCTGCGCACCGACGCCCAGGTGGCGCTGGTCGCGCTCGGCACCGCCGAGCTGGACGACCTCGTCGACGCGGTCCGCCCCTACGCGCGCTCGCACGCCGGGGTGAGCCCGGTCGTGAGCTCCCTCGCCGAGCTGGGCGGCGCCCGCTGGTTCGCCGAGCTGGCGCTGCGGACCTGCCGCGGCCCCGGCAACCAGATCGCCCGGCTGGACCGCCGGCTCCCCGACGCCCTCGTCCTGTCCCAGCCCCGCCTCGCCGGGCGCCTCGGGGACGTCGCGCTCGGCGGGCTCGCGGACGTCGACCCGGGCTTCCGCGACGCGCTGCTGACGACGCTGGAGACCTGGCTTGAGTGCGACGGCTCCGCGGCCCGCGCGGCCGACCGGCTGTTCTGCCACCGCAACACGGTGCTCAACCGGCTCCGCCGGATCGAGCAGCTCACCGGGCGGACGCTCGCCCGGCCCGGCGACCTCGTCGAGCTCGTCCTCGCGCTGAGCGCGCTGCGCCTGCACGGTCCCGGGGACGGCTCGCCCGGCCCGCACGCCGAAGGGCCGCCCGCGCGGGGAGGCGGCGGGCGGCCCGGTCGGTGAGCGGGGGCTCGGTGCTTCGGCTGACCCCTAGGAGTTCGGGCAGGTGTCCCGGTACTCCGAGATCGTCAGGTCGCGGGCGGGCGCCGGGCACAGGAACTGGTCGTAGCGGGTGTCGTTGTCGATGTACCGCTTGAGCCAGGAGATGCTGTACTTCGCGATCGTCGTGTTCGAGGTGTTGGGCGCGAAGTGGCTGGCGCCCGCCAGCTCCAGGTACGCCTTCTCCGACGCCGCCGGGATGCTCTCGTAGAACGGCTGGGAGTGCGTGGCGACCGGCGCGATCGTGTCCGCCTGGGCGCCGATGATCATGGTCGGGACGTGCACGTCGGAGAAGTTCTTCTGCAGGTCCCACGGCGTCAGCGGGATCGCGGCCTGGAGCTGCGGGCGGTCCTCCGCGGCCTCCAGCGTCCCGCCGCCGCCCATCGAGTGGCCCATCACGCCGAGCCGGGTCGTGTCGATCCGGGACCGGACGGTGCTGCGCTGCGTGAGGTAGTCGAGCGCGGCCTCCAGCTGGCGGGCGCGGCTGTCCGGCTGGTCGAGCCGGGTGAGGGTGTCGATCGTGAAGATGACGAAGCCCTGCGAGGCGAGCCGCGGGCCGAGCCAGGCCATGCTGGTCTGGTCGGCGGTGTAGCCGGGCGCCACCGCGACCGCGCCGAAGGTGCCCTCGGCGGTGCTGGTCGGGTAGTAGATCGTCCCGCCGCCGAAGCCGGTGACGCTCAGGGACGAGACGCTCGTCTGGGACGTGGCGAACGGGCCGCGCAGCGCCTCGATGCTCTGCTGCGTCGGGGCGGGGCCGCGCTCGTAGGGGTTGTCGGCGGCCTGCGCGGTCTGCGGGAGGACGAGGGCGGCCGCGGTCAGCGTCGCGGCGAGCGCCGTCTTCGCCGCGCGTGCGGTGAGGGAGGGCACAGGGGTCGCTCCTTGCTCGGGGTGGAGGAGCCGGGCTGCGGCTCCGGAGTCGGAGGCCGGGGCCGGGGAGCCGGCTCCGGGACGCGCACATTCTCGGCACGCGCCGCGCCTCCGGGCATCGGCGAAATCGCCGGTTACCCCGTGACGGTCGCCCTGACCAGCCGTTCGCGCGCGGGCGGCGCCTCCGGGAGCCGGAACCGCCCGTCCCGGCTCGTACTCTGGCACCGGCCGCCGCGTCCCGGGCACGCGGACGCGGGAGCCGGCGGCGGGACGGCGGCCTTCGGGCCGGGAGGTGGGAGACGGTTGGCAGGGGCGGTTCCGGGGGCGCGGTCGGCGCGGTGGGTCGTCGGGGTGGTGCTCGCCTCGTTCGCCGGCGTCTACGTGCTCGCGGCGCCCTCGCGGACGGAGGGCGCCGCGCAGGCGGGCGCGGCGATCGTCCTCGTGCTGGCGGTCCTGCTGGCCCAGTTCGTCCGGGTCGTACCGCGGTGGCGGACGCGGCGCGCCCTGACCTGGAGCCTGCCGGTGCAGGCGGCGGCCGCCTACGCGGGCGTCGTCGCGTTCGGCACGTCGGCGGGGATCCTCGGGTTCGTCCTCGGCTCGCTGCTGCTCGCGGGCGCCTGGCCGGCCGCCGCGTGCGTCCTGGCGAGCGCGGCGCTCGCGGGCGCGCCGTACGGCGGGACGCGCGCCGACGTCACGATCACCTGCCTGCTGACCGGGCTCGTGGTCTACGGGCTGGTGCGGCTGGCCGACCGGGCGGACGACGTCGCGGCGGCCCGGCTGCCCCTCACCGTGGCGGCGGTGGAGCGGGAGCGGCTCCGGATCGCGGCGGAGCTGGACGAGGGGCTCGGCGCCGGCCTGCGGGCGGTCTCGGCGTGCAGCCGGCGCGCCCTCGACCGGCCGGCGGAGATCGCGGATGTGCTGGCGGTGGCCAGGCGTTCGCTGAACAGGGCGCGCACCGCGGCGGCGGACCTGCGGAGCATGTCGCTCGCCCCCGAGGTGGCGGCGGCGCGGGCGCTGCTGGAGGCCGCGGACGTGCGGGCCGAGGTGCGCGAGGGGCACCGGGAGCCGCTCGGCCCGGCCGGGGCCCTGCTGGCGACGGTGCTGCGCGAGGCGGTCACGGACGTGGTGCGCGCGGGCTCCGCGCGGACCTGCCTGATCGCGACGTCCGAGCGCGACGGCGCGGTCGGGCTGCGGGTGGTCAACGACGGGGTCCGGACGGCCGAGCGCGGCGCGGACGGGCTGGCGGAGGCCGCCGAGCGGGTGCGCGCGGCGGGCGGCGCCTTCTCCGCCGGGCTGGGCGAGGACGGCCGGTTCGCGGTGGAGGCGGCCGTCGCGGCGGGAGAGCGCCCGGTGAGCCTGCCCGACCGGACGGCGTACCGGCTCTCGCTCGCGCTGCTGGCGGCCGTCCTGGCGGGGTTCTCCGTCAAGGGACTGCTGGCGGTCCCGTGGGGGCCGCTGTGGCCGGCCGCCGCCGCGGGGCTGGCGGTGATCTCGGCGGTGCAGCTGCTGTGGGCCGGGCGCGGGCGGCCCCGGTGGTGGCCGCCGGTCCTCGCGGTCCTCAGCTTCGCCCCCGTCGCCGTGTTCGGGAAGGCGTGGGTGGGCGTCGCCGGGTTCCTCGCCGGGACGTTCCTGGTCGGGCTGCCGGCCTGGGCCGCCGTCCCGCTCGTGGCGGCGTCCATGGCGGGGGTCGGCCTCGCCGCGCGGACGCTCGGACTCGGCACGGCGGCCGTCGTCAACCACGTGATCAGCACGCTGGTGACCGGCCTGGTGGTGTACGGGCTCGTCCGGCTGGCGCGGCTGGTGCGGGACCTGCGGACGGCCGGGGAGGAGCTGGCCAGGGCGGCGACCGTCCAGGAGCGGCTGCGGGCGGCCCGCGACCTGCACGACCTGCTCGGGCACAGCCTGGCGGCGATCCTGCTCAAGTGCGAGCTGGCCCGCCGCCTCGCCGGCGCGGACCCGGACCGCGCCCGCAAGGAGCTCGCCGAGGTCGTCGACATGGCCGAGCAGGCCCGCGGGGACCTGCGCGCGGCGACCGGCGGGGACGCCGAGCTGGCGCTGGACGCGGAGGCGGCGTCGGCGCGGTCCGTGCTCACGGCCGCGGGGGTGGAGGTCGAGACCGTCCTCGGGCACCCGGATCTGGACGCCCGCACGTCGGCGGTGCTCGGCACGGTGCTGCGCGAGGCGGTGACCAACGTGCTCCGCCACAGCGCCGCCACCCGCTCCACCATCGCGACCGGGCAGGACGGCGGCGCCGTCTGGCTGGTCGTGGAGAACGACGGGCTCGACCCGGAGGCGCCCCGGACCGCCCCCGGCGCCGGGATCGGGAATCTGACCACGCGACTGGCCGCGGCAGGAGGAACGCTCAGCGCGCGCGCCGACGGGCGGGGATGCTTCCGGTTGGAGGCGAGGATCGGCTAGAGCCAGCCCGCTTCACGGGCGATGCGCGCGGCGTCCGTGCGGTTGCGGGCGTTGAGCTTGGTGACGACGGCCGTCAGGTAGTTGCGCACCGTCCCGGCGGACAGGTGGAGGCGCGCGGCGATCTCCGGGGCGTCCGCCCCGTCCGCCGCGAGGCGCAGCACGTCGGTCTCGCGCGGCGTGAGGGGGTTGTCGGCGAGGTCCCAGGCGGTGAGCGCGAGGTTCGGGTCGAGGACGCGCTCCCCGGCGGCGACCTTGCGGATGGCGGCGGCCAACTCGTCCGGCGGCGCCGTCTTCAGCAGGAACCCGCGGACGCCGGCCGTCAGCGCGCGGCGCAGGTGACCGGGCTTGCCGTGCCCGGTCAGGACCAGCGCCGCCACCTCCGGGACGGCGTCGCGCAGCGCCGCCGCGGCGGCGAGGCCGTCCAGCCCCGGCATGTCGATGTCCAGGACGGCGACGTCGGGACGGGACGAGCGGACTGCGGGCAGCACCTCGTCCCCGCGCTCGACCTCGGCGACCACGGTGAGGTCGGGTTCGAGCCCCAGCAGCGCGGCGAGGGCGCCGCGCACCACGTGGTGGTCGTCGGCGAGAAGCACCTTGATCACGGCTCATGTCTACCAGCGCCCGCCGCCCGCGCGATCCACCCGCGCGATCCACCCGCGCGATCCACCCGGACGGCGTCACGCCCGGACCCATGACGAGGTCACGGGTAGCAGGTGATCTCTTCTCTGGTGGCCGGAACCGCAGGTCAGAAGACTGATCGGTATGAACGACGCGGTACGTACGAAGGCGGTCGGCACCGGCGCGGCGCCCACGGACGCGGTCAGCATGGACGCGGTCAGCATGGACGCGGTCAGCAAGGTCTACGGACGGGGCAGGGGAGCGGTCGCGGCGCTGCGGGAGGTGACGGTGTCACTCCCGCGGGGCCGCCTGACGGCGGTGATGGGGCCGTCCGGCTCGGGCAAGAGCACGTTCCTGCACTGCGCCGCCGGCCTGGACACGCCCACGTCCGGCACGGTCCGACTGGGGGACACCGAACTCTCCTCGATGAACGAGACGAAGCTGACCGAGCTGCGCAGGCGGCGCGTCGGCTTCGTGTTCCAGGCGTTCAACCTGGTGCCGTCGCTGACCGTGGAGCAGAACATCACCCTTCCGCTGAGGCTGTCGCGCACGCGTCCGGACAGGGAGTGGCTCACGGAGGTGGTCGCCCGGGTCGGGCTGGCCGACCGGACCGGGCACCGGCCCGCGCAGCTGTCCGGCGGGCAGCAGCAGCGCGTCGCGATCGCACGGGCCCTCGTCACCCGCCCGGACGTCGTGTTCGGGGACGAGCCCACGGGCGCGCTCGACACGATGACGGCGCGGGACGTGCTGACGCTGCTGCGCGAAACGGTGGACGGCATGGGCCAGACGGTCGTGATGGTCACCCACGACCCGGTCGCCGCCTCCTACGCCGACACGGTGCTGTTCCTCGCGGACGGCCGGATCGTCGACGCGATGGACGCCCCGTCCAGCGACAGGGTCGCCGCGCGCATGACCCGGCTGGGGGCGTGGAAGTGATGCTCGGACTCGTTCTCGCCACGCTGCGGCACCGCAAGGCGGGCTTCGCGGGGGCGTTCGCAGCGCTGCTGTGCGCGGCGGCCCTGGTCTGCGCGTGCGGCGTCCTCCTCGACACCGGACTGCGGGGCTCCGTCGAGCCCGAGCGGTACGCGGGGGCGCCGGTCGTCGTCACCGGCGACCAGTTCGTCCACAAGACGATCGTCAAGAAGGAGGGCAAGCGGAAGCACAAGGCGAAGCCGATCGCCGAGCGCGCGTGGCTGCCCGCGTCCGTGGCCGCGAGGGTCCGGGCGGCGCACGGCGTCCGGGGCGTCGTCACCGAGGTGACGTTCCCCGCCGAGATCGGCTCCGCCGGGAGCGGCTCCGGCGCGGACGGCCGCGCGTCGTGGGGCCACGGGTGGGAGTCCGCCGCGCTCACCCCGTTCACCCTCCGCGAGGGGCGGGCCCCCGCCGCGGACGACGAGATCGTGGTCGACGCGGCCGCGGCGCGCGCCGGCGGCCTGCGCGTTGGCGCGACGGTGCGGGTCCAGGCCGCCGTCCCCGGTTCCTACCGCGTCGTGGGCGTGACCCGGCAGGCCCTCGCGCACCAGACCGCCGTCTTCTTCACGACGGCCCAGGCGGGGCGGCTCGCCGGCCACGGCGGCATGGTGACCGCCATCGGCGCCCACGGCCCCGCCAAGGCGGTCGAGGAGGCCGTGCGCGGCACCGCGGCGACCGTCCACACCGGCGGCGACCGGGGCCGGGCGGAGTTCCTCGGCGCGGAGAAGGCGCGCGTCAAGCTCATCTCCATGGGCGGCGCCCTCGGCGGGACGGCCCTGCTCGTCGCCGTCCTCGTGGTGTCCGGCACGTTCGCGCTGTCGGTGCGGCAGCGGGAGCGGGAGATCGCGCTGCTGCGGGCGGTCGCCGCGACGCCGCGGCAGGTCCGCCGGATGATCGGGTGGGAGGCGCTGCTGGTCGGGCTCGTCGCGGGGCCGCTCGGCGCGGCCGCCGGGCTGCCGCTGGCGTTCCGGCTGCGGGACGAGTTCCGCGGGCTGGGTGCGCTGCCGCCCAACCTGGAGCTCGTCGTCGGACCGTTCCCGCCGCTCGCCGCCGCGCTCGCCACCCTCGCCGCGGCCGTCGCCGCCGCCCGGATCACCGCGCGCGGGACGGCCCGGATCCGTCCCGTCGAGGCCCTCGGCGACGCGGCGGCGGGCCGCGCCCGGCTCGGCCCGGCCCGGATCGCGGCCGGGGCCGCCGTCGCGGCCGGAGCCGTCGTCCTGACGGTGCTGCTGGCGCACCTCGACACGGAGGCGGCGTCGAGCCCGGTGACGATCCTGACCGCGATCGTCTGGACCGTCGCCGTCGCGCTCCTCGGCCCGCTGATCGCCCGCGCCGCGGTCGCCGCCCTCGCCGTCCCGCTCCGGCTCCTCCCGGGCGGCGGGCATCTCGCGGCGGCCAACCTCGCCGCCGGCGCGCGGCGCCTGGCCTCCGTCGTCACCCCGCTGACCCTGATGATCGGGCTGACCGCGACGATCCTGTTCGTCCAGACGACGATCGGCCACGCCGCGACGCGGCAGGCGCGCGAGGGCACCCTCACCGCGCACGTCGCCGGTCCCAGGGTCCCGCACGGCACGGCCGAGAAGCTCCGTCGGACGCCCGGCGTGACCGCCGTGACCGAGGTGCTGCACAGCACCGTCCGGGTCGGCCTGGAGAACTACGCCGTCCAGGGCGTCACGCCGGACGGCCTGGACCGCACCCTGGACCTGGACGTCCGGGACGGGACGCTCGACCGCCTGGACGCCTCCGCCGTCGCGGTCAGCGCCACCGCCGCCCGCCGCCTTGGCGTCGGGCCCGGGGACCGGCTGCCGCTCACGCTCGGCGACGGCACGCCGGTCGCGTCCACCGTGGTCGCGGTCTACGGGCGCGGCCTCGGGTTCGGCGACCTGACCGTCTCCCGCGATCTGCTGGCCGCCCACGTCGACGACCCCCGCGGCACCCTGCTGATCGCGGGCAGCCCCCCGCGCGGCCTCCCGGTCGTGTCCGCGGGCACCCTCGCCGAGGCCAGGTCGGCCGCCGACGCGGAGGTCGCCTACGTCGCGATGGGGCTCATCATCGCGTTCACGGCGATCGCCGTGGTGAACACCCTCGCGATGTCCACCGCCGGCCGGTCCCGCGAGTTCGCGCTGCTGCGCCTGGTCGGGACGACCCGGCGCCAGGTCATGGCGATGCTCGGATGGGAGACGCTGGCGGTCGCCGCGATCGCCGCCGTCCTCGGCACCGCGATCGCCCTCGGCACCCTCACCGCGTTCGCCGCCGGCATGACGGACGGCCCCCCGTACGTCCCGCCCGTCGGCCACCTCGGCGTCCTCGCCTTCGGGCTCCTGCTCGCCGGGGCCGCGACCTTCCCGGCCGCGCGCCTCGCCATGACCGCCCGCCCCGCGGACGCCGTCGCCGCCCGCGAGTAGGGCCGTCAGGCGCGGGCCCGGGTGGTGCCGCCGTTGACGTGCAGGATCTGGCCGACGAGCGTCGGAAGCCGCTCGTCGGCCAGGAACGCGACCGCCGCGGCGACCTCCTCGGGAGAGGCGACACGGCCGAGCGGCGTCCGCGCGGAGCACCGGGCGCGGAACTCCTCGACCGTCACCCCGGCCGCCGCGGCGTCCACCTCCAGCCGCGCCGTGTCGATCGAGCTCGGCGCGATCGCGTTCACCGCGATGCCGAGCGGGGCCAGTTCGCGGCCGAGCGACTTGGCGAGCGCGATGGTCCCCCCTTTGGACGCCGAGTCGGAGCTCGCCCGCGGCCAGCCGATCACCCCCCACTCGGACGCGACGAAGACCATCCGGCCGCCGCCGCGCTCGACCATGCCCGGCATGACGGCCTGCGCGCACGCGAACGTCCCGCCGAGGTCGACGTCGACCGCCCGCCACCAGTCGGCGAGGTCCTCCGGCTCCGCGGTGAACGGGGCCGTCTCCAGGCGGCCGGCGCAGGTGACCAGGAGCCCGATCTGCCCGCCCGTCCGGCGCTCGACCTCCGCCACCATCGCGGTCACCGCCGCCGGGTCGGAGACGTCCGCCGGCACGGCGACGCCGCCCAGCTCGGCGGCGAGCCCGGCCACGTCCCGGCCGGGACGGTCGTTGAGGGCGACCAGGCGCCCGTCGGCCGAGAGCCGGCGCGCCACGGCCGTGCCGAGCCCGCCGGCCGCCCCGGTGATCAGCGCGATCGCCATCAGAGCACCGTCCCGGCGTTCGGGGAGAGGATCTCGCCGGCGCAGAACGTGCCGTCCTCGATGAGGTAGGCGGCGGCGAGCGCGACCTCCTCCGGGGACGTCAGCCGCCCGGCCGGCAGGGCCTGCAGGTAGGACGGCCTGCGCCAGGGCGAGTCGGACGGGAGCATCGGCGTGTCGGTCGGGCCGGGCGCCACCGCGTTCACCCGCACCCCGGACGGCCCCAGCTCCGCCGCCAGCGACCGGACGAACCCGATCACCGCGCCGGTCGCCGCCGCGAAGTGCGCCTCGGCGTTCGCGCCGCCGATGCCGAGGTGGGAGACGATCGGCACCAGGCTGCCCCGGCCGCGCTCGGCCATCCCCGGGGCGACGGCCGCGCACACGTTGACCACGCCGCCGAGGTGCACCCGCAGCATCCGCCGCCAGTCGGGCCAGGCGATGTCGGACATCGGGACGATCGAGTGGTGTCCGGCCGCGCACAGCGCGGCCTCGACCGGGCCGAGCTCCCGCTCGATCCGCCGGACCGCCGCGCGCACCTGCGCGGGCTCCGCCACGTCCACGCTCACCGAGTGGTCGGCGTCCGAGGCCCGGCGCAGGTCCAGCCCCGCCGTCCGCCAGCCGCGCCCCGCCAGCTCGCGCACCAGCGCGGAGCCGATGCCGCCGGCCGCCCCGGCGACGAGCGCGACCCGCCCGTCCATGAGATCACCTCCCGACGCTCCGACAGCACCAGGCAAACCCGGCATAAGCGCTGGTGACAAGCCTCATGGCGATTTCTTGGCCGAACCCACCGCGGCGCGCCCGACCTTTCGTGCACTTGCCCAAAAGACGGTCACGGGCACGGGACGGCGCCGGGCCGGAATGAGAGGGTGAGGCTGTGACCAGCGATTCCGCGCCGCCGCACCTCACCGTCCGGCAGCTCCTCGAGGTGCCGCGCTTCCGGCTGCGCCTGGTCGCGGGGGAGGACGGGCTCGACCGCCCGGTCCGCTGGGCGCACTCCACCGAGCTGCTCGACCCCGGCCCCTACCTGCGGGGGCACGAGATCGTCCTGACGGTCGGCGCGGCGCTGCGGGACCCGGGCGCGTGCGCCGCGTTCGTCGACTCGGTCAAGGCCGGCCGGGGGAGCGCGATCGGCTACGGCGTCGGGGACATGACCGACACCGTGCCCGACGAGCTGAGCCTGGCCTGCGACCGCGTCGGCCTCCCCTTGCTTGAGGTGCCGCAGGACGTCCCGTTCCTTGGCTTCACCGAGTGGTTCGCCGAGCGGCTCGCGTCCGCCGGCGACGAGCGGCACGAGCGGGAGGAGACCGGGCGGCTGCTGCGCATGGTGCGCGACGGCCTCGCGTCCGCCGAGGCGCTGCGCCCCCGGATCGACGACGCCGGGCTCGACCCCGCCTCCCTGCTCGTGATCGCGATGGACGGCTCGGTCGAGGAGGAGCTGCCAGGGGTCCTCGGCCTCGACGACGACACGGCACTGCTCGTCACCAACGACGCCCACGCCTGGACCGAGCCCGCCGGCGTCGGCAGCGCCGGCCCGCTGGAGCACCTGCCTCTCTCGCTCGCCGAGAGCCTCACCGCGCTCGACTCCGCGCGCCGCACCGGCGGGGTCGTGTACGCCTCCGAACTCGCCACCTTCCAGGCCCTCCTCGACCGGCTCGACCAGGAGCAGCTGGCCCCGTTCCTGGAGCAGATCGCCCGGCCGCTGAGCGACTACGACGCCGCGCACGGCACCCGCCTCACCGAGACGCTGCGCACCTTCCTGGACATGGGCGGCGCGGTCGGCGCGACGTCGCGCGCGCTGTTCCTGCACCCGAACACCCTCCGCCACCGGCTGGCGCGGATCGAGTCGCTCACCGGCCGCGACCCGATGCGGTTCGAGGACCGGGTGGCGCTCGCGATCGCCGTCTGGGCGGGCCGTTGACCGTCCGATCCCGGGTGGGCGTTGGCGCGGCGAACGGAAGAAACGCCTGAAATGACGCAATAAGGGATAAATGGCTAGTCGTGAATCTTGTTCGGATTCGTCTGGGGGAAGGCCGTGGCGACGACTCGGCCCCGGGGTAATGAGTGACGTTCGATTTGGCAAAATATCGGGAAAGTTAAGAGGTGATCGCCTGGACTTCCGGTGTGATCGCCATGGCGTCGCGGACACCGATCCATATCCGCTCCGTTAGTGATCATTTCGGCCGGACGGCCGACGACCGTCCCTGGCCGGTTTCCGCTCCCCCGTGCGTCACATAGGGCACGCGAGTCAACGTACATTTCGGTGCCGAGATCACCCTGCGTATTCGTCATCGTCCCGAATTGATCGGGAGACAGGTCCGAATTCCGCTTTTCCGGCAGTTCTCGGGGTGCGGGGTCTAAGTTTGCCGCGAGAGGTGCCTGCCCTCAACCGGTCGTAGCAATTGATCTAGCGGTGGTGTAGTCCTGCTCGGCGAGTTGATCGTCGGGGGGAGCTGCCGTGGGGCTGGTTCGT